>JAATGL010000176.1 GCA_015654705.1 Alphaproteobacteria bacterium | reverse complement strand
TGCCGCTCTGCCAGTACTACGCCTATATCGAGATCCTGGACGAGCGCGAGATGGAGGTCTTCGCCAGCGAGGATTCCGGCGCCGAGTTGTGGCGGGCCTACCGTACCGTCGCCGAACTCTGGCCCAATTTCGCCACCAAGCGCATCGCCCGCCCCGCCGACATCTTCCCGGTGTTCCACGAGCTGTTCAAGAAGACGGAGGCCGCGTAATGGCCAATTACCTCTTCACCGAATCCGAATGGGATTTCGCCACCGTCGAGCGGACCTACAAGGCCATCGAGGGCATTGCGCTCAACGATCTCGGCCTCGACGTCTATCCCAACCAGATCGAGATCATCTCGTCGGAGCAGATGCTCGACGCCTATTCCTCGCTCGCCATGCCGCTGATGTACAATCACTGGTCGTTCGGCAAGCTGTTCGCGCGCGAGGAGACGATGTACCGCGCCGGCTATTCGGCGCTGGCCTACGAGATCGTGATCAATTCGAGCCCCTGCATCTCCTACCTGCTGGAGGAGAACACGATGACGATGCAGGCGCTGGTGATGGCGCATGCCGCGTTCGGGCACAATCATTTCTTCAAGAACAACTATCTGTTCCGCCAATGGACCAATGCGGAGAGCATCCTCGACTATCTCGCCTTCACCAAGCGCTACATCGCCGCCTGCGAGGAGCGCCACGGCCGCGACGAGGTGGAGGCGGTGCTCGACGCCGCCCACGCGCTGATGGACCAGGGCGTGTTCCGCTACCGCCGCCCGCCGCGGCCCTCGAAGGAGCGCATCCTCGAGAAGCACCGCCGCCGCATGGCGCATGAGGAGGAAGCCTATAACGAGCTGTGGCGCACGCTGCCCGCCGGCGTCGAGCCGCCGGGCGCGCCGCCGACGCCGGACCCTGACGAGGAGTTCGGCGGCGACGCCAGGCTGCCGGAGGAGAACCTGCTCTATTTCCTAGAAAAGACTTCGCCGGTGCTGAAGCCGTGGCAGCGCGAGACGCTGCGCATCGTGCGCAACCTGGCGCAATATTTCTATCCGCAGCGCCAGCTCAAGGTGATGAACGAGGGCTGCGCCACCTTCGTGCATTACCGCATCATGAACCTGCTCTACGACCGCGGGCTGATCGGCGAGGGCGCGCTGCTCGAATTCATGCACAGCCACACCAGCGTGGTGTTCCAGCCCGCCTTCGACGACAAGCGCTATTACGGGATCAATCCCTATGCGCTCGGCTATGCGATGATGGACGACATCCGCCGCATCTGCGAGACGCCGACCGACGAGGATCGCGACTGGTTTCCGGCGCTGGCAGGCTCGGGCGACGCCATGGCGGCGCTGAAGGACGCCTGGGCCAATTACCGCGACGAAAGCTTCATCGAACAGTTCCTGAGTCCCAAGCTGATGCGCGATTTCCGCTTCTTCTCGCTGTTCGACAAGGCGGATGACGGCGCCTACAAGGTCTCCGCCATCCACAATGAGCGCGGCTACCGTGCCGTGCGCAGCCGACTGGCGCGCCAGTACGACACCTCAGGCGACGCCAACATCCAGGTCGCGGGCGCCGACCTGAAGGGCAACCGCACCCTGCTGCTCGAGCACCGCATGAACCGCGGCGTGCCGCTGCACAACGCGACCAGGGAATTGGTGCTGGCGCATGTCGAGTTCCTCTGGGGCCACAAGGTGGTTCTCCAGGAGGTCGCGGGCTAGGACGCCCGATGCGCCGCGGCGCTCACCACCACGGTCTCGATCGGCGCCGTGGCAGTCTGCGTGGCGGGCTGTCTCGGTGCATCGTTGGTGACCGAGGCGAGCAGCAGCACGGCCGCGCCGACGATGATCGCCCAGTTGAAATATCTCGTGCCGGCGACTTCGCCGCTGAAGGAATCCGTTGTCATCTGCCTCTCCGTTGCAAGCGGACCGGCGCTGCCGCATCGGCCCCGCGCCGTCCGGACTGCACATGGGGAGCGTTTGCTGCACTGCAACGTCTGGCAGCCATGCGCAAAAGGCATGCGTCCGAACCTTGTAATCGATGCCGCGGCTTACTAGCGATAAGTTCGTACTAGGAGATAAGTCCCGCCATCTGCTTCATTATTTGAATTCGGAAAAATGGTGGATTTTGACGATAAAAACCGCAGCTTTTGCCCCTTTTGAGGGCAAGAAGGATCATTGCCGCCGATCGATTTACGACGTTAAATCGTGCCCTCACCGTGGGGTCTTTAACCAAATGGAGGGTAGCGTGATCAAGAAAGCATTGTTGGCACTGGTGGTCCTGGCGTTCGCTGGCACCACCGCGGTCTCCGCCGGAAACGTCGGAACATCCGTGAGCAAAGACAAGAGAACGACATTCGTGGCGCGCGGGTCTTCGAAGTTCACCACGCCGCCGGCACACGAGAAGGGTCTCAAGGCGATCTTCAGCAACGTCGGGACGCTTTATCCGAAGGGCCTGTACTTCTGCTGCTACGGCGACACCATCTCCGGCCCGAGCAGCCCGATCGGGGAGACGATCTGGCTGGCGGCCGGCTTCACGCCGGCGAACGATGCCACCGTCACCGAGATCGATGTCGGCGTGGGCTGGGTCGAGGGCACCAACGCCATCGTGATCGGCCTCTACGCCGATGACGGCGGCGTGCCGGGCAAACTGCTCCACTCGTTCAAGGCGAGCGGTCTCGGCACATTCGGCGATTGCTGCGACCTTGCCGTCGGCAAGGACAAGAAAGGCGTCGCGGTCACCGCCGGCACGCCCTACTGGGTCGGCGTCACGACCAACAGCAAAGACGCGGACATCTGGGCCGCCTGGAATTTCAATTCGACCGACCAGATCGATTCCGTCCCGCTGGCGGGCAGCGACGGCACCACCTGGACCAGCTTCGGCGGGTCGGTTCCGGGCCCCTCCTTCGGCGTCTACGGCAAGTAAAATCCTGCGAAACGCCTGATCTGCGCATGGCCGGGCCCCAAGCCCGGCCATGTTTTTTCCGGCGCTCAGGGCGCGACGGGCGCGTTCTTCAGCAGCTCGAAGAAATGCGCGCCGTGCTCGTTGCCCATGGTGAAGTGCCGTGCGCCGGTGAAATCGGAGATCTTCGCCCAGTTGGCCGCGACCGTGTCCGCCGTCGCGCCATGGCCGAGATTGACGCCCGTCGATTCCACGATCTGCGCCGAGGAGAAGGCGCCCGCCGCGGCGGAGACGATGACGCCGGTCGGCGCGTCCTCGCTGGCCAGGAAGATCACCGCCGGCGTCACATATTCCGGCTTCAGCGCCTGGATCATTTCCGGCGGCATCAGGTTCTCGGTCATCCGCGTGCCGGCGACGGGACAGATCGCGTTGACCTTGATGTTGTCCCGGGCGCCTTCCAGCTTCAGCGTGTTCATGCAGCAGACCAGGCCGAGCTTGGCGGTGCCGTAATTGGTCTGGCCGAAATTGCCGTAGAGGCCGGTCGACGAGGTCGTCACGACGATGCGGCCATAATGCTGGTCGCGCATGATCTGCCACAGCGCCTTGGCGGGCTTGACCGTGCCCATCACATGCACGGCCATGACCGCGTCGAAATCCTTCAGCTCCATTTTAGCGAAGCTCTTGTCGCGCAGGATGCCGGCATTGGCGATCAGGATGTCGACGCGGCCGAACGCGTCCATCGTCTGCTTGACCAGATGGGCGACGCCCGCGTCGTCGCTGACCGAGGCGCCGTTGGCGATCGCGGTGCCGCCGGCGTCGGCGATCTCCTTCACCACCGCGTCCGCCGCGGCGGAGTTGCCGCCGGTGCCATCGACCGCGCCGCCCAGATCGTTGATCACGACCTTGGCGCCGCGCCGCGCCAGTTCGAGCGCATGGCAGCGGCCGAGCCCGCCGCCCGCGCCGGTGACGATGGCGACCTTGCCGTCGAAGCGAATGGTCATGGGCAAACCCTCTCGATTTCGGATCGCGGAGTGATGGCGCAGGCGGACGGCACGGTCAAGCCGGCGCCGGCTGCGTCCGGGCGCGCGCGAACCAGCGCCTGAGCCGCGCATTGGCGGGCCGTTCGATGAAGATCGTCAGCAGCACGCCCCAGAGCACGCAGACCGCCAGCAGCGCCATCGGCTCGCCCCACCAGATCAGGTCCGCCCAGCGCAGGCCCAGCACCAGCGTATCGGGCGGCGGATAGGCGCGCCTTTCGAGATAGCGGATGGCCAGCAGCCACACCATCTGGCCCATATAGATCGCATAGGACCATTCGCCGAGCATCAGCAGCGGACGCGTCTGCAGCACGCGCGCCACCACGCCGCGGTCGAAGGCCAGCGCCAGGATCAGCAAGTCCATCGCCAGCGCGACATAGATGTCGGACGGCTTGTGCGCCCATTCGCTGCGGTAGATCGCATCGAGCAGCAGCAGGACGCAGGCGGTCTGCGCCAGCGTGAAGAGTCCTTCGGGCAGGCGCGCCGCGCCCAGCGCCATCGCCCGGCGATAGAGCATCGCAAGCCCCACGCCGATGGCGAACCCCGCCATGCCGCGGAAGATGCCGTTGTGGAAGGTGATGTCGAGCCCGTGGCCGGACGTCCGCGCCAGGACATCCAGCGTCGCCGCGCCGACGGCGATCAGCAGCACGGCGCGCAGCAGGCCGCCGCGCGACAGCACCAGATAGATCGGAAACAGCAGGCAGAGCAGGAACTCGACGCTGACGAACCACGCCGCGCCGTTCCAGCTCAGATAGGGAAAGATGTTCCACGCCTGCACCAGGAACAGGTTGGCGACGAAGGTGGGCCAGGTGTTGATCGGCTGATAGGGCACGTCGTAGATCGGGGGGTAGCCGCCGGCCGCCGCCAGCGCGCGCAGGCCGACGATCTTTGCCAGGATCGCCAGCAGCATGAACAGGTGCAGCGGATAGAGCCGCGCCAGCCGCGCCTTCAGGAAATCGCCATAGACGCGTCGGTCGCGCCAGAACGCCGCCGCGCGCGCGCCATAGACATGCACCAGAATAAAGCCGGACAGCGCGAAGAAGAACTCGACCCAGATATAGCCCTTCGCCACCACCGCGTCGTACCAGAAGACGTTCTGGTAATGATGGCCTTCGCCGAAATGAAAGAGCACCAGGATCAGTGGCGGAAACGCCCGCGCGCCGGCCAGGGCCCGGATTTCGGCGGGACGTTCGGAGCTTTGGGGAATCACCATCCCCCCATTTTGCCACGGCCCCGCCCGCCATGACAGGACGCGGCCGGATGGACGCGCCTAGAGGTGACGTCATGCGTCATGGCAATTCTTAACAGGTCGGAAATCACGGCCGCCTATGCTGCGGCCGCTCCCGAGGGTCCATGATGCGCGGAATTTTCGTTCTCGTCGCCTTGCTCTCGATTTCGCAGCCGGCGCTTGCCGAGGAAAACGAACAGGCGATCCGCGACGGCATCGAGCACCGCGCCACGGCGCTGCTGGCGGGCCGGCAATTCGACACGCTGAACAGGCTTGCCGAACAATATCGCATCAGCGGCGAAAGGACGCCGAGCGGCATTTGGAAGCTTTCGCTGTTCTACGCAGGTTTGCGCATGCCACCGTCCGGCGGCAGCGCGACCGACGCGCAGTGGCAGGGCGCTTTCAACAACGCCCTCGACTGGGTCCGCAAAGCCCCGTCCCCCGCCGCGTCCATCGCCCTAGCCAATCTTCATATCGGATATGCCTGGAAAATCCGCGGCACGGGCACAAGACAGACCGTGCCCCGGGGCGCATGGCAGCCCTTCTTCGCACAGTTGCGCCAGGCGGACGAAATTCTCGGCGCGAGCAAGACCAAGGCGAGCGTCGATCCGCAATGGTATGCCGAAATGATCGAGCTTGCCCGTGAGGAGCAATGGCAGAAGCCGGCGGTCAAGGCGATTTTTCTCGAAGGCATGAAACGGGGCAGGTACTACAACGATGTCGACAACCAGATCATGCAGCGACTGGAACCGCTGTGGTCCGGCTCCGCGCGGGAGATGGAAGGGTTCGCGAATTATGCCGCCGACCAGACCCGGGACCGGCTTGGCGAGGAAATGTACACCTGGGTCTATTGGCACATCTCGAACGGATGCGGCTGCGTGGTTCTTGGCGACACGCTGGCGGATTGGGGAAAGATGAAGGCCGGATTTCAGGATATCCTCAAGCGCTATCCCTCGCAGTGGAATGTGAACGGCTTCGCCGCTTTCGCTTGCCGCGCCGGGGACCGGGCGACTCTGCGGTCGCTGATGCAGCGGCTGACCACGCCGCAGCTTGCCCAATGGAGGCAGAACGCCACCTATTACAATCGATGCAGGGCCTGGGCCTTTCGCGGCTGAGATCGGCGGTGTCTTTGCCGGGCCGGCCGCGAAGCACGCGCGAAACGGCGCAGGGCGCCCCTCTCGGCGACGGAATCATGTAGAGAGAAGGGGAAAGGCATTTTGGGCCGGCATGCTCCTTCACCTCCAATCCGCGTTCGGCATCGGCGTCATCGTGGCGCTGGCCTGGGCGCTGTCGGAGGACCGACGCGCCTTTCCGTGGCGCACGGTGATCGCGGGGCTGCTGCTGCAGGCGGGGATCGCGCTGCTGCTGCTGGACGTGCCGCCGGCGCGCGCCGCGCTGCTGGCGCTCAACGGCGCGGTGGATGCGCTGACCGGGGCGACCAGGGCCGGAACCTCCTTCGTGTTCGGCTTCGTCGGCGGCGCGGCGCCGCCTTTCGCGGTCGTCAATCCGGCGGGCATGGTCAGCTTCGCGTTCACCATCCTGCCGCTGGTGATCGTGATCTCGGCGCTGTCGGCGCTGCTCTGGCACTGGCGCATCCTGCCGCTGGTGGTGAACGCGATGGCCTTCGCGCTGCGCAAGTTGATGGGTCTTGGCGGCGCGGTGGGGCTCGGCTCGGCGGCGACGATCTTCCTCGGCATGGTCGAGGCGCCGCTGCTGATCCGGCCCTATCTGGCCAGGCTGTCGCGCGCCGAGCTTTTCATCCTGATGACGGTCGGCCTCGCCTCGGTCGCCGGCACCGTCTTCTTTCTCTACGCCAGCATCCTGAAGGACGTGGTGCCCGGCGCGCTCGGCCACATCCTGATCGCCTCGATGATGTCGCTGCCCTCGGCGATCCTGGTCGCGCGGATCATGATCCCCGGTGAAGGCGGCGTCGCGACGGCCAGCGAATCTGATCTCAAATACCGCTCCAGCATGGACGCGGTGGCGCGCGGCACCGAGGACGGGCTGAAGATCTATCTGCAGATCCTGGCGATGCTGATCGTGATGGTGGCGCTGGTCGCGCTGGCCGACACGATTCTTGGGAACCTGCCCTGGGTGTTCGGCGCGCCGCTGACGCTGGAGCGCCTCTTCGGCTGGCTGTTTGCGCCGCTGGTCTGGCTGTTCGGCGTGCCGTGGCAGGAGGCCGCGACCGCCGGCAGCCTGATGGGCGCCAAGACCATCCTCAACGAACTGGTCGCCTATCTGAACCTCGCGGCGCTGCCCAAAGGCGCGCTCGATCCGCGCGCCACGCTGATCATGGTCTATGCGATGTGCGGTTTCGCCAATCTGGGCTCGGTCGGCATCATGATCGCGGGCATGAGCACGCTGGCGCCCGAGCGGCGCGACGAGATCGTGCCGCTCGCCCTGCGCGCCATCGTCTCGGGAACGTTGGCCAGCGGACTGACCGGCGCGATGATCGGCCTGCTGCCCGTCATCTGACAGGACGAAAGACGGTTATGGCGCTCGACACGGAAACCCGCGACCAGCCGATCGAAATGATGTGCCGTTTCGTGCGCGGGACCCAGGAAGGCACGAGCCGGATCCGGCAACCCGTCATCGCGCGCGATCTTCTGAAGGGCGATTGATTGACGGACGCGGCCGATCTCGCCGCCATCCTTGCGGATATCCGCGCCTGCCGCGTTTGCGCGGCGCATCTGCCCCACGGGCCGCGGCCCATCATCCGCGCCAGCGCAACCGCGAAGCTCTGCATCGTCGGCCAGGCGCCGGGCAATCTTGCGCACAAGGCGGGCGTGCCGTTCGACGATCCTTCGGGCGACCGCCTGCGCCACTGGCTGGGCGTGGACCGCGACACGTTCTACGACGAAAGCCGCATCGCGATGATCCCGATGGGTTTCTGCTTTCCGGGCTACGACGCGCAAGGCGGCGACAGGCCGCCTCGGCCCGAATGCGCCGCGCGCTGGCGCGACGGGCTTTTCAAGGCATCGCCGGCCTTCGCGTCGACGCTTCTGGTGGGCGCGTATGCGCAACGCTGGCATCTGGGCGCCAGGGCAGGCGAGAACATGACCGCAACCGTCAAGGCTTGGCGCGCGTTCACACCACGTTATATTCCCCTGCCGCACCCGTCCTGGCGCAACAATTCCTGGCTCAAGAAGAATCCATGGTTCGAAGACGCGTTGCTCCTCTATCTGCGTCGGCGCGTGCGGCGTGTCTTGTCCTCCTGAGTCTCATCGCCGCCTGCGCGCCGAGGCTGGCGCAACAGGGGACCGAGAACGTCCAGCCCGCGATCGAGGGCGACAGCTTTCGCGCCCATGACGGGATGCGGTTGCCGCTGCGCCATTGGGATGCGCCGGCGCCCATCGCCGTCATCGTGGCGCTGCACGGCATGAGCGATTATTCCAACGCCTTCGACATGCCCGCGACCTGGTGGGCGGCCAAGGGCATCACGACCTATGCCTATGACCAGCGCGGTTTCGGCCGCGCGCCCAATCCCGGCCTATGGCCCGGCGCAGACGCGCTGCGCGGCGACCTGACGGATTTCGTCGCGGCGGTGCGCGTCAAGCACCCGAATGTGCCGGTCTATGCGCTGGGCGAAAGCATGGGCGGCGCGGTCGCGCTGTCGGCGCTGGCCGGCGCGCGCCCGCCGCATGTCGACGGAGTCATTCTGGTGGCGCCGGCGGTGTGGTCGCGCTCGGACATGCCGCTCTCCTATCGCGCCGCGCTGTGGACGACCACGCACACGATGCCGTGGCTCGACCTCTCGGGCAACGGCCTCAAGATCTGGCCGTCCGACAATATCGATATGCTGAAGAAGCTGGCGCGCGATCCGCTGTTCCAGCACGAGACGCGGGCCGATGCGGTGTACGGCCTGGTCGATCTGATGGACGAGGCGCGGCAGGCGCCCGGCCGTCTGGTCCATCCGCCGCCGATCCTGTTTCTCTATGGCGCCCGGGACCAGATCATTCCCAAGGAGCCGACCGAGGCCGTGATCGCGGCATTAGGTAAACACGCGCGCGTCCGCCGCTATGAGCACGGCTATCACATGCTGCTGCGCGACCTGGACGCAAAAAACGTGTGGAGCGACACGCTGGACTGGATTGCCAGCGGCCGCTCCACACCGGATTAAAGCCTTACCTCAGCGTCCCGGCGGCGGAGGCGGGGGGCCGTCGCCGTCATTGGGATATCCGCCTTGGCCGTCCGGGGGCGGACCATAGTTCGAGCCGCCGGGGCCCATGTTGCGCGGCGCACCGGATGCACCGCCCGGACCCATGTCGGGACCGCCCTGCGGTCCACCCTGCATGTCTTCCGGCGTCGCGGGCACTTCTTCCCAGCCGCCTTTGCAGACCCGCACATAGGGGTAATAGCCGTCGGGGCGATTGCAGTGATACCAGACGCCGCTGTCCGGTCCGCCGCCTTCGTCCTGCGGCCCTGCACTGTCCTGCGGTCCGCCGGGTCCGCCATTGTCCTGCGGGCCCGCGTTGTCGTCGTAGGAATCGTCCTCGTCGTAATAGGTCGGCGAGACATAGGCCGGATACGGATAGACTGGCGCGTTGTAGAAGTACCAGGCGCCGCCGACGCCCCACCACCAGCCGTAACGTCCGTGCCACCACGTGTGATGCCAGCGTCCACCGAGCCAGGCGCGATGTTCAAGAGGCGTGAAGTGACGGAAATCGTGGCGGAACGCGAACCGCGCGTGCGGATGCAGTCCCGGATGCCCGTGCCAGCCGGGATGGCGCCAGGGCGCCGCACTGGACGGCGTACCGGCGATCAACGCCGCGCCCAGCAAGAGGGCGGACATCGCTAAGCGTTTTTTCATTTCGGCGCTCCTTTGGGGATACAATTTACAGTCTGCAGTTTCGTTCCGTGATCCTGAACCGCAGATGAACTTCCCTTCCGCAGCGATTAATTAATATTGAGGCGATTTGGAACGTTCATGCGGCTCGTGCGTTGAACGCTGCGTTGCGCGAAAATCAAGCGCACCGATTCCCAAATTCGTATCGTGGTAGCGCGCTCAACAAGGCGGCGCCAACGCCAATACGGCGTAAGTCGCAAGCCAATGCTCGCCCATATAATCTCCGGCGACATGGGGCAATGCTGCTTGGATGTGGCGCTGCGCGGCATCGTGCAGGATCGCCGCGCGCGCGTCGCCGGCAAGCGCATCCGCCAGCGCGCGCATGCACCAGGCGCGGCTGAGGTTGAGACCGTCGAGATGCACCGTCTTGCCGTCGCTGCGGTCGCTGACGATGACGGGCTCGAACAAGGTGTTCGGCACACCCTGGGCCAGATTGGGAAGAAAGCCGTCGAACCATGCGACGAATTCATCCGGCGCCAGCAGCCTCTGCATGCACAGGGCTTCGACCAGAGTGGCCGACAGGAAATCGTCGCCGCTCGGCTCGCAGGCGACGGCATCGCGATCGTTTGCGAACCAGCTCCGCGCGCGTGCCGCCAGCAGGCTTGCGAGATCGCCATCGCCGGCGGTGCGCGCGTAGTCTTCCGCCAGGATCAGCGCAAAGGCGGTGTTGCTGTGCGTGCCGCTGCGGATCGGATAGGTCAGCCGCGGCAGGAAGCGGCGGAAGCGGGCGGCGAACGCGTCTTCCAGCGGCCCAAGCGCAACCGCCCGATTTTCCGCACTGCGGCGAAGTTCTGCTGCCAGCATCAGGAGCCATGCCCAGCCATAGGGCCGCTCGAATCCGGCGCTCAGCGGACGGTCGAGATAGGCCAGTTCGCCCGCGACCTTCTGCGGCGTGAAGGCCTCGTCGAACAGGCGCGCGATGTCCGCCGCGCGCGCCATCGCGGGAAACAGACGCTCCAGGCGCGTCAGCATCCAGTAGCTGTGCACGCAACTGTGCCAGTCGAAACTGCCGAAGAAGATCGGATGCAGTTGGCGCGGGCTGCGCGCATCGCCCGCGTCGTTCAGCACATGATCGAGCTTGCTGGGAAATTCGCGTCCGACATGGCCCAGCGCGATGGCGGCGTAGCGTTCGGCAAGTGCGGGCGTGAGATGGCTTTCGGACATTCGAATTACCGGGAAAGACGAACGGAGCGTACTTCTTGACGCTCAAGAAAAATCCCGGGAGTCGCCTCCCGGGATGGATAGTCCTTCAGGCGTTTTTCAGTTCAATAGAACGCGTCGTATTGGACCTGCACGACCTCGCCGGTTTCGCGGTCGACCAGCACGGCATCGGTGCCGTCGCGCACCCAGACATAGCCGTCCGGCGGCGCTTCCAGGCCGTAAAGCGCAAAACTCGTCAGGAAGAAATCCGCCGCCAGCAGCACGCCCGGGATCCGTTCGCCCAGCGAGAAGCGGCGATAGGAAAAGCCGCGCGGCGCGACCCAGGCGTTGATGCGATAGCGGTGCGGCGCCCGCACGACCCTGCGGTAGCGCGAGATGTCGACCTTGCGGGCGCCGGTGACGATGTGGCGGGCGGCCGTGACCTTGCGATGCGTCGTGGTGACGCGACGGACCGTCGTGGTGTGGTGCGTGCGATGCCGCGTCGCGGTGGGGTGCGTCCGTCGCGTGACGGTCGTGCGGTGCGTGGGCGTGACCGTCCGCGTGCGCGTCACGCGGACGGGCGCGGATCTGTGGACCGACGCGGCATGGCCGCTCGGCCGGGCGGCGTGGGCGCCGCCCCCATGATGGTCTTCTGCTGCCGATGCAGCGCCTGCAGCGGCAAGCATGCTCAGAGCCAATGCCCAAGCCCGTAACGACTTCATATCCAATCCTCCAATGACGAATAGCCGTCAGATTTTCCGGCGGTCCAACGCTCGCTGCCTGAAACAGGTGGAAGCCATGAAAGTTCCATCTGGCGGCCAGGATTTCTTAAAATCTTGTAACGATCCTTGTCGGAAAAATCCAGCCGCGCGGGGAATCCGGGGCGGATCATCTCCGCGGCGGCATGAGCGATTTTGCTCAGAATCCGATGCCGCCAAATGCGAGGGTCGCCGCCGCAGCCCGGCGGATTGATAACGGCCGGGCCGACCGAAAGAAATTCCCGATGAAAACGACTGGTGGAACTTGCCTGAGCGCGCTGTTGCCGCGTGCCTTCGCGGCACTGCTGTTGCTCGGCGGAGGCCTCGTCCATGCGGCCGAAGAAAGCGCCGCCGGCCATCACGTCGCGCGCGTCGCCCTGGGAGGGGCGGGCGGCTTTGTGATCCTGTCGAAAACGGGGATCACGGATGTCCCCGCGTCGGACGTCACCGGCAATGTCGGCACAAGCCCCATCACCGGCGCGGCCGACCACCTGTCCTGCGCCGAAGTGACGGGAAAGATCTATTCGGTGGACAACGCCGGCCCCGCGCCCTGCAGCATCCGAAGCCCGGCCAAGCTGACCACGGCGGTCGGCGACATGCAGACCGCCTATACCGACGCCGCCGGACGGCCGCCGACGGTCACCGAACTCGGCGCCGGAAATATCGGCGGCCTCACGCTGGCGCCGGGTGTCTACAGCTGGAGCACCAACGTCACCATCCCGACGAATGTCGCGCTCAAGGGCGGCGCGCACGCGGTCTGGATATTCCAGATTTCCAAGAACCTCGTCGTGTCCGGCGGCAAGGCGGTGGTGCTGCGCGGAAAGGCGCGCGCGCGCAACGTGTTCTGGCAGGTCGCCGGCAAGACCACGCTGGGGACCACCTCGCATGTCGAGGGCAGCATTCTCTGCAAGACGCTGATCGCCATGAAGACCGGCGCCTCGATCAAGGGCAGGCTGCTCTCGCAGACCGCGGTCACGCTGCAGATGAACAGCATCACCGCGCCTTGACGCGCGCGAAGCCTGACGCCCTCGCGCTTGCCGGGGCGCGGGATTTCCCGGAGACTTGGCACGGGCGCCCGCGGGCGGCGGCCGTGACACGGATCATCGCATGGCTTCGCGCAGCGTCTACGACGCGGTTCTGATCGGCGGCGGCCACAACGGCCTGACCTGCGCCTTCTATCTCGCCAGGGCCGGCTACAAGGTCTGCGTGCTGGAGCGCCGCGGCATCGTCGGCGGCGCCGCGATCACGGAGGAATTCCATCCCGGCTTCCGCAATTCGGTCGCCAGCTATTCCGTGAGCCTGCTGAACCCCAAGATCATCCGGGAGATGGAGCTGGCGCGCCACGGCCTCAAGGTGGTGCTGCGCCATATTTCCTATTTCGCGCCGCTCGACGACCTGCGCTATCTGATCCTTGACCGCGATCCCGGGCGCACCGTTCGCGAGCTTTCCAAATTCTCCGCGCGCGACGCGGCCAAATTCGCCGCCTATCACGAACGGCTCGACGCGATGGTCGATCTGCTGCGCTCCGTGCTGCTGCAGACCCCGCCGAATGCGGGCGGCGGACTGCGCGACCTGCTGGGCGCGCTCAGCCTCGGCAACAAGTTGCGAAGGCTCGGCATGGAGGGGCAGCGCGACCTGGTCGATTTCTTCGCCAAGAGCGCCGGCGACATCCTGGATTCCTGGTTCGAGACCGATGCGCTGAAAGGCATCCTGGGCTTCGATGCCGTCACCGGCGCCTATGCCAGTCCCTATGCGCCGGGCACGGCCTATGTGCTGCTGCACCACGTCTTCGGCGAGGCCAACGGCATCAAGGGCGCCTGGGGCCATCCGATCGGCGGCATGGGCGCGATCACCCAGGCGATGGCGAAGGCTTGCGGCGAGGCGGGCGTCGATATCCGCGTCGATAGCGCGGTCCGCGAAGTGGTGCTGGAGAAAGGCAGGGCCGCCGGCGCCGCGCTGCAGGACGGCACGATCGTGCGCGGCCGCGCCGTCGTCTCCAACATCAATCCGAAGCTGCTTTACGGCGGCCTCATTCCCGATGCGGCGCTGCCTGAGGATTTCGTGGAGCGCATCCGCAATTTCAAATGCGGCTCCGGTACCTTCCGCATGAACGTGGCGCTGTCGGAGCTGCCCGACTTCACCTGCCGTCCCGGCGCCGGCCCGATGGATCATCACGGCGGCAGCATTATGATCGCGCCGTCGCTCGCTTATCTGGACGAAGCCTATGGCGATGCGCGCCGGCTGGGCTGGGCGCGGCGGCCCGTCATCGAGATGCACATCCAGAGCGTGCTCGACGACAGCCTGGCGCCCAGGGGCGGCCATGTCGCCAGCCTGTTCTGCCAGCACGTCGCACCCGTCCTGCCCGATGGGTCGAGCTGGGACGACCATCGCGAGGAGGTCGCCGATCTCGTCATCGACACGATGACGCGCCATGCGCCGAATTTCCGCGCCGCGGTGGTGGGGCGGATGATCCTGTCGCCGCTCGACATGGAGCGCAAACTGGCGCTGACCGGCGGCGACATCTTCCATGGCCAGCTCAGTCTCGACCAGCTCTACAGCGCCCGTCCGGTGCTGGGGCACGGCGATTATCGCGGGCCGCTGAAGGGCCTCTACATGTGCGGCTCCTCTACCCATCCCGGCGGCGGCGTGACCGGGATTCCCGGCCACAACGCGGCGCGCGAGATTATCCGCGATTTCCGGCAGGGCCGCGTGCGGAAGGCGGCGTGACGCGGCGTTATCCGTCCACCAGCGCCGCGAAATCGCAGCCTTCGAGCACCAGCGTCTGCTCCTGCGGCGCGACGAAGCCCAGCCGGCCGTAGAATCCCAGCCCCGCCGCGTTGCCCGCATCCACCGCGAGCCGCAGATAGCGGGCCTCCCGCCCGGCCGCCTGCGCCACCACCGCTGCCAGAAGCCTGCGGCCCAATCCCGTGCCGCGCAGCATTTCGTCGACATAGAGGTCCTGGACATAGACGCCCGGACAGCCGCGCCAGGTGGAGAACTCGTAGAAGAACAGCGCCAGCCCCACCGCCGCCGTGCCGCGCCGGGCGATCACCGTTTCGAAGCTGGGCGAGGCGCCGAAGCCGTAACGGGCGATGTCGTCCGGCGTGCTGCGGACATCGTGCGGCCGGTCGAGCGCGCGGGCCAGGGCGCGCAGCAAATCATGGATCGCCGGCGCATCTGCGCGCGTGGCGCCCGCGATCACGATCTGCTCCGCTAAGGTATCCATGGCCATTCGAAACTCCCCCTGAAGTTTCCCATCTTTGCGCGTATGTTGTCACTTCGATATCGCGGGGTTCAGACGATGGACGGCAGCGGGCCTCCCAACCTGTTTTACCAGTCGCGGCAGCGCCGCCCGCTGCTCGACCGGGCCGAAGGCGTCTATCTGTGGGACGTGAACGGCAGGCGCTATCTGGACGGCTCCAGCGGCGCGATGGTCTCCAATATCGGCCACAGCAATCCGCGCGTGCTGGCGGCGATGCGAAGGCAGATGGATCGCGCCACCTTCGGCTACCGGCTTCACTTCGAGAACGAACCGGCGGACCGGCTGGCGGCGCAGCTCGCCACGCTGGCGCCCGAGGGCCACAACAAGGTGTTCTTCGTCTCCGGCGGGTCGGAGGCGGTGGAAAGCTGCCTGAAGCTGGCGCGCCAATATGCCATCGCCATCGGCCAGGAAACACGCTGGCGGGTGATCTCGCGCGCGCCGTCCTATCACGGCGCCACCTTCGGCGCGCTGGCGGCGACGAGCTACGCGCCGCTCAACGCGCCTTTCGCGCCCATGCTGCGGGAGATGCCGAAGATACCGGCGCCGCGCTGTTATCTCGATCGCGACAATTTCAGCGATGCGGAACGCGGCGTGCGCTATGCGGAGATGCTGCGCGACAAGATCGTGGCGCTGGGTCCGCACAGCGTGCTCGCCTTCATCATGGAGCCGGTCGGCGGCGCCTCGACCGGCGCGCTGGTGGCGCCGGACACCTATTATCCGCGCGTCCGCGAGATCTGCGACGAGTTCGGCGTGCTGCTGATCTACGACGAGGTGATGACCGGCGCCGGCCGCACCGGAAAATATCTGGCGGCGGAGCACTGGAACATCAATCCCGACCTGATCGCGATGGCCAAGGGGCTCGGCGCCGGCTACATGCCGCTCGGCGCGATGCTGGCGCCGGAGCGCATCGTCGAGCCGGTCCTCGACCGCGGCGATTTCATGCATGGCTACACCTATGCCGGCAATCCGCTGGCCTGCGCCGCCGGCCTCGCCGTCGTCGAGGAGATTTTCGCGCAGGACCTGATGGCCAATACGGTCGCGGTCGGCGACCTGCTGAAGCGCGAACTGGAAGGCTTGAAAGAAATCTATCCGATCATCGGTGATGTGCGCGGCAAGGGACTCCTGCTGGCGTTCGAGCTGGTGGCGGACCGCGACACCATGCGGCCGCTGCCGGAAGCGGCCGACGCCTATCTCAGGCTGGTCGAACTGGCCTATGAACGCGGGTTGATCATTTATTCGCGGCGCACGCGCGACGGCGTGGAAGGCGACCATTTCCTCGTCTGCCCGCCGATGATCACCACGCCCGCGCAGGTCGCGGAGATCGTCGCGATATTGAAGGACAGCCTCGACGCGCTGGTGGACGAATTGGCGCTCTGAAGCGTTCCCGATTTCTTGGAAGTCGAAAACATGTCAGGAAAGACGCCATGCGTTTTGGCATCGATATCGGCGGGACCAAGATCGAGATCATCGCGCTCGGCGACGGGGGGCGCGAATTGCTGCGCCGGCGCGTACCGACGCCGCAGGGCGCCTATGCGGAGACGGTCCGCACCGTCCGCGATCTCGTCTTCGACGGCGAGGCCGCGCTCGGCGAGCGCGGTACGGTGGGCGTTGCCATCCCCGGCGCGATCAGCCGCCGCACCGGCCTCATCAAGAATGCCAATTCGACCCGGCTGATCGGCCATCCGCTCGACAAGGATCTGGAAGCCGTGCTGGGCCGCCCCATCCGCATGGAAAACGACGCCAACTGCTTCGCGCTGTCCGAGGCCACGGACGGCGCCGGCGCCGGCTACGGCATCGTCTTTGGACTCATCGCCGGCACCGGCGTCGGCGGCGGCATCTGCGTCGAGGGCCGCGTCCTGCGCGGCGCCCATTCCATCGCCGGCGAATGGGGGCACAATCCCTTGCCCGGTCCGCTGACCGCGGAGGAGATCGCCAAGGCGCCACGCTGCTATTGCGGCAAGGTCGGCTGCATCGAGAGCTGGTGCAGCGGGCCGGCGCTCGCAGCGCAATACAACCGGCGGACCGGCGCCACGCGAAACGGGACCGAGATTGCGCAGGCGGCCGCAGAAGGCGACGCCGACTGCGCGGTCGTGTTCGAGAACTTCCTCGACCGCTTCGCGCGCGCCATCGCCACCGTGGTCGGCATCGTCGATCCCGATGCCATCGTGCTGGGCGGCGGACTATCGAACATCGACGCGCTCTACAGCGAGTTGCCGGCGCGCGTGGAGCGCTATTCCTTCATGCCCGAAGGCCCCAGCCTGATCGTTAAAAACGTCCACGGCGATTCCAGCGGCGTGCGCGGCGCGGCCTGGCTCTGGCGCGAGGACGAGGCGCGGCCGGCCTTGTCGAAAGGCATCCGCTGATCGCGCCTGCGCGCTAAGCCAGCGCGTGTTTCAGCGACACCAGCGCACAGACGATGTGATAGAACGAACTGGCCGGCGCCGCTTCTTCGACGAACGTGCCGTCGGGCAACATCTTGTCGCGCCACAGCCCCGGCAGCGGCGTCTGCAGATAGCGCCACAGCGCCTTCGCGGCCAACAGCGCGTCGGAGAGATATCGCTCCTTCTCTTCGCCCAACGCGGTCTCCGACAGGATCAGCGCCGCCTTCAGCTGTTCGGTCTGCGGCCAGAGCCGGGCGCCGGGCCGCGTCACCGCGAGATCGTCGGACATCTCGTCGACCGCTGCGCCGCGCCCGGCATCAAAACCGCGCATGCCGATGCCGTACAATGTGCGCGCCGCCGCGCACGCGCCGTCGTGCCGGCGCAGCCGTCCAAAGCGTTCGAGCAGCCACGCCCATTCGAACTGGTGGCCGGGCTCGATGATGCGCCCGGCGGCGCCGGCGGCCGGCCGCCAGTCTGCATCGAAGAATTCGCGCAGGAAGCCGCCATCGGCATCGATGAACCGCGTCAGGCAAAGCGCGACGATCTCGTCGGCCAGCGCATCCCAGTGTCCCCCCGGCTCGATCTCGCGCCAGGCGAGCACGGCCTCCAGAAGATGCATGTGCGGATTGGACTGGAACGCGCACGGCGCCGTTTCCACCAAGCCGCCCGCCGCATGGCGGCGCAGGCTCAGGATGCGTTCGAGCAGAGCGTGGGCCTGCGCCGGCAATTCGCGGCGCTGCGGCAAGGCCGTGTAGACGGACGCCATCGCCAGCAATGCGAAGGCCTGATCGTAGAGCAGTGCCGCATCGTCGAGCGCCGTGGCGTCAGCCGCCACCAGCGTGCGGAACTGCCCGTCCGCCCGCCTGTATCGCGCTGTCAGGAAATCCAGGCCGTGTGGTGCCGCCTGCTGCCAGGGACCGCTCCAGCCCAATTGCGCCGCCATGGCGTAGACATAGCTCTGGCGCGCCTGCACGCGGGCGCGGCGCGGGATGCCGCCCGGCGGCGATCCGTCGAGCCCCAGAAGCTCGTGGAATCCGCCATGCACCCGGTCCGCCCCGACATCCCACCAGAGGGGCAGCGCGCTTTTCAGAAGCCAGTCGTCAAAACGCGACGCGAGCGTCCGAAGATGTTCATCTTGTTCGGTCATCCGCGAAGATTGGCAAAAAAGAGTTCGGCACCGAAGCCTTACCGCACAAAGCCTGGCTTTTAACGCCAGCCGTGGCAAGGCAGACACATACCCGCCGATGTTTGCGTGTGTTGTAAGATGTTGCGAAAGGGCACGCGGGCGCGATCCGTCGGAAATCCCATCGTTGCGGCAGCCGCGGTTCGCTCCGTCGCGGGGAGCCTTCGGGCTTATAGGGAGGAAAGAGCGTGGATTTGACGAGCAGCAGCGCGGCGACACGGTCGAACACAGCCGGAAAATACGGCGCGGCGCTCAGTGTGCTGGCGACGCTGTTCTTCATGTGGGGCTTCTGCACCGTCCTCAACGACGTGCTGGTGGCGCATCTCAAAGCCGTGTTCGCGATGAACTACGTGCAGACGATGCTGATCCAGTTCGTGTTCTTCACAAGCTATTTCCTGTTCGCGATTCCCGCGGCCAGGGTCATCGAATGGCTGGGCTACAAAGGTGCGATCATCGTCGGGCTGGCGATCATGGGCTGCGGCTGCCTGCTGTTCATCCCGGCCGCCGGCCTGCTGGCGTTTCCGCCGTCCTATCCGGTGTTCCTCTCCGCGTTCTTCGTCCTGGCCGGCGGCATCACGCTGCTGCAGGTCGCGGCCAATCCCTATGTGGCGGCGCTGGGCGCGGAGAAGACGGCGTCCAGCCGCCTCAACCTGGTGCAGGCGTTCAATTCGGTCGGCACCGTGCTGGCGCCGATGTTCGGCGGGCTGCTGATCCTGTCGCGCAGCACGACCGGCACGGTGAGCGCGGGAACCGCCGTCACGCTGCCGCAGCGCCTGGCCGACGCGCAGGCTGTCCAGCTGCCCTATCTCTTCGTCGCCGTCGTGCTGTTCGTGCTGGCCGGACTGATCTGGCTGACCCGGCTGCCCGTCCTGTCGACCCAACCCCGCAATGCACAGGAGGCGCGCGACACGCTGTGGCGCCACAGGCTGCTGGTGCTCGGCGTGGTCGCGATCTTTCTTTATGTCGGCGCGGAAGTGACGATCGGCAGTTTCCTGATCAGCTACAGCACGTCGCCGCATCTCAGCGCGATGACCTCGACCGAGGCGGCGAAGCACCTGTCCTATTATTGGGGCGGCGCGATGATCGGCCGCTTCGCCGGCGCCGCGGTGATGCGCCGCGTTTCGCCGTCGAAAATCCTGGCCGCCAACTGCATGGCCGCCGCCTGCCTGGTGGTGGTCTCGATGCTGGCGTCGGGGGCGCTTGCCATGTGGGCGATCCTGCTGGTCGGGCTGTGTAACTCGATCATGTTTCCGACCATCTTCACGCTGGCGATTCGCGGCCTCGGTCCGCTGACCGGCCGCGGCTCGGCGGCGCTGGTGATGGCGATCTGCGGCGGCGCCGTGCTGCCGCTGATCCAGGGCGCGCTGGCCGACACTGTCGGGCTCACTGTGTCCTTCGCGATGCCGGTTCTTTGCTACGTCTATATCTGGTTTTTCGCGATGCGCAGCCGGGACGATAGGATGGCGGCCGTCGCGCAGTAAGTTGTGATCGCGGCTGCCGGACCCTATGTTCGCACGGATTTGAACCGGAAAGCCGAGCTTTGGAACGCAGCCGCTCTCGCAAGACGTCCGTGTCGCGCGAGGGAACCACGGATCAGCAGAAGCGGGCCAAGATCGACGATGTGGCCAGGCGCGCCGGCGTGTCGATCAAGACGGTGTCGCGCGTCGTCAATCACGAAGCGAATGTCAGCGAGGCGACGCGCGCCGCGGTGACGGAGGCGGTGCAGGCGCTGTCCTACCGGCCCAACATGTTCGCGCGCGGCCTCGCCAGCGAACGCTCTTTCCTGATCGGCCTTTTGTACGATAATCCGTCGGCCGGCTATGTGGCGGGGCTGCAGCTCGGCGCGCTGGCCCGCTGCCGCGAGGCGGGTTACCACCTCGTCGTCGAGCATCTCGACGCCGAGGGGTCGAACCTGGCGCAGGCGGTGCACGCCCTCCTGATGGAATCCCGGCTGCATGGCGTGATCCTGACGCCGCCGCTCTGCGACGCCCCCGCCGTGCTGGAGGCGCTGACCCGCGCCAATACGCGCTTCGTGCGCATCGCGCCGGAGCAATACCTGTCCGGCGCGATGACCGTCAGCATCGACGACCACAAGGCGGCGCAGGACATGACCGCCTATCTGATCGGCCTCGGCCATCGGCGCATCGGCTTCATCAAGGGCCATCCCGGCCACGGCGCGTCGCATGCCCGCTTCGATGGCCATCGCGACGCGCTCGGCAAGGCGGGCCTTCCCTTCGCCCCGGAGCTTTGCGTGCCGGGCTTCTTCTCTTACCAGTCCGGCATGGAGGCGGCGGAAAAGCTGCTGTCGCTCAAGAAGCGTCCGACCGCGATCTTCGCCAGCAACGACGACATGGCGGCCGCCGTTCTGGCGACGGCGCAGCGCTACCACCTGAAGACGCCGGAGGATCTGTCCGTGGCCGGCTTCGACGATTCGCTGGTGGCGCAAGTCGTCTGGCCGCGGCTGACCACCTGCCGCCAGCCGATCAAGGAGATGTCCGCCGAGGCGGTCTCCATGCTGATCCAAAAGGCATTCGACGACGCGCCGCTGGAGCGGCGGCTGGAGCACGAGCTGGTGGTCCGTGAATCGACCGCGCCGCCGGCCACTGCTTATCCCTAGAAGCGAAATTGATTGTCGCGAAGCGCGCTTGATCCGCGGCAGCCGGTTCAGGACATGGTGCGGTCGTGACTGGTGATTTCGGCGCCCTCCTTGCGGCTGACGCCGCCACCGCGGCTGCACAATTCGGCTTCGAGCTGCGCCAGCTGAAGCAGATGGGCGAGGCTCTGCATGTGCCTGTCCTGCGCCATGCGCCGCATTTCGGGAAGCATCTCGGCGATATAGCTCGCGACCTCGCGCGCCGTAAGTTCTCGCTTGGACTCGTTCACGACAGCCTCGCGATCAAAAGGGTCTGGTGACGGGTCTTTGCGCCGAGCGGTCGAGCACCCCCGGCCGCTGCCAGTCGCCCTCCGGCCGGATCAGCGTCAGCGGATCGGCATGCAGCGTCAGCCGGTCGGGATGCGGCGCCAGGAATTTGCGCATCTCCGTATAATCGTGGTCGGAGAAATGGAAATCAGCGTTGCGCCGCACTTCCTCGAAACCGAGATTGGTCCAGAATTTGAGAATCCGCTTCTGCGGATGGCCGTAGAGCAGGCTGAAGCCCTTGCGCCGGACCAATTCCTCGACGTACTCGACGAGGCGGTATTTGAGCTCGGTGCGGCGGAAGCGGGCGAGCACCGACAGCCTTTCGATCTTGGCGAAGTCGCCGAAATAGCGGATGCGGGCGCAGCCCGCCGGCTCGTCGCCGACGAAGCCCAGAAGATGCGTCGCGCAATGGTCGTTGCCGTCGAATTCCTCGAAATAGGGGCATTTCTGCTCGCCCATGAAGACCACGGCGCGGATGGCGCGCACCTGTTCGAGCTGCTCGGACGTGGTGACCGGCACGACGCGGACGCGCGCCGGAGCCGCCGGCAGATCCTTGTGCGAGTAGCCGGATTTGAACAGGAACAGGCCGCCGATCCTGTCGTCGTCCGGCGTGACCGGGCGCAGGCCGGCCAAGCGCGCGGCCTTGCGTCCTGCTTCGGTCGCCACCGTCGCGTAATGCGAAATTCCCGCATAGCGCGCCAGCGCGCGCGCCAGCATCGGCTTGAACATGTCGAGCTTGTGCTCGGCCACGATGGCCCACAGATGGATCGCCGCGGGTGCCTCGCCCTCGTTGCAGAGCAGGGCTGCGGGAGGCTCGGTGAGCACGATGGCCCGCGCCTTCAGCGCCGCATGGCCCTTCGCGTTCAGCATCAACTGCGCGTAGAACCCGACCAGGCGATGCGTTTCGCCGTTTCGCTCGAACAGCCCCCAGAAGGAATCGGAATTCTGCCGCAACACCGCGCGGAACGTCTCCAGCGACGCGGCATCTTCGCGCACCCGGGTGTGGAGAAGCGTGTTGGCTTCTTCCAGCCAATGTTCCCCGAGTCGCCCGAAAGCAAGTCCCGAAGGCAGAATGTCAAAACTTTTCCACTCGGAAATCCTGCCTTTTTCGTCGGCCGGCCTGCAAATAGTTTCGGACATCGCCAAACTCCCCGTTACGCTTCGTCTGGCCCCACCGGTTGGCGGCGCGGGTCGAATTTGGGGAACGGAAGATGAGAGCGGAAGCCGCAGATGTCGTTACGGGCGTAACGAAAATATACCGGCGTGCGGGGCTTGCCCCGCAGCAGAAACCGAATTGGGATGACTATCGCGTCTTCGCCGCGGTCGCCAAGGAACGAAGCTTTGGACGGGCAGCCAAGGTCCTGGGCGTCGCGAAACCAACGATAAAGCGGCGGATCGAGAATCTCGAATTGTCGATCGGCGCGCCGCTCGTGGACCGCCGCGCCAATGGCGTTGCGCTCACCAGGGAGGGAAGGCATGTCGCCGACATGGTCGAGGAGATGGCGATGATCGCGGAGAGATCGGTCTCGCGCGTGCGCGCGTCCGAGCGCGAGGTCGTCGGCGAATGCAAGATGGTGCTGGGCGAGGGGCTGGCCACCGCCTGGTTCATTCCGCATTTCCTGGGGCTGTTCGGCGAACTCTATCCGCGCGTGGTCGTGCATCTGGCCGCGGCGTCGGATTCGGACAAGATCGCAGTGCCGCCCTTCGACATCCAGGTGCGCTATGCGCCGGCGCCGCACGACGACAGCCTCATCACGTTTCGCGCCGCCACCTTTCACTTCACCTATTTCGCGTCGCGCAAATACATCGAGCGTTTCGGACTGCCCAGTTCACGCGACGAACTGAACGGCCATCGCCTGGCCGATGTGACGCCGTCTTTCGGCGGCGAAACCGGCTTGATGGCGCAGTATTCGAACGCGGCGGCGCTCGGGCGGCCCTATCTGTTCAGCAATTCGGGAAATGTGCTGCTGCAATCCGTGCTGGCGGGGCATGTGATCGGGCTGCTGCCGAGCTACACCCATCTGGTGTCGCCGGACCTCGTGCCGATCCTGCCGGACTGCCATTGGGAGACCGGACTCTTCGTCTATTTCTCGGAGAGCGCGTCGTCGAAGAGGGCGACCCGCGCGATGATCGACTTCCTGCGCAACATCGTCTTCGACAAGCAGCGGATGCCCTGGTTCGCCGACTATTACGAAAAGCCCACCGAGGCGTGGCGGTCCACCTTTGCCGACCTGCTGGACGCCGCCGCCAAATTCATCGCCCCGCCGCCGGCCGCGCCTCTGGCACCGTACAAGCATGAATAGAGAGGGTTCGGCCGGCAGCCGGCCCGGATTTTGACTGGCGTGGTGGCGGAGGGGATGATAAGTAGCTCGCTATCAAATCCCCGCCACGCAGAGAGGGATCGGAAACGCCGAAATCGGGAGGATGAATGGCCGGCCGCACGATCGACGTCGCGACCTTTCTCAACGAGCGCCGGCTGAGCGCGTTCAACTATCGCCTGATCCTGCTGTCCTGCCTGATCACCGTGTTCGACGGCTTCGACATGCTGATGATCAGCTTCACCGCGCCCTACATGCGCGACGATCTCGGGCTCAACAAGACGATGATCGGCAACATCTTCTCGGCCAGCCTGTTCGGCATGTTGCTGGGCGGCTTCGTCTTCGCCTATCTGGGGGACCGCCTGGGGCGCAAGCCGACGATCATCGTCGCCGCCTTTTCGTTCGGCGTGCTGACGCTGATGACGGCCCTGGCGCAGACCTATGAGCAGATCTTCATCCTGCGTCTGCTCGACGGTTTCGCGCTGGGCGGCATGCTGCCGCTCGCCTGGGCGCTCAACATCGAATTCGTGCCGCCGAAAGTGCGCTCCAGCGTCGTCACCGTCATCATGCTGGGCTACAGCTCCGGCTCGGCGCTGGCCGGCCCGCTGACCGTCATGATCGCACCGCATTTCGGCTGGCGGGGCGTCTTCGTGGCCGGCGGCGCCGGCTCGCTGGTCTGCGCTCTCCTGCTGTGGGGCAACCTGACGGAATCGGCGCGCTTCCTGGTCAGCCGGAATCTGAAGCCCGGCCTCGTCGCGCAGATCCTGAACCGCCTCGATCCCAGGCTCGGCGCGAGCGCGGCGGACACCTTCGTGCTGAGCGACGAAGCGGCCCTCAAGACAAGGCATTTCCGCATCGGCCAGCTTTTCGAGGGCGATCTGAAATGGATCACGCCGCTTCTGTGGCTGGGCTACGTCGCCAGCACGCTGGCGATCTATTTCCTGGCCAGCTGGGGGCCGATCGTGTTCGAGGATCTGGGAAGCGCGCGCAACACCGCGGCCTATGTCGCCTCCGCAGGGGCCATTCTCGGGGCGGTGGCCGGCCTGATGCTGATGCGCTTCACCGACCGGGGCGGGCCGTTCTTCGTCGCCTTCTATCCGGTGATCGCGGTGCCGCTGCTGCTGGTGATCGGGCTTTCGGCGTTTCCCCTCACGGTGTTCCTGCCCCTGTCCATCGCGGCGGCGATGGTGGTCGGCGGCGAGCATTACGGCGTGCTCAGCATCGCCGGCATTTTCTATCCCAGCGCCATTCGGGCCAGCGGCGCCGGATGGGCGACCTCGATCGCCAAGGTCGGCGGCATCTTGGGGCCGATCATCGGCGCCATGGTGCTGCAAAGCGGTCTGCCGATCGTCAGGACCTACGCCTTGCTGGCGATCTGTCCGGCCATCGTCGGCCTGTGCGCGCTGGGCATCGGCTTCGTGGTGCGCCGGCGCCATACCCGCCTCTTCCTCGAGGACGAAACCGCGTTCGTCCCGGAGATCTAGGACCATGGCCGGCACGCGGCGCGGCCCGGCCGCGGCGGGAAAGCCGGGCGGTCCGCGCAAGCCCTCCGGCACCAAATCGGATGCGCGCCGCACAGCGCCTTCGCGGGGAACTCTGGACGCCGTCGCGCGGCGGCTGGTCAATTACCAGAGCCGGCTTTCTCCGGACACGGACGAAGACATCCATTTCCGCGCGACGCAGACCCTCGTGCTCGCGGCGCGTCGCTGGCGGAAGGTTGCCAACAGCCGGGTCGCGGCGCTCGGCCAGACCATGGCGCGCTGGGAAACGCTCTATCTGGTCGCCTTTTCCAACGAGACGCTGAGCCAGGGCGAATTGGCCCAGCTTCTCGGCGTCGAAGGTCCGACCATGGCGCGGATGCTCGACGGCCTCGCGCGTGACGGGCTGATCGCGCGCCGCCGGCGCGCCGGCGACAAGCGGGTCACGGTCAACGGCGCCACGCCCAAAGGCGTCCAGGTCGTGGCCAGGATCATGGACATCACCAACCGGCTGCGCGCCGACCTGCTGCGCGACATCGACCCGAAGGACCTCGCGCTCTGCATGGATGTGCTGTCGCGAATCCTGCGCCGCCTGGACGAGATCGGATAGGCAGGGGAAGACGCGCGCCGTTCAGGCCGTCTGCTTTTCGCGGCGCGCCGTTTTTTGCTTGGCCGCGTCGTTCCTCGGCCAGGCAACGAGCGCCAGTTCGGCGATCTCCTGCAGATCGGCGCGGCTGGCGCCGGAAGCGGCCTGCACGCACATTCCGTTCGCCACCGCCATCACATAGCGCGCCAGCGCGGCGGGATCGGAATCCTTGCACAACTCGCCTTGCGCTTTGGCGCTGTCGAAGCGGGTGCGCAGCGCCAGTTCCGAACCGGCACGGTGGCGGGCCAGCTCTTCGGGGATGGCGGCCGCCTCTTCGCCGCAGGTCAATCCGCTCTGCAGCAGCAGGCAGCCGCGCGGATTTTCCGGGCTGGTGGCTTTTTCCACGAGGCCGAACAGAAAGCGCCGGACGGATTCGCGGGCGGTATCGGCGGAGAGAACATGGGAGAGGAAGCCGGCGCGGGTCTTGTCGTAGTGATCCAAAACGGCACGGAACAGGCCTTCCTTGCTGCCGAACGCGGCATAAAGGCTGGGCGAATTGATCCCCATGGCGCTCGTCAGATCGACCAGCGAGGCGCCCTCGTAACCCTTGCGCCAGAACACCTCCATGGCGTGGTCCAGGGCTTTTGTCAGGTCAAAGGCACGCGGCCTTCCGGCAGCCATCGGCGTCTCCCAAAAAATATTGTGCCGATCATTACAGAAAGGTCTTGAAGCCTTCGGTCACCCTTCATATTTGTACTGCTCACTACAGATTTTCAAGGGGTCCTCCGATGAGCGACACATTCGACCAGACCATCGAAATCGGCAGGACGCCGGTGGCTCCCGGACGCAAGGCGGGCGATTCCCTGCGTCGCCGCGCCATCCTGCTGGGCGGTGCCGCCCTGATCGTCCTATCCGTGGCCGGCTTTTTGCGCTACCAGAGTTCCGCGAGCAGCGCGCTTCCGGCCCCTGTTTCCGCCGTTCCGGTGGAGGTGACCACGGTCCAGTCCCGCCATATCCGGATCTGGTCCGATTTTTCCGGCCGCATGGTGGCCGTCGATTCCGCGGATATCCGCCCCGAGGTCGGTGGGCGCATCACCGAAATCCGCTTCAAGGACGGCCAGAACGTCAAGGCCGGCGACGTCCTGTTCGTCATCGATCCCAGGCCCTACGAAGCCGCGGCTTCAAAGGCCGAAGCCGATCTGGCATCGGCCTACAGCAACGCGAAGCTGGCCAAGGCGGAAGCCGACCGGGCCGAGACGCTGTTCAAGCAGCAGGCGCTCGCGCGCGACACCTATGAAGAGCGCATCAATGCCAGCGGCGTGGCGCAGGCCACGATCAAATCCGCGCAGGCCGCGCTGACCCAGGCCCGGCTCGACATCGACCACGCCTATGTCAAGGCGCCGATTTCCGGCCGCGTCGGCCGGGCCGAGATCACGGTCGGCAATCTGGTGCAGACCGCGACCAACCCGCCGCTTCTGACCTCGATCGTGTCGGCGGACGGCATCTATGCCGATTTCGACGTCGACGAGCAGACCTATATGAAGACGGTCCATGCGAAGGCCCAGACCCAGAGCCAGGAAGCGCACATCCCCGTGCAGCTCACCGTTCAGGGCGACGAAGGGCATGTCTATCAGGGCATGATCCACAGCTTCGACAACAAGATCGACACCGCCACGGGCACCATCCGCGCCCGCGCCCGCTTCGACAACAAGGACGGCAGCCTGGTGCCGGGCATGTTCGTCTCGGTCCGGCTGGGCAGCAATATCGGCAGCGACGTGCTGCTGGTTCCCGATCTCGCCGTCGGCAACGACCAGGCCAAGCGCTTCGTCTATGTCGTGACACCCAATTCCAAGGCCGCGTTCCGGGAGGTGAATCTCGGACAGGAGGTCGACGGCCAGCGCGTCGTGCTGTCGGGGCTGCATTCCGGCGAGCGGGTGATCCTCGACGGCCTGCAGCGCCTGCAGCCGGACGATCTGGTGCAGGTCCGCAACAGCGGAAAACGGCAACTGGCGGCCAATTAATCCAGCCGCCAGGCCGCGGAGGAGACGCCTTGAATCTGTCCAAGTTTTTCATCGACCGGCCCATCTTCGCCGGCGTGATCTCGGTCGCCATCTTCCTGGCCGGGCTGATCGCGATGTTCCAGCTGCCGATCTCGGAATATCCCGAGGTCGTGCCGCCGTCGATCGTGGTCACGGCGCTGTTTCCCGGCGCCAATCCCAAGGTGATCTCCGAAACCGTGGCGACGCCGCTGGAGGAGCAGATCAACGGCACCGAGAACATGCTCTACATGTTCAGCCAGGCGGCCTCCGACGGCACGCTGACGCTGACGGTGACCTTCAAGCTCGGCACCGATCCGGACCTGGCGCAGCAGCTCGTGCAAAACCGCGTGAACCAGGCCCTGCCGCGGCTGCCGGAAGTGACGCGCGATTTGGGCGTCACGACGGTCAAAAGCTCTCCCGACCTCACCATGCTCGTCCATCTGAATTCGCCGGACGGGCGCTACGACATGCTCTATCTGCGCAACTACGCGGTGTTGAACGTCAAAGACCGGCTCGCGAAGCTCGACG
>JAATGL010000201.1 GCA_015654705.1 Alphaproteobacteria bacterium | reverse complement strand
GGTGCCGGGTGTGAGGCCGAGGCGCTGGGCGGAGGCGCGGGTGATGCGGGCGACCAAGCGGGTGGCGCCGCAGGCCAATTGCACATCGGCCTGCGGGCCGGCGTCCAGGCGCAGGCCGCAGACCGTCGCGGCCAGCACATTGTTGGCACTGATGGCGCGCGGCTCCTCGCGCGCCAGAAGGATGTCCTCCGCCCGCACGCGCAGGCGCACGCGCGCGCCTTGCGCCCGGCCGACGCGCGGGACGACCAGCCGGCCGCCGTCGAACGCCAGCACGGTGAGGCCGTCGGCCGCGCGATGCGCCTCGACCCGCGCGTCGAGGACCGCGCCCATCGGCTCGAGACCGCCGCTTTCGATCCGCGTCAAAAGGTCGAAGACCGTGCCCTGCAGCGTCACGTGGCCGTCGCCCAGCACCACGATCTCGTCGGCCAGCCGCGCCACCTCGTCGAGCGTGTGGCTGACATAGACCATCGGCAGCCCGGTCTCGTCGCGCAGGCGTTCGAGATAGGGAAGGATCTCGGCGCGCCGCGCCGCGTCGAGCGCGGCCAGCGGCTCGTCGAGCAGCAGAAGATCGGGCGACGCGAGCAGCGCGCGGCCGAGCGCCGTGCGGCTCTTCTCGCCGCCCGACAGCGTCGCGGGGAAGCGCGGCAGAAGCTCCGACAGGCCGAGCAGCGTGACGACGCGCGCGACCGCGTCCTCGGACAGGCGCGTCCGGGCGCGGCGCCAGCCGAAGCGCAGATTGTCGGCCACGCGCATATGCGGGAACAGACGTGCATCCTGGAAGACGTAGCCGGCGCGCCGCGCCCGCGCCGGAACGAAGATGCCGGCGGCGCTGTCGAAGACGACGCGGCCATTGATCGCGATGCGGCCCTCGTCCGGGCGGAACAGGCCGGCGATCGCGTTGACCACGCTGGTCTTACCGGCGCCGGAAGGGCCAAACAGCGCGGTGACGCAGGCGTGCTCGACCGCGAACGCCACGTCCGCCGCGAAGGCGCCGAAGCGGTGGCGGAACCGGACCTCTATGCTCATCGCCGCCGCATCCGCCGCTGGGCGAATTCCGCCAAAGTCATAAAGACCAGCGCCAGCGCGATGGAGATCAGCGACAGCCGGGCCGCCTCCGCCTCGCCGCCCGGCGTCTGCAGCGCGGTGTAGATCGCCAGCGGCAGGGTCCGCGTCTCGCCGGGGATGTTGGAGACGAAGGTGATGATCGCGCCGAATTCGCCCAGGCTGGCGGCGAATGCCGTGATCACGCCGGCGGCGATGCCGGGAAAGGCCAGCGGCAGGGTCAGAGTGATCAGGCGGTCGAGCCGGCCGGCGCCCAGCGTCTCGGCCGCCGCGTCCAGCCCCGGATCGGCGCTCTCCAGCGCCAGGCGGATGGCGCGCACCTGGAACGGGAAGGTTATCAGCCCCGAGGCCAGCGCCGCGCCGGTCCAGCTGAAGACGAAGCGGATGCCGAAGGTCTGCAGCAGAAATGCGCCAAGCCCGCCGCGCGTGCCCAGCAGCACCAGCAGCAGGAAGCCGATCGCCACCGGCGGCAGCACCAGCGGCAGGTGGACGATGCCGTCGACCACGATCTTTCCGGGAAACCGCGTGCGCGCCAGCAGCAGCGCCGCGGCGAAGGCGAAGGGCAGCGCCGCGAACACCGCGACCGAGGCGACGCGCAGGCTGAGCAGCAGCGCCTCGCTCTCCGCCGGGGTGAGGAGGCCGGTCATGGTCGGCAGATCGCGTCGCTGGCCACCGTCCCGCCCTCGTGCCGCGCGTCGTCCCGCCCGCCGGGAGACGAAGCATGGGGATACAAAGTGCCTTCGGCGTGGCGTGTTTGCAAACGAGCGGCTATGGATGGCGCGCGTGCGATGCGCGCACGGTTCAACGTTGGGGGACGTGATGCAAAACTGGTGGGCGGCGCTGGGGCGGCCGCGCAGGATCATGCTGATCGCCATCGCGCTGATGACGCTCTCGCAATTCTTCGACTACGATTCCGGGATCACCACGACGATCGGGATGCCCATTGTCGGCGGCGGCGGCGGCGACCATGTCGAGGCCAATCTGGCGACCGGGGCGGCGATCGCCAACGCCTCCATAACGATTCCGGGCACCACCGGATGGACGCTGCACCCACATGCCCGGCTGATCCTGGGGGCGCTGGCGCTTCTCTTCGCCACCGGGCTTGCGCTCGGCGAATGGTGGCTGGTCTGGGGCTACTGGATCGCGGTCGCCGGGCTGGTGGTCTGCCTCTATCCGTTCGACCTGGGGACGCCGGGTGTGGGCGCGCTGGCCGGCCTGATCGCGACCGGGCTCGGCATCTGGGCCGCCCGCGCCAATGCAAAGCGGCCGAAGCCGGCATAGGCGCGCGTCACGATCTGCCGGAGATGAGCTATTTCCGCGCGTAGAGCGCCCAGAGATGGGCGATCATCACCTGCTTGGGATCGTCCTTGACCTGGGCGAAGGTGCGCAGGGCGAGGTCCTTCTGGCCGTTGCCGAGATAGGCCATGCCGAGGCGGATCTGGGCGTTGTTGAGGTCGGTCTTGTCTTTCTTGATGCCGGCCTGGATGGCGTCGATGGCGTCCTTGTACTTGGCCGCGCCCCACAGATCCTCGCCCAGCTTGACCAGCGCGTCGCCGGTCGGCGCCTTGTTGGCGGCCGACGAGCGGGCGGCGAAGCTCGCCGCGTCGGCATTGGCCGCGTCCTGCGCCGCCTTGAGCAGGCGCAGCGAGCGCTCGCCGCTCATCACCTTGGACTGGATGCCGGTCTGCACCACCTTGAGCGCCTCGTTGGGCGAGCCGAACTGGATGGCCAGGGTGGTGAGCAGGATATAATCGTCGCTGTTGGCCATCGAATTGGTCAGCAGCTTGATGCGATAGATGTCGAGCGTTTCGTGGTCGCTCAGGCCGCGGGTGCGCTCCGCCGCCTTCAGCAGCTGGGTCCAGTATTCGGCCTTGCCGGTGCGGGCGACGAGCTGTTCGAGCGCGCTGGTTTGCGAATCGGTGTCGCCGGCCTGGTAGGCGCAGGTCATCTGCAGCTTGAGGATTTCCTCACCGGCGCTGTTGCCGAAATTGTTGTGAATGTAGCGCACGCAGCCCGGCATGTTGCCGGCGCGATAATAGGCACCGGCGATGGCTGCCATGCTCTGGCCGTCGAGCGCGCCGTATTTGCGCAGCATGTCGGCGTCGCTGATCACCGCGTTCCAGTGCCCGGCGCGGAAATCGGCGGCGAATTTGGCCTTGGCGCCCAGCGCGCTGTTGACCTCGCCCGCGCCGCCGGATTTGACGGCGATGTATTCCTTCATCTGCGAGATGATGTTGCGTTCCTCGCCCGTCAGGCCCGAGATGCCCTCCGCCTCGTGCACCCTGGCCATGGCGGCGCTGTAATTGCCCGACGCAGCCAGGTTCTTGGCCTCGTTCAGCGGCTTGCCGACGGCGGCGCGCACCGCGGCCTCGGCCGGCGCGACCGTCACGCCGGCGGCGGCCGCGACCGTCGCGGCGCCCAGCAAGAACGCCGCGAAAGGAGGGCGCAGAGCGGCACGGAAATTCCTGGCAATCATCGTCACAGACCTCACTTCGTCGCAGGCGCGGGGCCTCAGATCCATGCGACCGCATGTTCCGATACGCGCTCGCCCCTCACTCTAGTTGTTGTACTGATCGGTTCCGGTGAAGCCGATCTTGGTCACGCCCAGGCGCTGCGCATCCGCGAGCACGATGGCGACCGTGTCATATTTGGCAAGCCGGTTCGGATTGAGGTGGATTTCCGGTTGCGGATCGGCCTGCGCCGCGCCGACCAGATAGGAATCCAGCGTGTCGCGGTTCACCGCATTGCCGTTCCAGGTGATGGTGCCGTCGAAATCCACGCCCAGCTCCACCGGCGCGACGGGCGGCGGCGGCGGGTTGTTGTTCTGGTTGACCGGCATGTCCAGCTTCACCGCATGGGTCTGGATGGGAAGCGTGACGATCAGCATGACCAGCAGCACGAGCATAACGTCAATCAGCGGCGTGGTGTTGATGTCCACCATCACCTCGCCTTCGCCGCTGCCCGGTCCGACATTCATCGCCATAATGCGTTACCTTTTCGTGGTGCCTTCGTGGGCCTGTTAGGGAGCGTCGTTGCGCGGCTCGGTGAGGAAGCCGACCTTCAGGATGCCGGCCTGCTGGCAGGCCAGGATCACCCGGCCCACCGCCTCGAACCGCACATTGCGGTCGCCGCGGATATGGACCTCCGGCATCATCGCCGCCGAGGTGCCCGCCGCCTGGGCGCGGCGCAGCGCCGCCTCGAACTTGCCCTTCAGGTCGCCCGGACTGGTGAGCGCGTTGTTGTAGTAGATGTTCTCGTCCTTATCGACCGCGATCACGATGTTCTCCGGCTTCGTGATCGTGGCGATGTTGCGCGCATTGGGAAGCTGGACGGGCACCACCTTCAGGGCCACCGGAATGGTGATCAGGAAGATGATCAGCATCACGAGCATCACGTCCACCAGCGGCGTGGTGTTGATGGTCGTGTTGAGTTCCGGTTCCTCTTCCCCGCCGGCTTGAACGTTCATTGCCATGCTGATGACTCTCCGCGGCCGTTGGACCTGTTGCGCACCTCGGACCTATTTGCCCTTCGAGATCAGATAGGTCTGCAGGTCGCCGGAAAAGCCGCGCAGCTTCTCCTGGATGACCTTGTTGCGGCGGACGAGGTAGTTGTAGAGCAGCACCGCCGGCACCGCGACCATCAGGCCCAGCGCGGTCATGATCAGCGCCTCACCGACCGGACCCGCGACCTTTTCGATCGAAGGCTGGCCGGACACGCCGATGGCGAGAAGCGCCTGCAGGATGCCCCACACCGTACCGAACAGACCGACGAACGGCGCCGTCGAACCGACCGAGGCGAGGAAGGCGATGCCACCCTGCAGCTTGGCGTTGGCGTCTTCGAGCTGGCGCGTCAGCGACATGGCGATCCAGTCGTTGAGGCCGACCAGCGTGGTGCCGCCCTGGCTGGCGCGCACGCCGCTTTCGGCGATCAGGCGGAACATGGAGTTCTTGGGCAGCTTGTCGATGCCCTCGTTCAGCGTGCCCGACGACCAGAACCGGCGCTCGACCGAGCGGGCCTGGCCCAAAATACGGGCCTGTTCGAGGAACTTGACGAAGAAGATGTACCAGGTGCCGGCCGACATCACCGCCAGCAGGAACAGCACGCCTTTCGACACCACGCTGCCGGTCTGCCAGATGTGGCCGATACCGTAGGGATTGTTCTCGGCGCCGCCATTCGGCGAAGGCGCCTTGACGGCGGGCGCCGCGGCCGGAGCAGCTGCATCGGGAGCCGGAGCGGCCGCGTCGGGCGTCGCGCCAGGGGCGGCGGCAGGCGCCGCGGTGGAGGTCGAAGCCGGCGGCGTGGAACCGCCGGTCTGGGCCAGCGCTGTGCCGGAAATCAGGACGACCGCTGCTACGACCGCCAGGTATCTCGAGATCATTTTTCAGCTACTCCATATTCAGTGTGTATGCGGCCAATCCCTTCGATCGGCCTGCCTCGGGAACAAAATTCTCAGTGCAACTTCCACTGCACATTCGCCTGCCAGGGAACTTCAACCGGATTGCCGTCCTGCATGGCCGGCTTGTAGCGCCAGCGCCCGGCACAGGACAGGGCTGCCTCGTCGAGCCGCGGAAACCCGCTCGACTTGGCGACGGCCACATTGTTGACGCTGCCGTCGACAGCGATGTGGAAGGACAGGGTCGTCGTTCCTTCCTCATTCAGACGCACGGAAATATCCGGATAATTCTGGGTGCAGACATGCGGACGGCCGATCGATGCCGGCGAGGAAACCGTCTGATGCGGGACCACCACCGGCGGCGGCGGCGCCTTGACCACATTCTGCGTGGTGATCGCGTTGGTCGGCGCCGCTTCCGTCTGGATGACGATCTCCGGCGGCGGCACGAAGGGCGGCGGCGGGGTTTCGAGCTGCGGCGGCGGCGGCGGCGGAACCTTGGGCGGGGTCTTCTCCTGCTCGACCGCGACCTTCAGCTCTTCCGGAATCTTCTCCATCAGCGTCTGGGCGAGACCGGAGGCCAGCGCGTAGACGAAGACGGCCTGCAGCGCGATGGCCGCGATCAGCCCGGCTGCCTTCTGTGGGGTGATGCCGCGCGTTTGTGCGGTTTGCATACTGTGGAATGGCTGTTCCATGGGACCTTACACTGACCTGGCAAAACTAGACCCGGCGCATAGGCGCCAAACCCCGCGACAGAAAGTCGAACTCACGCATCCCCCTTCGGACGCCCGTTTCCCGGACGCTCCGTTGACGTTGTCGATATCGTAATCATGGTTCTTTGGATCGGTCCAGCCCTTCGATTGGTTAAGTGTGCTCATCTGCAACTTGATTGGCAAAAAAACGAACGCGCCGCCGTCCCTGTTTCGGCCTGTACGCAACGCCCAGAGCGCCCGTGGCCTGACATTCCGGCTTCGCGCCACTTTATGTTTCATCTGATACCTCCGGGGCAAGCGACGAATCGTATCACCCCCCGGCCTCACAACGTTGTTATAGGAAACCGCCGTCCGGCGGACATCCGGCGCGCCCGGTCTGCCGCAAACAGGGCGCGCGGCGGCCCTGCGTTTCACGGCCATTCATCGAGCCGATTGTGTGGCCGGAGCGGAATGCTAGTGTCCTCGGGCGCGCGGCTGCGGGCCGCCGCTCAGCAAAATGTGAAGGCAGGACGATGCGCTATCTCCACACCATGGTGCGCGTTTCCGATCTGGAAGCGGCGCTCGATTTCTACTGCGCGAAGCTCGGGCTGGCGGAAATCCGCCGCATCGACAACGAGAAGGGGCGCTTCACGCTGGTCTTTCTCGCCGCGCCCGACGACGCCGAGCGGGCCCGGCACGACCAGGCGCCGCTGGTGGAGCTGACCTATAACTGGGACAGCGAGGCCTATAGCGGCGGGCGCAATTTCGGCCACCTCGCCTATCGCGTGAAGGACATCTACGCGACCTGCCAGAAGCTGCTCGATGGCGGGGTGACGATCAACCGGCCGCCGCGCGACGGCCACATGGCCTTCGTGCGCTCGCCCGACGGCATCTCGATCGAATTGCTGCAGGAAGGCACACCTCTGCCGGCCGCCGAGCCCTGGGCCTCGATGCCCAACACGGGAAGCTGGTAAGTGCCGGCGCGATGAATTTCGCCAGCGACAATGCCTATGGCGTCCTACCAGAAATCTGGGACGCCCTGGCCCGGGCCGGCGACGGCGCCGCACCGTCCTATGGCGGCGACGCGATCACGGCGCGAACGCAGACGCGGGTCAGCGAGATCTTCGAACGCTAGGTCGCCGTCTTCGCGGTGATCAGCTTCACCGCGGCCAGCGCGCGTGCGCTGGTCATGCTGGTGCCGCCGCACGGTGCGATTTTCTGCCATGTGCAGAGCCACATCGCGGTCGACGAATGCGGCGCGGTGGAATTCTTCACCCACGGCGCCAAGCTGGTCGGGCTCGAAGGGCGCAATGCCAAGCTGACCCCGGCGACGGTCGAAGCCGCGCTCACTCATTTCCAGAAAGGCTTCGTGCATCATTCCCAGCCGGCGGCGATCAGCCTGACGCAATCGACCGAGCTGGGCACGGTCTATCGCGCGCCTGAGATCGCCGCGCTGTCGGCAGTGGCGCGCGCCCACGGCATGAAAGTGCACATGGACGGCGCGCGCTTCGCCAATGCGCTGGCGCATCTTGGATGCGCGCCGTCCGACATCACCTGGCGCGCCGGCGTCGACGTGCTGTCCTTCGGCGCGACCAAGAACGGCGCGCTGGGCGCAGAAGCAGTGATCTTCTTCGACAGGAACGACGTGCGCGACTTCGAATACCGCCGCAAGAAGGCCGGCCATCTGGTGTCGAAGATGCGCTTCATTTCGGCGCAGCTCGACGCCTATCTGGACCAGGGCCGCTGGCTGAAACGGGCTGCGCACGCCAACACGCTGGCGCAGCATCTCGCCGACGGCATTGGCGGCGTGCCCGAAGCCGCGATCACCCATCCGGTCGAGGCCAATGCGGTGTTCGCGGAGCTTCCCGATGCGACCGTGGCGCGGCTGCGCGCGGCCGGCGCCCGCTTCTACGACTGGACGCCGCCCAAGGACGGCCGCACGCTGATCCGGCTGGTGACCGCCTTCGCCACGCCGGATGCGGACGTGGCGAACTTCGTCGCCGTGGCGCGCGGCTAGATCCGGCCCAACAGGTGGATCGTGCCGACTTCGGTCGTGGCGCCGTTGGTGCCGTGCACGAAGTCGAAATTGGCGCCCAGCGTCCAGGCGTCGGTGGTCGCCGACAGCGAGGCGCCGGCCACGAAATTGCCCTGCGCCGGATCGGGACCCTCGATGGTGAACTGCGGGCCGGGCGTCGGCGTGCTGAGATTGCCGATATCGGCGAAATTCACCTTCAGCTTCGTCGGATCGCTGAGGAAATCGTAGCGGTAGCCGAGCCGCGCGCCCGGCTGCACGAAGAAGTCGCCCAGATTGAGATCCTCGCGGACATCGGCGCCCAGGAAGGCGCGCAGCGAACTGGCGTAGTAAGAGTTCACGTGGAGGTCGAAGCCCTTGCCGTTGCCGGTGGCGAGGCCGGCGGTGGTGATGCCGCCGGCATGCGATTCGGTATAGCCCTCCTCGCGCATCGTCATGCCGTCCATGCTGAATTGCGGCGTCAGCGTGGTCGAGCCATAGGCCAGGATCACGCCGGTCGTGAAGCCGGCCGAACCGACCAAGCCGGGCGGATTGCCGTCCGCTTCGTCGATGAAGGTGGTCGAACCGCCGCCGGTGCTCGGGATCGTCAGATTGAGGAAGCGCTTCTCCTTCATGCTCATATAGCCGACGTCGAAATTGGTATCGAGGAACAGGCCGCGGCCGCGCCAGTCGGTGTAGCCGGTCAGCATGTACCACAGCGAGTTGGCGTGGGAATCGCGCGGCGCCGGCTCGACAATGTCGCCGGAATAGAAGCTGAGCGCGCCGCCGTACCAGCCGGTCTTGGGTTCGCCGCCATCCAGACCCAGCACGAAGCCGAAGCCGTGATCCTTGAAGCCGGTCTTGCCCGCCGACACGTCGCCGGGATCCTTGATGTATTCGGCGAATTCCTGGCCCCACAAGGTGACCTCGCCCGGCGTCTTGCCGTACATGCGCAGGATGCGCTGGCGGTTGGCGACCGGACCCGACGCCTGGTCGGTCAGCGAGATGGCGATGGCGCGCATGCCGCCCGCCACGTCGGGCGCGAACTGGCCATAGGCCTGCTGCGCTGATTTCTGGTCGCTGATGCCCGCCACCATCGCCGCACCCAGAACGTCGTCATTGGCCAGCGCCTGGTTGGCGAAGGGGAGCATCTGCGCTGCGTAGCCGGTCAGGCCGAGCTGGGCGGCCGTCTTCGGCACCACGGTGAGGACCAGTTCGTCGGTGGTGTTGTCCTGGGTCGTGAGCGTGTGCAGATCCGCCGACGCGAACAGGAAGGGAAGGTTCTGGTTGAACTGCGTCTGGTAGGTCGACAGGTCCGGAACCGTCAGGCCGCCATGCGGCGCGCTGATCAGGACGAAATTCGAATCGCTGGGAATGAAACTGCCATAGGTGACGTCCAGCTTGGCGCCGGTATCGAGCACCGCGGAATTCGCGGCGGTCACGATGCCAGTGGTGAAATTCGCCAGCACCGTCAGATCGACGGTGCCGCCGCTTTCGATATGGAAATTCTGCGCACTGAGCGCCACCGTGTTGTTGGTGATCACCAGCGTGCCGCCGTTCTGGACGTCGACGCTGACGCCGTTCGCCGCCGTCACGGCGCCGGTCACGGTGGCGAAATCGCCGATGGTCAGCTTGTCGCTTCCGAACGTGGTGCCGCCGCCGAAAGCGATATCGCCGCTAATGGTGGCCACGTTGGTCGTGCTGGCGCCGAGAACGTCGACAATCTGGTTGTCGCCCGTGCCGAAGAGGATGTTGCCGATGATGCGGGCGCTGGAGGCAGCGGTCGCCTGATTGACGATCGCGACGCCGCTGGCGGCCGGAACGTTGCCGGTATCGTTATGAAGATCGATCGCATTGGCGGCCTGGGTGCCCTTGTCGAGGATCGTCGCCGTCGCCGAAATCAGGCCGTTGTTCTGGATGTAGGTGAGCGTGCCCGAATTGTCCTCGATCGCGGTCGCATTCAGGATGGTGATCGTGGTGTCGGTCGTGGTCGCGACGGCCGAGATCGTGCCCGAATTGATCAGAGAGGGCAGGTGGCCGTTCGGCGTGATCACGATGCCGGCGGCTTGGCCGCCCATCGGACCGGAAATGCTGGACTGGATCATTCCCTTGCCGCTTTCGAACGAGTTGACCAGCGCCGCCTGATCGCCCTGCAGGTCCGCCGTCTTGGGGCCGGTATAGGCGCAGACGCCGGTGGAGAGATTGCAGCTGCTGATATCGTAGGTGTCGCCCGGGCCGACATAGGCGAAATCGCCGATCGTGATGGCCGTTGCGGTAACCGGCACGCCCGACGCCGTGGAGGCCGTGCTGCCCGACGACACGCTGATGGTGCCGGTATTGAACAATCCGCCGGTCATCGTCGCCGTCGCGGTTGAGGTGTCGCCGACGATTTCGATACCGGTGGTGGTCGGCTGATTGAGATTCGACGACGCCACGGAAATGGTGCCGCGATTGTAGAAGCTGAATCCGGGATCCGTCGTGTCGCCGGTGTACACGCCGACGGTGATGGAGGTGGGCGTCGCCACGGTCTGGAAAACGGGCGAGATTTCGATGCCGGGCACGGCGCTCTGCGCCGAGATCACCGCCGCGAGGTTGGTCGTATCGGATGCGGAGAACGGACCGGCGTTGTAGATGCCGCCGGCGACGTTTCCGCCGATGGCGAGTGCCGAACCCGAGACCGGATTGCCGGTCGTGTCCGTGCTGGTGCCCGACAGGCCGACGACAGAGATGGTGCCGTTGTTGACGAGACTGCCGAGGCTGGTGCAGGTCGGTGCGACGGCCGTATTGCAGGCGTTGAGATTCCCGGTCAGCACAATGCCCTCGCCGCCCGAACCGGCGACGGTGATCGACGCACCGCTATTGATCGTGATGTTGCCGTTGACGGCGCCGGTCAGATCCAGGCCGATCAGGCCGGACGCGGTGCTCGACGTCCCGCCCGTCAGCGTCATCGCGGTGGTCTCCACGATGTCGCCGTTCACGGTGCCCGCCACGTCGAGCCCGATGACGCCCGCCGTCGACGAGCTCGATGTCGGCTGCATCGTGATCGTGCCCAGCGTCAGATTGCCGTTCAGGGACGTCAGCGAATCGATCAGCACCCCATCGCTGCTGTCGCCGGTGATCGTCATGGTCGAGCCGGTCATGTCGATATTGCCGGTGAACGTGAACGGGCCGCCGGTGGTGGGTCCTTCCAGCCAGATGCCGCGCTTGGTGCCGCCCGTGCCGGAGAGATCGATGGTGCCGGCCTCGACGATGCCCTGCACCGTGTGCGTGGCGCCGGCGTCGTTGGTGGCGTCCAGGCTCTGGGTCGTCAGGTTGACGAGAACCCCGACGCCGTGATCGGTGTCCTTGTTCGAGACCGCGGTGCCGGTGACGGCATCGAAGCTGTTGTTCGAGTTGATCGTCACCGCCGGCTGCGGCGCCGTCTGCGTGCCGGAGGTCGTCACCGTGATGCTGCCATAGGTCGTGGTGCTGCCCGAGGTGGTGGAACCGAGCAGGATGTCGCCGGGGGCGCCGTTGGCGGCGTGCGCCGTGTCGACCGGCACCTTCAGCGCCGTGACGATGTCCGTCCAATCGTCCGCGCGGGCCGACCCCGCCGTCAGTGCGACCATGGCGGCAGACAGCATCAGGATATGCTTGTTCAAGTCGAACCCCTTGTTTTCAGCGGCCATTCGGACGTTGGGAAGGACTGTCCCGGGATCCGCGCCGGCATTAACCTCAAAATTCCGTCCAGGCCACGCCATCAGCCCCCGGGCAGCCGGCGCCATGGGGATCAGGATATACAGTTTCGACCGTTTCACCTAGCCTTGGCGGCCGGCAAACGCAAATTGCGCCTTTTTAATCAGGTGTTAGCGGGGTTCGGCGAAGAATGCGTCGCTGTCAACCGTGCAGGTTCGCTTCCCCGATGCATGCCATCCAACGGACCAGCTTCGCCAAGCTGTCGCAGAAAGATCTTTCGGCGGCGATCGCGCGCCACGAGATGCTCTATTCCGGACGCATGGGCGGGGCGCGGGCGGTGTTCGCGTTCTGCGACCTCGGCGGGCTCGATCTTTCGGGCCGCAACCTGGCGGATTCCGATTTCACCGGCGCGGTGCTCGAAGAGGCCAATCTGGCCGGTGCCCGCCTCGATTCGGCGAGCTTCTTCGGCGCCGACCTGCGCCGCGCCAACCTGACCGGCGCCAGCCTGCGCCGCGGCGACCTGCGCGGCGCCTGCCTGCGCGGCGCCAATCTGATCGGCGCCGACCTCTACGAGGCCGACCTGCGCGAAGGCACCATCGCCGAGAAGGACAAGTTCGGCGATCTGCGGGTGCTGCAGCACGATGTCGGTCCCTCGGAACTGCCGAACGCGATGCTGAACTCCGCCAATCTAGAGCGCGCCAAGATGAGCGGCGCGGTGGCGATCCAGGCCGATTTCACCGACGCGATGATGAAGGGCTGCCGGCTGGTGCGCGCCAATCTGCGCCAGGCGAGCTTCGTCGGCGCCAATCTGGAAGGCGCCGACCTGTCGAGCTGCGATCTCTCGGGGGCCAACCTGTCGGGCGCCATCCTGATCGGCGCGCGTCTCCACATGGCGCTGATGCAGGGCGCCGATCTCACCGGCGCGCTGACCGACCGGGCCTGCGGCAGCGAGCCGGCCGACCTGGCGGCGCCGATCGAGGAGCTGCTGGCCTCCCATGCGCGCTGGGTCGAGACCGACGGCCGCGACGGCAGGCCGGCCGATTTCTCACGTACCGACCTGCGCAAGCTGGGTTCGCTGGCGCATCGCCCGCTGACCGCGCTGATCGCGCCCGGCGCCAATTTCTACGGCCTCAATCTCGAAGGCGCCTCGCTGCAGGGCAGCAATCTGCAGGACGCCGATCTGCGCTCGACAAGGCTGAGCGGCAGCGATCTGCGCGGCGTCAACTTGTCCGGCGCCAAGCTCAACTACGCCGATCTGCGCGACGCCAGGCTCGGCCCGCTGATGATCTCCGAGGCGCGGCTGCTGCCGGCGCGATTGGAACGCGCCACGGCGCGCTATGCCGATTTCCGCGGCGCCGATCTGCGCCGCGCCAATCTGGCGGGCGCCGACCTGGCCTACGGCAATCTGACGGACGCCGACCTGCGCGGCACCAACACCAGCGACACCGACCTCACCGGCACCAAGCTGCCGCGCATCTTCGTCGAATCCGTCGCCGCCGCGAGCTGAAGCTGACTGCAATCAATTCTATCCATCTCACGGTCTGTCATCCCGGAAGCCGAGCGAAGCTTTCCGGGACCCATTGCGACGCACGCCCCGTTGGGTCCCGGCGCTCGCTACGCTCGGCCGGGATGACAACCTTTATTGCATCGAGGTGATCACAGCCGTCCCAAATCAGCGCTTCCGAACTCACGTCGGACGAACACCAGCGACAGATTGTTGGCCGGCATGTCGACCGTCTCGCGCAGGACGAGGCCATGGCGTTCGCCCAGATCCACGACATCGGCAAGCTCGCGCACGCCGAACGCGGGATCGCGGTCCTTCAGCCAGCGGTCGAATTCCGCGTTGGAGGGCGCCGTGTGCCGTCCGTCGCGCAGATACGGCCCATAGAGGAAAAGCCTGCCGCCCGCGCCCAGCAGGCGGGCGGCGCCGGCGAACAATCCCTGCGTCGCTTCCCAGGGTGCAATGTGGACCATGTTGATCGCGACCACCGCGTCGAACGCGTCCCCGGCGCCCCAATCGGCGGCGCGCACGTCGATGTCGAGCGGCGGCCGCACATTGGCGAGGCCCTCCTGCCGGGTCCAGTCCGCGATGCTGTCGCGCGCCCGGCGCTCGGGGTCGCTGGGCTGCCAGACCAGTCCCGGCATCGCCCGCGCCATGAACACCGCATGTTCGCCGGAGCCCGAGGCGATCTCCAGCACCCTCGCGTCCGGCGCCAGCAGGCGCCGCAGCACCTCCAGGATCGGCGCCCGGTTGCGCGCCGTGGCGGCGGCGAAGAGGAGGCGGTCCGCTCTCATCCCGGACCGGCGGCGGATGGCTGCGCGATCGCCGTCCGTGTGCGGATGAACTGGCCCAGGCGCTGCAGGCTGACGCGCGCCTCCGGCACATGCGGATCGCCCTGGAAGACGTGCTGCATGCCGTCATAGATCTCGATGCTGACGGGGATGCCGGCCTCCGCCGCGCGGTCGCCGAGGCGGCTGGCGTCGTCGCGCAGCATCTCGGCGCTTCCGGCATGGACCATGATAGGCGGCACGTCGCGGAAGGCGGCGAAGGCGGGGCTGGCATAGGCGTCGCAGGGACTGGTCTTCTTCAGGTAATGCCGTGCGCTCTGGAAAAGCATCGGCCAGTCGAGCACACGATCGCTGCGCGCATTGGTCATCACGCTCCAGCCGGAGAGCGAGAGGTCGGCCCAGGGCGACATCGTCGCGCAGGCCGCCGGCATCGGAAGGCCCGCGTTGCGCACCGCCAGCAGCACCGCGAAAGCCAGCCCGCCGCCGGAGCCGTCGCCCGCCAGCACCAGCAGGCGCGGATCGAGATTCTTGCCGAGCAGGTGGCGATAGGCATCGACGCCGTCGCGCACCGCGGCGGGATAGGCGAATTCCGGCGCCAGCCGGTAGGCCGGCACGAAGGCCTGCGCGTCGGCGGCCTGGCAGAGCCGCGCCACCAGCGCACGATGGCTCTGCGGCGAGCCCGCGATATAGCCGCCGCCGTGGAAATAGAGGATCAGCCGCGCCGGCTTGGCGCTGCTCATGCGCACCCATTCGCCCTTGATCGGTCCGATCTGGCCCTGCTCGAACACGGCACCCTCCGGCGCGGCGCCGAAGCGGCCGAAAAGATCGCTGTAGCGGCGGCGCAATAGCGCGATGTCGGTCGCGGCGCCCGCGCGCGGCCAGGAGAGGCGCGGAAGGCGGCGTAACAAATCGCTTTGCCGGAAGGGCATTTCGCGCGTCGGACCTCTGTGTTCGGGACGCCAGAATAGCAGCATCGGGGGTTAAAGAAGAAAGCCGGACGCCTCGCGGCGCCCGGCTTTCCCATTTCAAACTGCGATCGTGGTTAAGCGGCCCTGGCCTGACCTTCGATGGTCTTCAGTTCCGGCGCGTTGATCGCGATGCGGCGGGGCTTCTTCTCCTCCGGCACGACACGCTCCAGTTCCACGTGCAGCAGGCCGTTCTCGAGCTTGGCGCCGCGAACCTCGACATGTTCGGCGAGCTGGAAGCGACGCTCGAAGGCGCGGCCGGCGATGCCCTGATAGAGATAGGCCTGCTTGTCGGCGCCTTCATGCTTGCCGGTGACGGTGAGCACGCCGTCGCGCACGTCCACGTTCAGATCCTTCTCGGCGAAGCCGGCGACCGCGACCGTGATGCGGTAATGGGTCTCGTCGGAACGCTCGATGTTGTAGGGGGGATAGCCCTGGCTGGTATCCGCGGCCTGGTCGAGCATATCGAACAGACGGTCGAAGCCGACGGTCGAGCGGAACAGCGGGGAAAAGTCGAATGTACGCATGGTCAAACCTCCTAAAAGCGTTTGGTTGAGGCCCTGCCCCATCCGGGGCCAAGACCGTTTTCAAGTCCGCACGCCGTTTGGCCGTCCGGACATTCTCTAGGTAGGAAGCGGCTTTTCGGGTTTCAAGGCCCGAGGTGGATTCAGGGCGTGAGTTCGTAGATGACGCCCTGGTTACCATCGCCGCCATCCGCCGTGGTGCCGATATAGGTCTTGGCGGATTGCGGCACGGGCGCGCTCAGCGGGAACCCGCCGGGCATCTGCGTGCTCCCCAGCGAGACCAGCCGCTTGAAGGTGGTCAGCGCCTTGCCGCTCAGTTCAAAGATCGTCCCGGCATTGGCGTCGCCGCCCAGGAAGGTGGTGCCCAGGAGATTGCCGTGCGGATCGATCGCCAGTCCGGCCCAAGGCTCATCGCCGTCGGTGCAGTTCGTCTTGTTGCAGAAATCGTAGAGCTTGGTGAACGTCGATTTGGTGCCGTTGGGCACCAGCCTGTAGACCGTGCCCTGGCCCCGCCCCGCCGCGCCCGCGCCGCCGGCGGTCGCGGTGCCGTAGAGGTTCCCCGCGCCGTCCATCACCGGGGTGGCCAGGGGCGAAGTGCCGTCGTCGCAGCCCGTGGCGGGACAGAAGCTGTAGAGCACGACCTCCTGATAGCCCTTGCCCTGCCGCATCAATTCGTAAAGCGCGCCCTCGCCGAAGGCGCCGCCGCCTGCGGCACCGAAGAGATTGCCGGCGCCGTCGACCATCGGGCCGCTATAGGGATCGGCGCCGTCCGCGCAATTGGCCAGCGCGCAGAAGCTGTAGAGGACCTTCATCGTCCAGCCCGTCTTCGCGGGTGTCAGCGAGAAGACCGTGCCATGGGTCCTGGTACGGTTGCCGGTGGTCGCGCCGAAGAGCGCCGATTTGCCGTCATAGGGGGCACCCGACGCAGCACCTTGATAGGTGAGCGTCACTTCGATCGGGTTCTCGCCGTCGGCGCAGCCCTTGGCCGAACAGAAGCTGTAGAGCCTTGTATATCTCCAGTGGAGAATCCCCGGCGACAATTCGTAGACCTCGCCCTTGTTGGCGTCGCCGCCATATTGGGTGGTGCCGTAGAGGTTCCCCTTGATGTCCCGGATTAGCGCCCCGTGCGGCTGCGACCCGTCGGGACATTTCTTCTGGAGGCAGAACGTATAGAGCAGCGTGTACGTCCATTTATTGTGGGCGAACGACATCCGGTAGATCGTTCCTTCGGTCTGGCCGTTGCTGCCGGCCGTAGTGCCGTAATAATTGCCCTTGCCGTCGCCGACCGGCGAGGCCCACGGATCGGCACCGTCCACGCAGCCGGCCTGCGCGCAAAACGAATAGAGCACTTTGTATTTGGCGGCGTGCGCCCCGTCCGAAAGGCCGGCGCCGGCGATCACCGCAAGAAGCATCGCGGCCAATATCCTGCGCATTTCAAACATCCTTTGCGGTTCGCCGCCCATGGAAAATCCTTGCGCTCACCACCAGGCAAGATGACTGAAGGCCGCGCCCCACAGCACCGCCATCACGCCGTAGGTGATCAGATCGACCTGCCATGGCTGCAGCGCCAGGCCCGTGACAGTGCGGATCAGCGTCATCAGCCAGGCGCCTTCCTCCCGGTTGCCCGGATCGCGCCAGGCGCCGCTGCGCAACCAGGATTCCAGGTTGTTCAGCACGCAGGAATTCCTGTTGAACTGCCACTGGATCGTGACCGCCGGCAGGAAGACCAGATAGAACGCCAGCGCGGCGGTAAACGGCACGGCCCAGCCGGCCACGATGTAGAGCATCACCGCGAAGTGCAGATAGAAACAGAAATTGCCCAGCAGGTCGCGCCGTTCAAGCGGCGACGGCGCCGCGGTGGCGAGCGCGGGGACATCGTCACGGGGTGCCAGGCTCATGGCCGCGGGCATAGCAGAATTGTGACGGTCCGCCTATGCGAGGCCACCGGCATGCCGGATCCGAGACGTCGGCTTTTCAGGATCCGGGCACGGCGATGCTCAGCCCCTGGGCGGCAAGCCGGTCGAGAATTCCTTCTTTCTTCAGCAACTGGCCGATGGACACCAACATCACAGTCTTTCCGGGCACGGCCAGGGCTTCATTCACCGCGCCCACCGAATCGTTGACCGCGCGCTTGAACAGGGCGGCGGAACCCGGCATCGATTGCAGGCAGCTCTGGAACCGCGCATCGGAATAATGCGCCTTGAGCGTCTCCAGATCGCCGGCGGCCCAGGCCTGCGCCGCGCCGGCGGCGTTCGGGCCGAGCCGGTCCATATCGTCGAGTGCGTCGTTCATGCAGGCCTCGTTCTCCGCCTTCGACAGCGTTGGAAGCTGCCGCAGCAGCGGCAGCGCCTCGTATTCGGCAACCGGCCTGGCGCGGACGCCCAGCCGCCGGGCGATCCGCGTGATGCTGTCGGCCGGCTCGTCGACGACCAGATCATGCGCCTTCAGGAAATCGCTCTCGATCCGCAGCGCCGCCAGCGGCACCCGCAATCCGGCATAGCGATCGGCGTCCTGGTGGAGCGCCTCGCGCAAGGCGACGAAGCGCTTGCGCAGGCCGTCGGGCAGGGTCGATTCCATCGGCGTCTCGTCGGGCAGATAGATATCGTGCGAATGCCAGGCGAGAAACCACAGGCCCTCCGCGATCCCCACCGAGGCGCCGGCCGGCAACAGCAATTGCCGCGCGTCGGCAAGCACGGCGCGCAGCTGCGTATCGTCCCAGGCGAGATTCCTGGGCAGCGGATCGACGGTGCCGAGGAGATAGACCGTCGCATCGCCCTTGCGGACCGTCCACATCAGGGGACCGGGGCGGTGCGCGGTCACGACGACGGTCTCGATGCCCTGCGACCAGTCCTGTTCGTCCGGCGGTGCCTGCGCCGCGCTCGCCAGCGGCATCAGCACGGCAAACGCCGCCAGCGCGATGGCCCGCATCGCCACCCGATATTGTCGAGGCCGCAGAAATTCCCGTTCACCTGCCATGCAATCGCAACCATCGGTAAGAAGCCGTATGAAAACACGGCAACTGTCGGTACGGCAATATCCGGCCGTTTGGCTGGGCGGGCAAAGGCGTATAAAAGGCGGGCGGCAAACCCCGCGGATTTCAAGGAAGGACGTCCCCATGAGCTCGGAACAGATTCAGCAGATCGTCAGCCAGATGAGCAGCGCCGTCGGCGAGAATTCGGGGCTCGGCGGCACCCTCAAATTCGACTTCGGCGATGTCGGCAGCGTGCTGATCGACGGCAAGTCCGTGCCCAACACGGTGACCGACGGCGAAGGCAAGAGCGCCGACTGCACGATCAGCGTCAGCCTCGAAACCTTCGAGAAGATGGCCAAGGGCGAGCTCGACGGCACCAGCGCCTTCATGCAGGGCAAGCTGCGCGTGGCGGGCGACATGGGCCTCGCCATGAAGGTCGGCCCCATCCTGGCCAAGGCGCGCGGCTGATCCCCGCGCTGGACGCGCTGCATCCGCGTGTCATTCCGGCGAGGGACGGTACGCGGCTGCGGGTCGCCACGTTCGAGGCGTTGCCCGGCGCGGCGCCGCGCGGCGTCTGCCTGCTGCTGCACGGCCAGACCGAGTTCATCGAGAAATACGCCGAGGTGATCGACGAACTGCGCGGGCGCGGCTTCGCGGTCGTCACCTTCGACTGGCGCGGCCAGGGCGGCTCGGCGCGGCCGCTGGCCGATCCGCTGAAGCCGTTCGTCCGCGACTTCGCGCAATTCGACGACGATCTGGCCAGCGTCCTCGAACAGGTGGTGCGGCCTCTCAGCGAGCATCCGCCGCTGGCGCTGGCCCATTCGATGGGCGCCCATATCCTGCTGCGCACGCTGCACGACCGGCCGGACGCGTTCGCCGGCGCCGTGCTCAGCGCGCCGATGATCGCGATCGCCACGCGCGGCTACCCGGCCGCGCTGACCCGCCTCGTGACCGCGCTCTACAACGGCCTCGGCTGCGCGCAGGATTTCGCCTGGGGCATGGCGGCGCGCGATCCGCTGCGGATCGGCTTTGACGCGCAGCTTGTGACCTCCGATCCCGTCCGCTTCGCCCGCGCGCAGGATTTCCTCAAAAGCCATCCCGAGCTTCGCCTGGCGGGACCGACCTGGGGCTGGCTGGACGCGGCCTATCGCTCGATGGCGCGCGTGACGGCACCGGGTTTCGCCGAGGCGATCGCGGCGCCGGTGCTCGTCTGCGGCGCCGGCCGCGACCGCATCTGCCTCTCTGCCGCCGCCCGCGCCTTCACCGCCCGCCTGCCGCACGGACGCTCTGCCGAATTCGCGGACGCCGAACACGAGATCCTGATGGAAAACGATTCCATCCGCGCCCGCTTCTGGGCGGCATTCGACGGGTTCGTGGAATCAGGTGTCATCCCGGCCGAGCGCAGCGAGCGCCGGGACCCATCGAAGCCCGTGCCGTGATGGGTCCCGGATCGCCCCGCTAGCGCGAGGCGTCCGGGATGACAAATTCGACCGGCACTTGTCAGCCTGCCAGCAGCTTCAGCGCCGCTGCGTGAACACGCGCGTCGCCGCTGGCGATGCACTGGCCGCCGGCGCCTGGGTCGCCGCCCTGCCAGTTTGTGATCACGCCTCCGGCGCTCTCGACCAGCGGGATCAGCGCCGCCACGTCCCAACGGTGGAACGCGGACTCCACGATCAGATCGACGAAGCCCATCGCCAGAAGGCCGAAGATGTAGCAATCGCCGCCGAAGCGGCTCATGCGCACGGCATCCGAAACGCGGTGGAAGGCGGCGCGCTCCTCGGCCGTGAAATAGGCATAAGGATGCGTGGCGCAGAGGACCGCGTCTTCCAGCCCCGCACATGCGCGCACGTGCAGCGGCGTCACCGATCCCTGCACGTGCAGCGCCGCGCCGCCATTGACGCCGACGAAGCGCTCGCCCAGCACCGGCTGGTCGATCATCCCCAGTACCGGCCGGCCCGATTCTTCCAGCGCGATCAGGCAGCCCCATTCGTGGCGCCCGTTGATGAAGGCGCGCGTGCCGTCCACCGGGTCGAGCACCCAGCGCTGCCCGCTGGTGCCGGCCTCCTCGCCGAATACCTCGCCCAGGATGGCATCATGCGGCCGTTCCCGCCTGATGATGGCGCGGATCGCGGCCTCGGCGCCCTTGTCAGCCTCGGTCACGGGATCGAAGAGGCCGCCGCTGGCCGCGCCCTTGTCGGCGACCGCGATGCGGCGGCGGAAAAAGGGCCGGATCACGTCGCCGGCCGCGTCGGCCAGCCTGTGCGCGAAGGCGATGGTGTCGGCATCGACGGTCATGGGGTCCCCGATACGCGCTATAGTGGCGCCAGCACAGCGAAAGGAAATGCCATGAAAAGCGTCGTCGTAACAGGCTCGTCCACCGGCATCGGCTGGGGCGCGACAAAAATCCTGATCGAGAAGGGCTTCCGGGTTTTCGGCTCGGTGCGCAAACCGGCCGACGGCGAGCGGCTGGCGAAGGAATTCGGCGCCGATTTCGTGCCGCTGCTGTTCGACGTGACCGACGCCGCCGCGGTGAATGCGGCCGCGGAAAACGTGTCGGCGGCGCTGGGCGGCGAGACGCTGGCCGGACTCGTCAACAATGCCGGCATCGCGGTCGCCGGCCCCCTGCTCTATCTGAAGATCGACGAATTCCGTCGGCAGATCGAGGTCAACCTGACCGGCCAGTTGATCGTCACCCAGGCCTTCGCGCCGCTGCTCGGCGCCGACACCGCGCGCAAGGGCAAGCCGGGGCGGATCGTGATGATCTCCTCGGTCGGCGGCAGGACGGCCAATCCGTTCATGGGGCCCTACAGCGCCTCGAAATTCGCGCTCGAGGGCCTGTCGGAATCGTTGCGCCGCGAATTGCTGCTGTTCGGCATCGACGTGATCGTGGTGGCGCCCGGCGCGGTGGCGACGCCGATCTGGGCCAAGGCCGAGGAGGTCGATGTCAGCCCCTATGCCGACACGCCCTACCGGGTGCCGCTCGACCGCATCCGCAGCTACATGCTGTCCAACGGGCCGAAAGGATTGAAGCCGGAGGTGCTCGGCCTGGCGATCCACAAGGCGCTCACCACGGGGCGTCCCCGGACCCGCTACACCGTGACGCCGGACGTCCTGCAGAACCTCATGGTCACCACCCTGCCCAAGCGCGTGGTGGACAGGCTGATCGGCGGCAGGCTGGGGCTGCTGCCGAAGCGCTGAATGTACGTACACTTGTAACTACACTGCCGAACGGCTAGCATGGAACACGAAATTTGCTTCCAATGGGATCCGAGGAAATCGGCTGCAAACCGCCGCAAGCATGGAATCGACTTCGACGAGGCCCGCGAAGCTTTCTTCGATCCGCTGAAGCGACAGGAACTGGAGGGAACTGATCATGGAGAAATCCGTTAGCGGACAATCGGAGAGATCAGCGGATCAATCTATGTCATCTCCCACGCGCTCGAAGAAGAAGGCGACACCGAAATTGTCCGCATCATCTCGGCGCGCAGAGCCACGCCCCGTGAACGTCGTGCGTATGAAAGGCAGGCCTAAGTTCACCGCGGAACAGCGCAAACGCTTGGCCACGCTCGCGGCCATGCCGGACGACCAGATCGATACGAGCGATATTCCGGAGCGCACCGAATACAACGGCCCGGTCTATATCGGCCTCGTTCCCGGTCCCGGAAAGAAGACCAGCGTCACCATCCGCCTCGACGAGGATATGGTGAAATGGTTCCGCAAGCAGGGCAAGGGCTGGCAGACCAAGATGAACTGGGTCCTGCGGCTCTACTTCGCCAGCCATCGCAAGACGGGCGTCAAGGTCGGCCGGCCGTAGCGTGATCGTCAATTCATGGAACGAGTGGGATCCGCTGCGCGAGATCATTGTCGGCTCGGTGCGCGGCGCCGCCGACATGGGCTATGAACCGGCGCTGTCGCCCTATTAGATTGGAGATGCGTCGATCGATTCCGATAGGTCGCAACCGCCTCTAAGCGGCTTCGGTGCGGGCGGCGCGCTTGCGGGCGTTGGGATCGAGCGCGCGCTTGCGGATGCGGATCGACAGCGGCGTCACCTCGACCAGCTCGTCTTCCTCGATATAGGCCATCGCCTGTTCCAGCGTCATCGGCACGATCGGGGTCAGGCGCACCGCCTCGTCCTTGCTGGTGGTGCGGATGTTGGTGAGCTGCTTGGCCTTCAGCGGATTGACGTCGAGATCGTTGTCCTTGGCGTTCTGGCCGATGATCATGCCCTGGTAGACCTTGGTGCCCGGCACGATGAAGAGCTTGCCGCGCTCCTCGATGTACCACAGCGCATAGGCCACCGCCTCGCCGTCGCCGGTGGAGATCAGCACGCCGTTGACGCGTCCGCCGACGCTGCCCTTGTGCGGCGCATAGCCGTGGAACATGCGGTTCATCACGCCGGTGCCGCGGGTGTCGGTGAGGAATTCGCCGTGATAGCCGATCAGGCCGCGCGACGGCGCGGTGAAGATGACACGCGTCTTGCCGGCGCCGGTCGGGCGCATGTCGGTCATCTCGCCCTTGCGCAGCGAGATCTTCTCGATGACGATTCCGGTGTAGGGATCGTCGACGTCGACGGTGACCTCCTCCATCGGCTCCAGCTTCTCGCCGTGCTCGCCGGCCTGGTAGAGCACGCGCGGCCGGCTGATCGACAGTTCGAAGCCCTCGCGGCGCATCGATTCGATCAGCACGCCGAGCTGCAATTCGCCGCGGCCCGCGACCTCGAAATCGCCGTCGCCGGTCTCGCGCACCTTCAGCGCGACATTGCCCTCGGCCTCGCGCAGCAGCCGGTCGCGGATCACGCGCGACTGCACCTTGCTGCCCTCGCGGCCGGCCAGCGGCGAATCGTTGACCGAGAGCGTCATCGCCAAGGTCGGCGGATCGATCGGATGCGAGGGGATGGGCATTTCGACCTGCACGTCGCAGAGCGTGTCGGCGACCGTCGCGTCGGTCAGGCCGGCGATCGCGATGATGTCGCCGGCCTCGGCGCGCTCCACCGGCACCCGCGCCAGGCCGCGGAAGGCCAGCAGCTTGGTGGCGCGGGCGCGCTCGACCAGCTTGCCCTCGCGGTTCAGCACCTTGATCTGGCGGTTGACCGTGATGGCGCCGGATTCGATGCGCCCGGTCAGCACGCGGCCGAGGAAATTGTCGGATTCCAGCGTCGTCACCAGCATCGTGAAGGGATGCTCGTCGCCGGCCAGCGCCGTCGGCTTGGGACGGGGGACGTCGTCGACGATCAGCTTGAACAGCGGGTCGAGGTTCTTGTGCTCGTCCTCCAGCTCCTTCACCGCCCAGCCGTTGCGGCCGGAGGCGTAGAGATAGTGGAAATTCAGCTGGTCGTCATTGGCTTCCAGGGCCAGGAACAGGTCGAAGATCGATTCCAGCGTCTCCTTGGGCTGGGCGTCGGAGCGGTCGATCTTGTTGATCACCACGATGGGCTTGAGGCCCAGTTTCAGGGCCTTGGAGAGCACGAATTTGGTCTGCGGCATGACGGATTCCGCAGCGTCAACCAGGAGCACCACGCCGTCGACCATGGAGAGGATGCGCTCCACCTCGCCGCCGAAATCGGCGTGGCCGGGGGTGTCGACGATGTTGACCCGCGTGCCTTGCCATTCGACCTAGGGGCATTTGGCCAGGATGGTGATGCCGCGCTCGCGCTCCAGGTCGTTGGAGTCCATGGCGCGCTCCTCCATGTGCTGGTTCTCGCGAACCGAGCCGGACTGCTTGAGGAGCTGGTCGACAAGCGTGGTCTTGCCATGGTCGACATGGGCGATGATTGCGATATTCCGGATGTCCATGGGGGCGCTCGTACGGGAAGGGCGGGCTTATATAGGCGTGCCTCCCTGGGGGCAACCGATGCCGTGGGCGGGCGTTATCCAGGGGCGGGCTGGGCCGGTTAAGATTACGAATTCGACAGTTATGTGACGGACTTGGCTGTCCTTTCGCCCCGGGCGACAGTTTACGACATTGCCGGTCTGGAAATTCGCCAAAGCCGTGCTAACACAACGCGGGGTGCGGGTCTTGGCGACCTTTCGCCGAGGACGTGGGTATTGGCCAAGCCCATGACGTGACTGAGGCCGACGGATCGACGGACGCATGAATATCCGCATTCCCAACGCCTTCGAAGCCATGCCCGATGCCGCACAGGGAATTCCCGACGGAGCCCGCCGCGCCTATGACGGGACGAGTTCCCGCATGCGATTGATCCTCGCCCTTCTCGGCCTCGCCCTGCTGGTCGGGGTCGTGTTTTTCGTGATGTCGTTCTTCGGCGCCGCCAAGCCCAAGACGCCGCCGGCGCCGCCGGTGGTCGTACAGCATGCCGCGACGGCGGACCTGCCGGTGGTCGAGCACACGATCGGAACCGTCGTCTCGCCGGCCATGGTGCAGGTGACGGCGCGGGTCCAGGGCGAGCTGCAGAAGGCGTTCTTCGTCGAGGGCCAGACGGTCCATCGCGGCGACCTTCTGTTCCAGATCGATCCCCGGCCCTTCCAGGCCGTTCTCGACCAGGCCGAAGGCCAGTTAGAACAGGCCAAGGCCGCCTATGCGCTAACGCAAACCAACATCAATCGCGACACGCCGCTCGTTGAGGCGCATGCCATCGCGACCAGCCAGCTTGATACCGAGAAGGCCCAGGGCGCACAGGCATCGGCCAGCGTGAAGTCGGCTGAGGCTTCCGTCGAGACAGCGAAACTCAATCTAGGATTTACGCAGGTGCGGTCCTTGAT
>JAATGL010000296.1 GCA_015654705.1 Alphaproteobacteria bacterium | reverse complement strand
GACGTCACGGATGTCGTCGGTCACGGCATGCAGCGAAATCGCCAGCGACGATCCGATCTCGGTGCCGGCGCGCGGGATCATCGGCACCACGCCCGCCGTCGAAAGCGTGACCCGGCGCTTCGACAGCGCGATGGCGTCGCCATCCATCACGATGGCCAGCGCCGCCTTCACATTGTCGAAATTGTAAAGCGGTTCGCCCATGCCCATCATCACCACATTGGTGAGGCGGCGGCCCTCGGCGGTGGACGGCCAGTCGCCCAGGGCGTCGCGCGCCACCATCACCTGGCCGACGATCTCGCCGGACGTCAGGTTGCGCACCAGCCTCTGCGTGCCGGTGTGGCAGAAGCGGCAATTGAGCGTGCAGCCGACCTGGCTGGAAACGCACAGCGTGCCGCGCCCGGGCTCCGGAATGTAGACGCTCTCGAATTCCTCGCCGCCGGCGCCGCGCAGCAGCCATTTGCGCGTGCCGTCATTGGAGATCTGTTCGCTGACGATGTCCGGCCGCGCCAGGGTGAAGCGCTCCGCCATCTGCGCGCGAAACGCCTTCGCCAGATTGGTCATCGCCGCGAAATCGCGCGCGCCATGGACATGGATCCAGTTCCACAGCTGGCGCACGCGCATCGCCGCCGCCTTCTCCGGCTGGCCGGCGTCGATCAGCGCCGCCTTCAATTCGTCCGGCAAAAGACCGATGAGGGAGACGGCGGCCATCACATCCCGCAGGCGGCGTGGATCTTGTCGAGGGCGGCGGCGATGCCCTTCAGCGTGTAGGTGTCGTGGGTCGTGGTTCCGCGCTGCGACATGCCGGTGACGATCACCAGCGGGCTGCGCTTCAGCGCGTCGATCAGGCGGGGCTCGTCGCCCTGCTCGGTGACCCAGGCGCTGCCGGCGCCGCCGTCATTCCGGGTGAAAAATTCGAACTTCGCGGCGCCCACCTGGGCGGTGACCTTGCTGCCGTCCTTGTACTGATAGCCGGGCACGATCTGCGGCTCGGCCCTGGCCTTGCGGCCCGGCCAGTCGCTGATCAGGAAATAGATCGGGTCGCGCGCCTTCTTCGGCGTGCTCGATTTGGGCTGGGAGAGCGTGTAGCAGACCTTGCCGTCGCCGGTCGTCGACTGGAAGGCCGACCAATCGTTGAAGGCCCCCAGCAGGGTCGGCGGCGAATCGGCGGCGATGGCGGGCGCGGCGGTCAGAACGGCGGCGACCATCAATCCTGCCGAAAAGCAACGCGATAATCCGATCATCAAGCTCAGCTCCTGGGCGGCGGCCTTCGAGAAGGCGACACGAATCCGGCCATTTCATGGTGGCGGTGGCGCACCCGACGCCTCATGCCCCATCCCGCCCGGAGAGGCAAATAAATTCATTCGGTCAAAGCGTTAACGGGCGGCGCGAATCTCGTCCTCGACCTCGCCCAGGCGGTCCTTGCCGAAAAACAGCTCGTCGCCGACGAAGAAGCTGGGACTGCCGAAGACGCCGCGCGCCACCGCCGCCTCGGTGTTGGCCATCAGGCGCTGCTTGACCGCCGGCGTCTGGGCGGCGGCGGCCAGCCGGTCGGCGTCCAGCCCGGATTCCAGAAATGCGGCGCGGATCACCGCGGGGTCGTCCATCTTCCTGCCCGCCTCCCACATGTAATGGAATCCCGCCGCGACAAACGGCGTCAATTCGCCGGCCGCCTCGGCCGCGACCGCCATGCGCATCAGCGTCAGCGTGTTGACCGGGAAATTCGGATTGAAGCGGAAATTGGTGATCCGGTGGCGGCGCATGAAGCGCTCCGATTCGCGCTGCTCATAGGCCAGCTTCCCCTTCACCTCGCCGAAGGCGACGATCGGAGGCTTGTTGTTGGTCAGCTTGAAGATGCCGCCGAGCAGGATCGGTATGTATTCGAACCTGGCGCCGGTGCGCGTCTCGATCTGCGGGATCACGCGATGGGCGAAATAGGCGTTGGGACTGCCGAAATCGAAGAGGAATTCCACCCGTTTCATCACCAGCACTCCGCATAGGGCCGAAGGTCGAGTTCGAAGGTCCAGCCGTCGCGCGACTGGCTGTGCAGGTACCAATAGGCGTTGGCGACCGAGTCCGGGTTCATCAGCTGGTCGGGTTCGAGGCCGGCCAAAGCCGCCTCGCCGCCCCGCGCCCTTATGCGCTCGCGCACGAATTCGGTGTCGACGCCGGCGTCGATGATCAGATGTGCGACATGGATGTTCTGCGGGCCCAGCTCGCGCGCCATGCTCTGCGCGACATTGCGCAGGCCCGCCTTGGCGCTGGAGAACGCCGCATAGCCGATGCCGCCGCGCAGGCTGGCGGTCGCGCCGGTGAACAGGATCGTGCCCTGACCCCGCGCCAGCATCAGTTTGGCCGCCTCGCGTCCCGCCAGGAAGCCGGCATAGCAGGCCATCTCCCACACCTTGCGGAAGACGCGCTCGGTGGTTTCGGTGATCGGGAACTGGACATTGGCGCCGGGATTGATGACGCAGACTTCCAGCGGCGCGGCGTTATCGGCCGCCTTGAGGAAGGCTGTCACTTCGTCCTCCTTGCGCGCGTCCAGCGCCCGCGCCACGCAGCGCCCGCCCGCCGCCTCGATGGATTCCCTGAGCAGCACCAGCTTCTCGGCGGTGCGGCGGCCGGCGAAGACCTCGTAGCCTTCGGCGGCGAAGCGTCTGGCGATGGCCGCACCGATATAATCACCGGCGCCGATCACCGCGGCCGTGGCGTTGCGTCGAGACATGATTGCCTCCTCTGGCGGGCGCTATTCCCGCAGGCCGAAGCCGGTCGCGTAGAGCCGCCACACGCTGAGGCTCAGGACCACCATCAGCACCAGGGTCAGCACGACGCCGAGCCCTTCCGGCCCCTCGTGAAAACCAATCATCGCATGGCGCAGTCCGTTGATGAAGTAGAAGAACGGATTGCCGTAAGCCAGCCAGCGCAGCCAGGGCGGCAGCATAGACACGGTGTTGAACACGCCGCCCACCATCGACAGCGGCGCGATGAAGAAGACGTTGAGAATCGTCAGCTGCTCGAAATTGCGTGCCCACAGCCCGATGATGATGCCGAGCAGGCCGAAGATGACCGAGACGGCGATCACCCAGAACAGGAACTCGCCGAAATTGTGCATGCCGGTGACGCCGAACGCCGCGCCGATCACCAGGATACCCAGCGCCGTCACCACCGAACGCACGATGACGCAGGCGAGCTGGCCGGCGATCATCTCGACATAGGAGAGCGGGGCGACCAGCGTCTCCTCGATGAAGCGCAGGAAGCGCTGGAAATAGATCGCCGAGGAGGATTGCAGGAACGCCGCGTTGACGATGTTCATCATCAGGATGCCGGGCAGCACGAATTCGAGATAGCGATGGCCGCCGATCGTGGCGATGCGCCCGCCGACCACGAAGCCGAAGATGAAGATGAACAAAAGCGCCGAGATCCACGGCGCGATGAAGGCCTGGATCGGCACCCGCATGATGCGCGCAACCTCGCGGCGGATGATGGTCCACAGCCCGATCCAATTGATGCCCATCGCCTTGTCGGTGTTCACGGCACGGCCTCGACATGTTCGGGCTCGGCGCCGGTGGCCGAGAGATAGGCGTTCTCCAGGCCGCCCGTCATGAACTCGGCCTTGGGGCCGTTGCGCACGATGCGGCCCTTGGCGACGATGGCG
>JAATGL010000123.1 GCA_015654705.1 Alphaproteobacteria bacterium | reverse complement strand
TATGGCTGCCTGCTGTTCAACACCTCGAAGCAGGCGGTCAATCCGGGCAAGGATTTCGGCCCCTACGGGTTGCCCAAGGCGGCGACCCTGTTTCTGGTGCGCCAATACGCGCTCGACCACGGCAAGGACGGCATCCGCGCCAACGCCGTCAACGCCGACCGCGTGCGCAGCGGCCTCCTGACCGACGCGATGGTGGCGGCGCGCTCCAAGGCGCGCGGCATCACGGAAGAGAGCTATATGAGCGGCAACCTGCTGGGCCGCGAAGTCTATGCCGGCGAGGTCGCCGAAGCCTTCGTCTACCTCGCCCACGCCGAGAAGACGACCGCCGCCGTCATCACCGTCGACGGCGGAAACATCGAGGCGGCGCTGCGGTAGCGTACGCCTATACAGGCGCATCCTTTCTTGACGCATGTCTTTTATGCGCCTATGTAGGCGCAGGAAGATGCCGCACGGACAGCGATTGGAAACGAATCGCGACAAGATCGTATCCCGATTGCTGCGGGAAGATTGGGAACTGGTCCGCCACGGCGGTAGCCACGATGTGTTCCGCCACAAGCAGAAAGGCGTGGTCATCGTCCCGCGCCATCGCGCGTTGTCGCCCGGCGTGGCAAGGAGCATCGCCAGAACGGCGGGCTGGCTTTGACGAAGGAGTTAAAAAAATGGCGCGTTATATCGCTCTGATCGACGGCAAGGCGGGCGCTTACGGCGTTGTGTTTCCCGATCTGCCCGGCTGCACGGCCATGGGAAAAACCATGGACGCGGCGCTCGGCCATGCGGCCGAAGCGTTGCGGGACTGGATCGAGGTCACGGAAGAGGCGGGCGGAAAAATCCCGGCCCCGCGCGCGCTGGAAGCCTTGCGGCGCGACGCCGACGTGAAAGCCGCCCTCGCCGCCGGAGCCGGGCTGGCGGCGGTCCCGCTGGTGCGTGAAACCGGCAAGCCGGTGAAGGCCAATCTTTCTATCGACTCCGGTGTCCTGGCGGCGATGGACGAAGAAGCGAACCGCCGCAAGCTCACGCGTTCGGCTTTTGTCGAGATGCTGGCAAGGACGATGCTGTCGAAAGTGGCCTGATCTCCCCCCGTTCGCCTTGAACAGATCCAGCGTCCGCTGCCTCGCCAGTTTGGCGGCTTCGGGGTTGTAGTCGGTGCGGCGGTCGGAATTGAAGCCGTGGCCGGCGTCGTAGATGTAGATGGTGACCTCCGGATGGGCGGCGCGCACCTTCTCGATGCCTTCGAGCGGAATGCCGTGATCGTGCTCGCCGAAATGCAGGATCGTCGGGCATTTCGGGTTCTCGCTCGCCATGTTGGGGATGTTGCCGCCGTAATAGCCCGACGCAGCCGCCAGCCCGTCGCAGCGGCAGGCCGCCGCCCAGGTCACCGTGCCGCCGTAGCAATAGCCGGTGATGAAGACCGGCCCCTTGTCCTTCAGCGCGTTGGTGCAGAACTGCGTGTCGGCGACCGAGGTCTCGAACGGATGCTCGCCGCGCGCGATCTTGATCGCCTTCTGGATGTCTTCGGGGCTGTAGCTGGCCTGCAGGCCCGGCGCCTCGCGGTCGTAGAGTGCCGGCCCCAGCACCTCATAGCCGTCCGCCGCATAGCCGTCGCAGAGTTCCATGATGTGCTCGGTGACGCCGAAGATCTCCTGGATCAGCACCAGCCCGCCGCGCCGCTCGCCTTCCGGGTTGACGTGATACACGCCGATCTCCGCCCCGTCGCCCATCGTCATCTTGATCATCTTGCCGCGCAGCGCCATGTCGTCCTCCCGATAGCTGAAGCAGCATTAGAGCCAAGGCGCGCGGCGTTGTGAAGGGCGCTCAGGCCGCGGGCGGCCGGCGCTCCACGAAACTTTTTCCGGTGAAGGCGAAGACCAGGTCGCCGGTATCGTCGCGCGCCTCGTTGCGGCTGAGGATGAGGCCCATGGCGGGGCGCGAGCGCAGCTCGGTCTTGCCGGCGATCTCCGACGAGAAGGCCAGCCGCATGCCGGGCCGCACCGGCTTCGGCCATGTCATGTCGGCATAGCCGGGCGAGACGCCGGTCCGCAGCAGCGGCGAGGTCCCGGCCGCGGCCTCGCGCTCGGCGATGGCGAGCTTCATCCAGATCGCGGCGGTGTGCCAGCCGCTGGCGATGAGGCCGCCGAACAGCGAATGCCGCGCGGCCGCGGGATCGATGTGGAAGGGCTGCGGATCGTATTTCCGGGCGAAGGCGATGATCTCGTCCTCGGTGAAGGTGTAATGGCCCAGTTCGCGGCGCGCCCCGATCTGGACATCCTCCCAGTAGAGCGGGGTCACGGCGCGCCCCGCCGGGCGATGATCGGCGTCATCGAGACCAGCGCCACCTGCTCGCGCGCGCTGAAGACGCGGCAGTCGAAGGTGACGAAGCCGAATTCGGGCCGGCTTCTCGGCGCCTTCAAGTCCACCACCTCCGCCTCCATGCGCAGCACGTCGCCGGGCCGCACCGGCTTCATCCAGCGCGCCTCGCGCGAGCCTACGCCGCCGCGGCCGGCGGCCTTGGCGATCAGGTGATCGGCGAACAGGCGCATGGTGATGGCGCAGACATGCCAGCCCGACGCCGCCAGCCCGCCCAGCATCGAGCGCCTGCCGGCTTCCTCGTCGAGATGGTGCGGCTGCGGATCGAACTCCCGCGCGAATTCGACGATTTCTTCCCTGGTCACAGGATAGGAACCGCACGCGAAGATGCGGCCGATGGCGAAATCCTCGAAATAAAGAAGGTCATCCATTCTCGTCATGGCCCGCGGGCCACCCAGTTACGTATTGAACCGGAAATGCATCACGTCGCCGTCGGCGATCACATAGTCCTTGCCTTCGAGGCGGAACTTGCCGGCGTCGCGCGCCCCGGCTTCGCCGTTGTTGGCGATGTAGTCGTCATAGGCGATGGTCTCGGCGCGGATGAAGCCGTGCTCGAAATCGGTGTGGATGACGCCGGCGCCCTGCGGCGCCCTGGAGCCCTGCGTCACCGTCCAGGCGCGCGCCTCCTTGGGCCCGACGGTGAAGAAGGTCAGGAGCCCGAGGAGGCGATAGCCGGCGCGGATCAGCCGGTTGAGGCCCGGCTCTTCGAGGCCGAGGCTCGAAAGGAACTCGGCGCGCTCGGCGGGCGGCAGCTGCGCCACCTCCTCCTCGATGCGCGCGGAGATCACCACAGCGCCGGCACCCTGGCGCCTGGCCATCGCCTCGACCGCGGCGGAGAATTTGTTGCCCGCCGCCGCCGAGCCTTCGTCGACATTGCAGACATAGAGCACGGGCTTGGCGGTCATCAGGCCGAGCTGCGAAAAAGGCACGCGCTCCTCGGCCGACAATTCGGCCAGCCGCGCCGGCCTGCCCTCGCGCAGCAGCACCAGCGCCTTCATCATCAGCGCCAGTTGCTCCTTGGCTTCCTTCTCGCCGGACTTGGCTTTCTTCTCGATCGGCACGACGCGGCGTTCGAGGCTGTCGAGATCGGCCAGCATCAATTCGGTCTCGACCGTCTCGGCGTCGCTGACCGGATCGATCCTGCCCTCGACATGGGTGATGTCGTCGTCCTCGAAACAGCGCAGCACATGCGCCACCGCGTCGACCTCGCGGATATTGGCGAGGAACTGGTTGCCCAGCCCTTCGCCCTTCGAGGCGCCGCGCACCAGGCCCGCGATATCGACGAAGGTGATGCGGGTGGGAACGAGCTGCTGCGACTTGGCGATCGCCGCCAGCTTTTCCAGGCGCGGATCGGGCACCGCCACGTCGCCGACATTGGGCTCGATGGTGCAGAAGGGATAGTTGGCCGCCTGCGCCGCCGCGGTCTGGGTCAGCGCGTTGAAGAGCGTCGACTTGCCGACATTGGGCAGTCCGACGATGCCGCATTTGAATCCCATCAGGCGTCTTTCTCTTCCGGCCTCGGCTTTTGCGGCTTCGGCGTTTCGCTCTTCGCCGGCGGCTTCAGCGCCAGCGCGATGCGGTTCATAAATCCGACGTCGTCGTCCTGCGCAAGCAGCGGTGCGGCGTCGGCGATGGCCGTCAGCAGCGGCGCCAGCCAGCCCTCGTCCGCCTTGGAGAAATTGCCCAGCACATGGCCGTGGGTGCGCGTCTTGTCGCCGACGCGGCCGACGCCGATGCGCACGCGGCGATAGGCGGGGCCGAGCGCCGCGGTGATCGAGCGCAGTCCGTTGTGCCCGGCATCGCCGCCGCCCGTCTTGGCCTTCAGCTTGGCGGCGGCGAGGTCGATCTCGTCATGGATCACCACCAGCGCCGCCGTCGGCAGCTTGAAGAAGCGCATGGCGGGGCCGACCGAAAGCCCGCTGTCGTTCATGTAGGTCATCGGCTTCAGCAGATAGGTCTTGCGGCCCGCCAGCGTCCCTTCGCTGAGCGCGCCCTGGAAGCGCGCGCGCCACGGCGCGAAGGCGTAGCTCGCATGGATCGTATCCACCGCCATGAAGCCGGCGTTGTGGCGGTTGCGCGCATAATCCGCGCCCGGATTGCCGAGTCCGGCGATGAGGAGGGCTGTGTCGGACATGGCCATTGTGTTTCGGGGCCGCGGACGACGCGCCCCGAAGGATCACTTCTTCTCCGGAGCCTTGGCGGCAGCGGCGGGCGCGGCACCGGCGGCCGGCGCGGCGCCGGC
>JAATGL010000172.1 GCA_015654705.1 Alphaproteobacteria bacterium | reverse complement strand
TCGGCTCGTTGATGATGCGCAGCACCTCGAGGCCCGCGATCTTGCCGGCGTCCTTGGTCGCCTGGCGCTGGGCGTCGTTGAAATAGGCGGGAACCGTGATGACGGCCTGGGTGACCTTCTCGCCCAGATGCGCCTCGGCCGTCTCTTTCATCTTCTGCAGGATGAAGGCGGAAATCTCCGAGGGCGAATATTTCTTGCCGTCGCGGCCCTGCACCCAGGCGTCGCCATTGTCCGCCTTGATGATCTTGTAGGGCACCATGCCGATGTCCTTCTGGGTCATCGGGTCTTCGAAGCGCCGGCCGATCAGCCGCTTGATCGCAAAATAGGTGAATTCCGGATTGGTGACGCCCTGCCGCTTGGCGGGCTGTCCGATCAGCCTTTCCCCGTCGGCGGAGAAGGCGACAATGGAGGGCGTGGTGCGCGCGCCTTCCGCATTCTCGATGACTTTGGGGGTCGAGCCCTCCATGACCGCGACGCACGAATTGGTCGTGCCGAGGTCGATACCGATCACTTTAGCCATGTCCTAGTCCTCTCTTCGAGCAGCGGGTTCCTGGCCCCGTAGGCGCCTTCCGGCCCGTCCTCATTGAATCCATTGGCAAAACCGGCGATGGCGTGATCCATGCCGGTCCAAGGGGTATATAGGGAGGGGGTCGGCGCGCTGCAAGTCGCAAAACCCGCCAATGACAGCCTTTGCCGCAGCGAAATGGCGGCCGAAGCGGCTTATACAGCCTGGTCCCCAATGGACAGACGCATGGCAGAGACAACTGTACCATCGGCCTCCAGGCTCGGGAGCCTGGCCCTTTTCGTCCCCAAGCTGGTCACGGTCTTCCAGGAAGGCTACAGCCTTGCCGCCCTGAAGGCCGACGTCTTTGCCGGACTGACGGTCGCCATCGTCGCCATGCCGCTGTCCATGGCGCTGGCCATCGCCAGCGGCGTCGGGCCGGAGCGCGGCCTGTTCACCGCCGTCGTCGCCGGGTTCTTCATCTCGGCGCTGGGCGGCAGCCGCCACCAGATCGGCGGCCCCACCGGCGCTTTCGTCGTGGTGGTGTTCAACGTCGTCGCCCGCTTCGGCTATGACGGATTGGTGGTGGCGACGCTGATGGCGGGCATTATGCTGATCGCCGCCGGCCTGGCCCGGCTCGGCACCTTCATCAAATACATTCCCTATCCGGTGGTGACCGGATTCACCTCCGGCATCGCGCTGATCATCTTTTCGAGCCAGGTTGGCGACCTGCTGGGCCTGACGCTGGTCCATGTGCCGGGCGACGTGCTGGGCAAATGGCAGGCCTATCTGGCCGCGCTCGCGACATTCCGCTGGCAGGCGCTGGCGATCGCGGCCGGCACGCTGGCCGCCATCGTGGCGATCCGCCGGGCACTGCCGCGGGTGCCGGCCTTCCTGATCGCCATCGCGCTGGGCGCCGGCGCCTGCTGGGCGCTCGGCTTTCCGATCCAGACGATCGGAACGCGCTTCGGCGGCATTCCCAACATGCTGCCGGCGCCGCACTGGCCCTCGGCCAGCTGGAGCGAATTGCGCGACTTGTTCCCGTCCGCCTTCACCATCTTCCTGCTGGGCGGCATCGAATCGCTGTTGTCCGCCGTGGTGGCGGACGGCATGACGGGACGGCGCCATCGCTCCAACGGCGAGTTGGTGGCGCAGGGCATCGCCAACATCGCCAGCGCCTGCATGGGCGGCATCCCCGCGACCGGCGCCATCGCGCGCACCGCCACCAACATCCGCGCCGGCGCGCGCTCGCCGGTGGCCGGCATCGTCCACGCCATAGGCGTGCTGGCGATGATGATGCTTCTGGCGCCGCTGGTGTCGTTCATTCCGCTGGCGGCGCTCGGCGCCGTGCTGGTGGTCGTGTGCTGGAACATGGCCGAGTTCGAAGCCTTCCGCACCATCCTGCGCGGACCGCGCGGCGACATGGTCCTTCTGCTGGTGACGTTCGCGCTGACCATCCTGGTCGACCTGTCGGTGGCGATCGGCGTCGGTGTCGTGCTGGCCTCCTTCATCTTCATGCACCGCATGGCGCGCGCCGTAGAGGCCGAAACCGGCGTGGTGCTGATCGAGGACGATGCCGAGGAAGGCGCCCCGGACGGAGAAGGCGCCCTGGAACGCAAGTCGCTGCCGCCGGGGGTCGAGGTGTTCCGCCTGAGCGGCCCGTTCTTCTTTGGCGCCGCGGCGCATTTCGAGAAGGCGCTGGCGGAGACCGGCCGCCGTCCGCGCGTTATCATCCTGCGCATGGACGAGGTGCCGCTGATCGACACGACCGGGGCGATGATCCTGAAGAAATTCTTCCGCGCCGTGCGCGCCGGCGATACGCGCGTCATTCTGTGCGGCGTGAAGCCGGGGCCGGCGCGCGTCCTGAAGGCCATGCAGATCGACATCCTGCAGGCCGCCACGCTCGACGCCGCGCTGGCCATGGCGCGCACGCTCATCGCCTGAGGCGCGCTCAGCGCGCCGCGTGATCCGCCAGCACCTGGGCGATGCAGGCCGAGACTTTCTTGGCCGTCGGGATGTGGAGGAATTCGTTGGGGCCGTGGGCATTGGAGTGCGGGCCCAGCACGCCCGTCACGACGAACTGGGTCTCCGGGAATTTGGCGCCCAGCATCGCCATGAAGGGGATCGAGCCGCCCTCGCCCATGAACGCCACCGGCCTGCCGAAATGTTCGCCGGAGGCGCGCTGCAGCGATTGCGCCAGCCAGGGCGCCAGGGCGGGCGCATTCCAGCCGCTCTGGCCCTCCTCGGCGTGGAATTCGACCTGCGCGCCATAGGGCGGATCGGCCTCCAGCGCCTGCTTGATGGCCGCGGTCGCCCTGCCCGCATCGCAGGTCGGCGGCAGGCGGAAGGAGAGCTTGGCGGTGGTGAAGGGCAGCAGCACATTGCCGGCGTTCTCCGGTGCCGGATAACCCTCCATGCCGGTGACCGCCAGGGCCGGGCGCCAGGTGCGGTTCAGCACCAGCTCGGACAGCTCCGGGCTCATCGGCGTGGTCGCCCCCGCAAAGGGCAGCTTGGAAAACACCGCGTCGCCCAGCGTCTCGGCGGCCTGCCCGGCCTCCGCGATGCGCCCGGGCGGCACCTGCACGTAAAGTTCGTCGAGCCGGATGGCGCCGGTCGTCTCGTCCTCGACGCGCGACAGCAGCGAGCGCGCGATGCGGAACGACGACGGCACGATGCCGCTGGCATCGCCGGAATGCACGCCCTCGGTCAGCACGCGCACCGTCAGATTGCCCATCGCGATGCCGCGCAGCGATGTGGTCAGCCACAGCTGTTCGTAATTGCCGCAGCCGGAATCGAGACAGACGACCAGCGACGGCGTGCCGATCCTGGACGCCAGATGGTCGATATAGAAGGGAAGGTCGTAGCTGCCCGATTCCTCGCAGGCCTCGATCACGATCACGCAACGCGCATGGGCCGCGCCCCGCGCGCGCAAGGCCAGCAGCGCCGAGAGCGCGGCGAACATCGCATAGCCGTCATCGGCACCGCCGCGGCCATAGAGCTTCTCGTCCCTGACGATCGGCGTCCAGGGTCCGGTGCCGTCGCTCCAGCCCAGCATCTCCGGCTGCTTGTCGAGATGACCGTAGAGCAGGACGGTATCGTCGCGCTCGCCCGGCACCTCGATGAAGATCAGCGGCGTGCGGCCCGCCAGGCGCACCACCTCCAGCGTGCTGCCCGGAAGCGCCGCGATCTTCCGGCGCGCCCAGCCTTCGAACAGCGCCACCGCCCTGTCCATATGGCCGTGTTCGGCCCAGCCGGGATCGAAGGCCGGCGATTTGTTGGGGATGCGGATGTAGTCGGTCAGGGCCGGAAGGATGTCGGCATCCCAGAGGTCGTCGATGAAGCTGTCCATGGTCCGTGCGGGTGAGGGCGGCCCGCCACCCTAGCCCGATTGCGCCGGTCATATAAAGCTCAGGCGGCGAGTGCGGCCCGCACCGGCAAGGCCGGCCTCTGCTCGATGAAACGGTGGATGACCCAGGCAAGCACGATGGTTGCGCCGACGAGAAGCGTGGCCTTGACGGGATCGGGGCCGTGCTGGAAGCCGAGCAGCGGCGTGTAGCGCGCGAGGAAGATCAACGCCAGATGCGAGGCATAGAGCGGATAGGAAATCGCGCCCAGCCACAGGAACGGCTTGGGCGCGACCACTGTCGCGCGGACCAGCAGGGCGATCAGCAGCGGGCTGGCCAGCGTCGCCACGATCAGGTCGAAGGTCGGGGTCGACCGGTGGGTCGGCACTTCGGCGATGAGGATCCACAGTATCAGCAGGATGATCGGCGTGATCGCGGGCAGCCGCTCCAGGGCGCCACGCACATGCGCACGGTACAGCACGACGCCCATCAGAAACCCAGGGACGGCGCGAAACGGCGTCATGATCACATCGGAACCACGTTCGCCGAAACACCAGCCATAGGGGTTGAGATAGCCGTATACGGCACAAACGCTCCATCCCAGAACCACGAGGACGACCAGTACACGTGTGCTTCGCTCCTGCAGCCAGCGCGCGTAAAGAAGATTGACGACGAGTTCGCCCAGCAGCGACCAGGCGACACCGTTGGCGGGATAGGCCATTCCGCCCAGCGTCACCTGCGGCACCAGCACCATCGCCATCAGCCACAGCGGCACGATGAGGTCGGCGCTATAGAACGTCCCGGCGGGCCTGTAGGCGGCCACGATGGCCAGCATCGCCCCACCCAACACCGTTCCCACCCAGTATACCGGCGTCAGCCGTTTCAGGCGCCGCCACGTGAAGGCGCCAAATCCCAAGCCCGCCGCCAGACGCTTTTCATAGGTGTGGCCGATGACGAAGCCGCTCAGAACGAAAAACACGTCGACAGCCAGATAACCGTGGCAGAACACCGTGCCGGATGCGAACAGGCCTTCGCAGTGAAGAAGCACGACCGTCAGCGCGCAGACGCCGCGCATGGCGTCGAGATTTTGAAACCGCTGGGGGCCCATGGCCCATTTTCGCCCGGCAGTGGTTACCGAACCGTGCAGCCCGTCAAAGCGCCGCCACCAGCGCCGCGTTGTAGATTTCGCTCATCTTGGCGCCCAAAGGCGCGATCTGGACGGATTTCTCCAGCCCAATCAAAAGCGGCCCGATCATCGTCGTGCCGCCGATCTGCGACAGCAGCTTGGTCGAGATCGAGGCCGAATGGATCGCCGGCATGACGAGCACGTTGGCGGTGTCGGTCAGGCGGCAGAACGGATAGACCGCCATCTTCTCGCGGTCGAGCGCCACATCGGCGGCGATCTCGCCGTCATATTCGAAGGCGACGCCGCGCTTGTCGAGGATATGCACCGCCTCCACGAGGCGTTCGCTGCGCTCGCTGCGCGGGAAGCCGAAGGTCGACGAAGCCAGCAGCGCCACGCGCGGCACAAGCCCGAAGCGCCGGGCCACGCCCGCGGTCTGCACGGCGATATCGGCCAGCTGCTCGGAGCTCGGCATCTCATGCACGCTGGTGTCGGCGACGAGGATGAGCCCGCCGCGCGTGAACACCAGCATCACGCCGATCGGCCGCTCGCCCAGCGGCGAATCCAGCACCAGCCGCACGTCGTTGAGCGCCACCTGATAAGAGCGCGTGATGCCGGTCACCATCGCATCGGCGTCGCCCGCCGCCAGCATCGAGGCGGCATAGATGTTGCGGTCGTTGGCGACCAGCCGCACGCAGTCGCGATAGAGCATGCCCTGGCGCTGCACGCGCTTGTAGAGCGCGTCGATATAGGCCGAGGCGGCGCGGGCCGAGGCCGGCACGCGGATCTCCAGCGCGCCCTCTTCGAGCCCGGCGCCGGCGATTTTCTTCCTGATGATCTCCTCGCGGCCGACCAGATAGGCCTTGCCCAGGCCGGTGTTCTGGAACGCCGCCGCGGCGCGGATCACCGATTCCTCCTCGCCCTCGGCGAAGACGATGCGCTTAGGATTGGCGCGCACCGCGGCAGTCAGCTTCTGGAACAGCGCCGCCGAGGGATCGAGCCGCGCCGACAATTCGTGGCGATAGGTGTCGGCATCCTTCAAAGCGCGCCGCGCCACCCCGGATTTGACGGCCGCTTCCGCGACCGCCGACGAGACGCGGCTGATCAGGCGCGGATCGAACGGCACCGGAATGATGTAATCGGGGCCGTAGGCGGGCCGGGCGCCCAGATAGGCAGCCGCCACCTCGTCCGGCACATCCTCGCGCGCCAGCTCGGCGATGGCCTCGGCGGCGGCGATCTTCATCGCCTCGTTGATGGTGCGCGCGCGCACGTCCAGCGCGCCGCGGAAGATGTAGGGAAAGCCCAGCACATTGTTGACTTGATTTGGATAATCGCTGCGCCCGGTGGCGATGATCGCGTCGGGACGCACCGCCTTCACATCTTCCGGCGTGATCTCGGGATCGGGATTGGCCATGGCGAAGATGATCGGCGCCCGGGCCATGGTCTTGACCATGTCCTGCGTCACCGCGCCCTTGACCGAGAGCCCCAGGAAGACGTCGCAATCGACCAGCGCCTCGGCCAGGGTGCGTGCATTGGTCTCGACCGCATGTGCCGATTTCCACTGGTTCATGCCGTCGCTGCGGCCGCGCCAGATCACGCCCTTGGTGTCGCAGAGGATCGCGTTGGCGTGCGGCACGCCCATGGATTTCAGGAGTTCGAGGCAGGCGATGCCCGCCGCACCGGCGCCGTTCACCACCACATTGATGTCGCCGATCTTGCGCCCGGTCAGATGCAGCGCGTTGATCACGCCGGCGGCCGAAATGATCGCGGTGCCGTGCTGATCGTCGTGGAAGACGGGGATGTCCATCAATTCGCGCAGCCGCTCCTCGATCACGAAACAGTCCGGCGCCTTGATGTCCTCCAGGTTGATGCCGCCGAAGGTGGGGCCCAGATAGCGCACCGCGCCGATGAAGGCCTCGACGTCGGTGGTGTCGACCTCCAGATCGATGGCGTCGACATCGGCGAAGCGCTTGAAAAGGACGGCCTTGCCCTCCATTACCGGCTTGGAGGCCAGGGCCCCCAGGTCGCCCAGCCCCAGGATCGCCGTGCCGTTGGAGATCACCGCGACCAGATTGCCCTTGGCGGTATAATCATAGGCCGCATCCGGCCGCTCGGCGATGGCGCGCACCGGGACGGCGACGCCGGGCGAATAGGCCAGCGACAGATCGCGCTGCGTCGCCATGGGCTTGGTGGGCGTGATCTCGATCTTGCCGGGCTTGGCGCCGGCGTGGAAGGCGAGCGCCTCTTCCTGGGTGAAGGACGGCCGTTTGATGGTGGGCATGGGGGATCCGCTGCTGGTGATCCACAGAATATCCGCTTTTGGAGGGGGCGCTTTCAATGGCCTTGGCACCGGGAAGCGCCCGATCTGCTAGGCTGGAACCCATGAACGAGCATGTCACGCCGGAACCCGATGCCACGCCGATGATGGCGCAGTACCTCGCCATCAAGGCGGCGCATGCCGATTACCTCTTGTTCTACCGGATGGGGGATTTCTACGAGCTGTTCTTCAACGACGCGGTGCGGGCCTCCGGGGCGCTGGATATCGCGCTGACCAAGCGCGGCCGGCACCAGGGCGACGACATCCCGATGTGCGGCGTGCCGGTCCATGCGGCGGACGCCTATCTGGAGAAGTTGATCCGCAAGGGGTTCCGCGTCGCGGTCTGCGAGCAGATCGAGGATCCGGCCGAGGCCAGGAAGCGCGGCGCCAAATCGGTGGTCAAGCGCGAGGTGATCCGCCTGGTCACGCCCGGTACCCTGACCGAGGATTCGCTGCTGCGGCCGCGCGCCGCCAACATACTGGCCAGTCTGGGACGCGCCGGCGGCGATCTGGCGCTCGCCAGCGCCGACATGTCGGCGGGCGGCTTCACCGTCTGCGCCATCGAGGCCGGCGAATTGGGCGCCGAGTTGGCGCGCCTGTCGCCCAGCGAGCTCCTGGTCCCCGACAGCTTGCTGGCGGACGAGACCCTGGGCACGCTGCTCAAATCGCTGGGGCCGGCGCTGACGCCGCTGCCGCCGGTCAAATTCGATTCGCACGCCGGCGAGCGCGCCTTGAAAGCGCGTTACGGCGTCGCCTCGCTGGACGGTTTCGGCGCGTTCTCGCGCGCCGAATTGTCGGCCGCCGGTGCGTTGATCGCCTATCTGGAGCTGACGCAGAAGGGCAGGCTGCCCGCGCTGGCGCCGCCGTCGCGTGTCGCGTCCAACGCCTTCATGAGCATCGATGCGGCGACGCGGCGCAATCTGGAACTGACCGAAACGTTGAAGGGCGAGCGCAGGGGAAGCCTGCTCGAAACCATCGATTGCAGCGTGACGGCGGCGGGCGCCCGTGAGCTGGCGTCGCGCCTGGCCGCACCGCTGACTGACGTCGCGATGATCGCCGCGCGCCACGATGCGGTCGGGTTCTTCGCAGACGACGGCGAGTTGCGCCGCGCCATGCGTGACGACCTGAAACAGGCGCCCGACATCGCGCGCGCCCTGGCCCGGCTCTCGGTCGGCCGCGGTGGGCCGCGCGATCTCGGCGCCCTGCGCGACGGCATCCGCTGCGCGCGGGCGTTGCGCGACAAGCTCAAGCTCGACGACGCGCTGAAGCCGCCGCCCGGCGAGTTGCGCGACGCCTGCCGCGCCCTGGCGGATGGCATCGCGGCGCTGTCGCGCCTGTCCGGCAGGCTGGAATTCCTGCTCGCTGCCGAGCCGCCCTTCTTCGCGCGCGATGGCGGCTTCATCGTGACCGGCGCGCATGCGCCGCTCGACGAGGCGCGGCAGCTGCGTGACGAAAGCCGCCGCGTGATCGCGGGCCTCGAGACGCGCTACCGCGGCGACAGCGCCGTGCCGCTGAAGATCAAGCACAATGGCGTGCTGGGCTATTTCATCGAGGTCACGCCGCAACACGCCGATAAGCTGATGACGGGTGCGGCGCGCGAAACCTTCCGCCATCGCCAGACCATGGCCGGCGCGGTGCGCTTTTCCACCGACGAACTGGCCACGCTGGCCAGCCGTATCGCCGAAGCGGGCGAGCGCGCCCTGGCGCTGGAACTGGTGCTGTTCGAGGAGATGGTCACCGAGGCGATCCAGCACGCCGCCGAACTGGGCACCATAGCCAACGCACTCGCCGTGCTGGATGTGGCAAGCGCGCTGGGCGAACTTGCCGTCGCCCGCCGGCTGGTGCGGCCGCGCATCGACCGGAGCCTTGCCTTCAGGATCTCGCGCGGCCGTCACCCGGTGGTCGAGCCCGCGCTCGAACACACCCATGCGGGCTCCTTCGTCGCCAATGATTGCAACCTGTCGCCGGACGGACCGGGCCGGCTTTGGCTGGTGACCGGACCCAACATGGCCGGCAAATCGACCTTCCTGCGTCAGAACGCGCTGATCGCGATCCTGGCGCAGGCCGGCGCCTTCGTGCCGGCCGACAGCGCGCATATCGGCATCGTCGACCGCCTGTTCAGCCGCGTCGGCGCCGGCGACGACCTGGCCGCCGGCCGCTCGACCTTCATGGTGGAGATGGTGGAGACCGCCGCCATCCTCAACCAGGCGACCGAGCGCAGTCTGGTGATCCTCGACGAGATCGGCCGCGGCACCGCGACCTTCGACGGTCTCGCCATCGCCTGGGCCTCGGTCGAGCATCTGCATGAGAGGAACAGGAGCCGCGCCCTCTTCGCCACGCATTATCACGAGATGACGGCGATGGCGGAGCGGCTCTCATCGCTGGCCTGCGTCACCATGCGGGTGCGCGAATGGAACGACACGATCGTTTTCCTGCACGAGGTCGCGGCGGGCACGGCCGACCGTTCCTACGGCATCCATGTCGCCAAGCTGGCGGGATTGCCGCCTTCCGTCGTGGCGCGGGCGCAGGAGGTGCTGGCGGCGCTGGAGGAAGGCCGCGAAGGCCACAAGCCGCTGGCCCGCATCGACGACCTGCCCCTCTTTGCCGCCGCGGCGCCAAAATCCACGACGAGAGCCAGCGCCGTGGAAGATGCGCTGCGCGATGTCTCGCCGGATGCGCTGACGCCCAAGGCGGCATTGGAGTTGCTCTACATGTTGAAGAGCAAGCTGCCGCCTTCCCCTTAGCGTCCGACCTTGCTGCTCGGCTGCCACGGTGCGAGCATTGCCGGATGGATGTCCCCTCCGGCCGCAAGCGCAAATTCCTGGTCGTCGTCGACAAGACGCCGGAATGTCATGTCGCGCTGCGCTTCGCCACCCGCCGCGCCCAGCATACCGGCGGCCACGTCACGCTCCTTTGCGTCGCCCAGCCCGGCGATTTCCAGCAATGGAAGGGCGTCGAGGACATCATGCGCGACGAGGCGCACCAGGCGGCCGAAAGCCTGCTGCACAATGCCGCCAAGACCGTGAACGAGCTGGCCGGCCTGGTGCCCGAACTGGTGATCGAGCACGGCCGGCCGGCCGATTGCCTGCTGGCGCTGATCAGGCGCGACCACGACATCTCCATCCTGGTGCTGGCGGCAGGCACGGGAAAGGAAGGCCCCGGCCCGCTGGTTTCGCTGTTCATCGGGCCCGGCATGCCGCTCATTCCGGTGACCATCGTGCCGGGCAGTCTCAGCGACGCGGCCATCGACGCGCTGGCCTGAGTTCTTGCGCCGGCCGGCCGCGGCGGCGATAGTCGCTGCCCTCGCGGGCCGGAGCCTTTCAGATGTGGGATTTCAGTTTCAGCCGGGCGGTCGGCATGGTGGTGCGCACGACGCCCTTCGTGATCCTGCGTATGCTGGTCTATTTCGGCATCGGCTTCACCTATCTGATTGCGGTCGGCGCCGGCGCGGTGGTGGGTTACGGACTCGGCCATATCGGCCACACGCCGGACGGGCCGGAGGCAGGCGCCTTCTGGGGCGGGCTGATCGGTTTCGGGCTGACCAGCCTGATCCTCTATCTGGCGCGCGAATACATCCTCTATCTGGTCAAGGCGGCGCATATCGCGGTGCTGGTCGAGCTGCTCGACGGCAGGCAGATTCCGGCCGGCCAGGGCCAGATCGCTTATGGCGCGGCCTTCGTGCGCAACCATTTCGCCGAATCCTCGGTGCTGTTCGGCGTCGACCAGCTGATCAAGGGCGTGCTGCGCGCCTTCTTCCGCACCATCAACTTCTTCACCGCCTTCCTGCCGATCCCGGCGCTGCAGCAACTGATCCGCATCGCGGAAGCCGTCGTGCGCATGTCGCTGACCTATGTCGACGAGATCATCCTCGCCTATCTGATCCGGACGCGGACGACAAATCCATGGGCGACAGCCGAGAGCGGGCTGGTGCTCTATGCGCAGAACTACAGGCATTTCCTGAAGAACGCGGCGTGGCTCTCGGTGTTTCTCTGGGCGCTGACCATCGTGGTGTTCCTGGTCATCGTCGGGCCGTTCGCGGCGCTGGCGGCGCTGATGCATGGCGGCGGCGTGCTCTGGGCGCTGGGCTTCGCCTTCATCTTCGCCTGGGCGTTCAGGGCGGCGCTGCTCGAGCCGATCGCCATCGCCTGCCTGATGCAGGTCTATTTCAGGACTATCGAAGGCCAGACGCCCAACGCGGAATGGGAAGCGCGGCTTTCGACCGCCTCCACCAAGTTCCGCGACTTGGGGGCCAGGGCGGCCGGCTGGATCGCCGGACCCAAAATGCCCGAGCCGAAGGCGACATGATCGGCAAAATCCTGATCATCCTGTCGCTGCTGGTGGTCGGCGGCACGCTGGTGGCGGGCATCGCGGTGATGGCGATCGGCGGCGAGACCGGCGCCAAATGGTCGAACGTGCTGATGCGCTACCGCATTCTGGCCCAGGCCGTCGCGGTGGCCGTGCTGATGGCGGTGCTGTATTTCTCCAGCAATCATTAGCGCATATTCCGCAAGCTGCAGGTTCCGATGGGCAAGACGCTGTACGACAAGATCTGGGACGCGCATCTGGTGCATGAGGTGCCGGGCGAGACCAGCCTGATCTATATCGACCGTCACCTGGTGCATGAGGTGACCAGCCCGCAGGCCTTCGAGGGCCTGCGCAGCGCCGGCCGCAAGGCGCGCCGCCCGGACCTGACGCTGGCCGTCGCCGACCACAACGTGCCGACCAAAGGCAGCCGCGCTGATATCGCCGATCCCGAATCGCGCGAGCAGATCGCCCAGCTCGAAACCAATGCGCGCGATTTCGGCATCGAATATCTGGCGATGGACGATATCCGCCAGGGCATCGTGCACATCGTGGGGCCGGAGCAGGGCTGGACCTTGCCGGGCACGACGATCGTGTGCGGCGACAGTCATACCTCGACGCATGGCGCCTTCGGTGCGCTCGCTTTTGGCATCGGCACCAGCGATGTCGAGCATGTGCTGGCGACG
>JAATGL010000030.1 GCA_015654705.1 Alphaproteobacteria bacterium | reverse complement strand
CTCACCGGCGCGCTCTGCACCGGCATCTCCCAGAGCTGCTTGCCGGTCAAGGCGTCGAAGGCCGCGAAGGTCTGCCGCGTGGTGCCCTCGATCACCAGATTGCTGGCGGTGACGAGCACGCCGCCATTGCCGTGGCGCGGCAGCGGCACCTTCCAGACCGCTTTCTGCTGCACCGGATCCCAGGCGGTCAGGAACGCCTTCTCGCGCGCATCGGCTTCATGCTGCAGCGCGATGCGTTTCTTCAGAACATCGCCGGTATAGCCGCCCCAGCCGGTGTTGGAACGGAACGGATTGATCTTGAAGTCGGGGTCGAGCGCGTAGACCAGCCCGGACTCGTAGGTCGGCAGATAGGCAAGACCCGTCTTGGGACTGAACGCCATCGGAAACCAGTTGTGGCCGCCGCCCGGTCCCGGATAGAGCAGGAACGGTTCGGTGCCGTAATGCGCGTCGGGATTGACGTCGACCTTCCCGGTCTTCGGATCGATGCTCCTGGCCCAGTTCACCGGGATGAAATTCTTGGCCGAGATGAACGCGCCGGCCTTGCGGTCGAGCACGTAGAAGAAACCGTCCTTCGGCGCCTGCATGAGCACCTGGCGGGTGCGGCCGCCGATCTTCAGGTCGGCAAGGATGATCGATGAGGTGCAGGTGTAATCCCAGTCCTCGCCCGGGACCATCTGGTAGTGCCAGGCATAGGCGCCGGTGTCGGCGTGCAGCGCCACCATCGAGCAGACGAACAGATTGTCGCCCTTGCCCTGGCTTCGATAGAAATAGGAATCTGGCGAGCCGTTGCCGGTGCCGATATAGACCAGCTTCAGCTTGGGATCGTAGGCGATCGAATCCCAGGCGTTGCCGCCGCCGCCGAGCTTCCACCATTCGCCGGCCCAGGTCTTCGTGATCTTCGCCATCACGGGGTCGGACGCCTCGTGGTCGGGGCCCTTGGAGGGATCGCCGGGGACCAGGAAGAACTTCCACAATTTCTTGCCGGTGTCGGCGTCATAGGCGACGACGAAGCCGCGGATGCCGAAATCGCCGCCGCTGTTGCCCACCACAACCTTGCCGTCGAAGACGCGCGGCGCGCCGGTGATCGTGTAGGGCATGTCCTTCGGCGTCGTCTGCGCCGTCCAGACCGGCTTGCCCGTCGGCGCGTCGAGCGCGATCAGCCGCCCATCGAGCGTGGCGATGATGACCTTGCCCTTCCACAGCGCCAAGCCGCGGCTGACCGGTTCGCAGCAGGCATAGCGGCCCCATTCGCGGGGCACCTCGGGATCGTAGGTCCACAGCCGCTTGCCGGTGCGGGCGTCATAGGCGGCCGTGATGTTCCAGGCGCTGGTGTTGTACAGCACGCCGTCGGCATAGAGCGGCGTCGCCTCCACCCCGCGATAGGTGTCGAGATCGTCGAACCAGGCCAGTCCCAGCCGGCCGACATTGTCGGCGTTGATCTGCGTCAGCGGGCTGTAGCGCTGGGCGCTGTAAGTGCGTCCGTCGCTCAGCCACTGGCCGGGCTCCTGCGCGGCATGAAGTAGCCGGTTGCCGTCCACCGCCGCGGGGCCGGCAGGCGCCTGCGCCGAGGCAACCGATGCGCCGGCAATTCCCAGGGCCAGCGCTATGGCGGCGATGGTTCTTTTCGTCCGGAAGACCTGCATGAACTTTCCCCTCAACTTTTGTGCGCCGCGGCGTCGTGGATCATGCTGCGTTGTGTTGCGTTTCGTCGGCTTCGCGCCCCTGCCCGACGCGTTCCGCATCGAGGGCCGTTGGACGTTCCATTTTGTGCGATAGGTTGTGCCATGCGACGCCGGTACGGACCTGTTCGTCAGACCGGCGTTCCACTCATCCCTCCCCGGCGCTTTATCGTCCGCTCTTTTCGTGAGCGGCCTTGAATCGGCCAGCGGATGCCGAATCCCATATTATCATGCGGACCTCGCCGAGCCGCCGTCCAGTGCGGCGGCCCGGGTCGGCTTGACCGTAGTAGACGACCGTCTTTACGAAAGCGGAATCAGGCTGGGACTTTTTCCCGATTTCGCCGTCCTTGATGGGCCAAGGACTGTCGCAGGTGAAAGCCTGTCTCAGTTCGCCGCCGTGGGACGATCGGCGAAGCGGCGCGCATAGTCCGTCGCCCGCGCCGTCTGCTGGGCGAGTCGCTCCGCCGGCGTCACGCGCGGCAACGCGGCCGGCAGCGCGCCCAGCTTGAGCAGCGATATGGAGCGCACCCCCTGCGCATTGGCGGCCAGCTTGGCGGGAAGCTGCTGCCAGCGGACGAAAATCGATCCGTCATGCAGCCCGGTCGTATCGAGCCAGTTGCACACGCCGGGATCGCGGGCCGCAATCACTGCCGTGATGGTGCCGTCAGCGTTGGGCCGCATCTGCGCCAGATTCAACGACGCCGTATGATGCACGTAATCGAGCGAACCGAGCCAGGCGCTGGCAAGCTGCACCGCCAGGTATTTGGCGCCCATCGGATCCAGCGTCACCACCAGCGCCTCGTCATCCGCCAGATGGAAATGGCCCGACGACGACAGGCCCCAGCGCCCGCCTTCCCGTATCGTGGGCGAGGTCAGCTGATTTGCCGGACCGGAGAAAAACCCCGGCGCATTGGCGAAGCCGCCGCCCTTGGCCTGCTGTATTCGCGGCACGATCTGGTGCAGCAATGCCGCGGCCTGCGTCGCCAGGACCTCCTTCGTCAGCGGCGCGGCAGCGAGCGGCCCGTCGAGGCGGGCGACGGTCAGGCGGTACGGCGTTTCCGTGTGCCAGTTCTGAATCGTGTCGCGTATCAGGATGAAATGCGCGTCCGGGGTCGTCGCGATATGGTTGGTCTGCCCCGCCTGCGCCTCCGGCCCGATGGAAAGGACGAAGGATCCATCGGGCGCCTTCACGATGTCGGTATCGACCAGTTCCTGAATCACCTTGCTCCACTCGGCTTCCGCCGGCAAAGCGGGCAGGAGCTGGATCGAGAACTGGGTCGGGATCGGTCCCTGCGGCGTGGCGGTGATCCGATAGTGCGAGACCCCGTCCACCGGCATGATCCGGAACACATTGTCCACGTTCGGCATCAGCACCTTGCTGGCCGGCACGGTAGTGCCGAACCAGGCATGCGCGGGCGACCAGAGCCATTGCAGCGCCGGACGGGCGGGATCGCGGTTGATCGTATCGACCACGGCGGCGAACATCACTTCCCGCGCCGCGGCCGGCAAGGTCGCCTGGCCTTCCCCGGTGTTCGCATAGGGGTCCGCGGCGAAGCTGTGCGTGACGAAATCCAACTGCGCCTGCACCGCAGGCTCGGCAAACACGCCGACCGCCAGCTTGTCCAGGGCGATCTGCTGCGGCGTGGCGAGCGGATTGTCCTGCGCCCGCGCCGGCGCGACGAGTGCGAAGCCGGCCAGGAGCAGCACTGCAACATGTTTCATGGGTTCACCCGCTCACGACAGGAATTTCAGGAGGATTGCCTGGGCAGCGGCGCCTTAGCGGCGCCGTTGAAGCGACGACATCAAGATCCGAGGGAAACACCAAACGCACCCTCCACCGAATAATCTCTATGAAAACGCTATAGTAACAGTCAAGGCATTTTCAAATTGCCTTGCTGCTGTCCTGCCGCGCCCCGGCTGAACCTGACGACCGATGCCGCCGACCGTCGCGCGCAGCCGTCGCGAAGTTTGTGCAGGCCTCAGCGGCCGGCGCATCGAACGATCGCATGTGCGGCTCCCATGCCCGCAACCGTTCCTGCCATCTGAGGCAGCGCGGATAATTCTTGGCGCCTGCCATCCGTCTTGCTAG
>JAATGL010000132.1 GCA_015654705.1 Alphaproteobacteria bacterium | reverse complement strand
GTAGCGCATCTGCTTTGGGAGCAGAGGGTCGTGTGTTCGAATCACACCGCCCCGACCAAGCCGGCGGTTGGAGGGAAGCCATGCGCGCGCGCATCTATCAGCCGACCAAGAACGCCATGCAGTCGGGCAGGGCGCGTACCAAATCATGGCTGCTTGAATACGAGCCGGAGCGCCCGCGCGCGATCGATCCGCTGATGGGCTGGACCAGCTCCGCCGACATGCGCCAGCAGGTGCAGCTCGAATTCGCCACGCGCGACGAGGCGGTCGCCTACGCCGAAAAGCACGCGATCCCCTATCAGGTTTTCGAACCGCATAGACCGGCGGCGAAAGCCAAATCCTACGCCGACAATTTCCGCTTCGACCGCAAGGTGCCGTGGTCCCATTGATCGATCCCGTAGCTCAGCCGGATAGAGCACCTGCCTTCTAAGCAGGGGGTCGCAGGTTCGAATCCTGCCGGGGTCGCCAATCTCCGCCGCATCGGCGGCGGAGACTGACGGTCATCCAAAACCTGCTTCAATTGCCGGGCGGAGGGGGCGGAGGCGGAGGCGGCGGGTAGTCGTCGCGACGCCAGTGACGGGGCCGGCCCATGCCCACGCTGTTGCCGCGCGCCGTCATGCACTGGCCATAGGCGATGTTGAAGACGCGCTGAACGCGATGTTGGTCGTATCCCGCGCCCGCCGAGCCGCCGAGCGCCGCTCCGATAAGGCCTCCGGCGATCGCGCCCTTGGTGTTGCCGGCCAATGCGCCGATTCCCGCACCGAGAGCGGCGCCCACGACGCCGTTGCGCAGTTCGGTGTCGTTGGCTTCCTTGACCTTCCCGGAGGCGCGATCGCTGGCATATTGCTCGCAATAGTCTTCGTCCTGCTGGAAGACCTGCATGGATTTGCCCTGGGCAGGCATCACCGGGATGGTGGGACCCAGGGGCTGCGTCGCGCAGCCGCCGAGCAGCGCAATCGTGGATATTGCGGCCATCGCCGCCATTCGATTTTTCATGGCAATGTTTCCTTTATTCCCGAACGCGGCACACGCAATATCGGTTGCCGATACAGCGCAGCTGTTCGCATCATTGCGGCGAGCCTGAGGCAGGCTGGCTGAACCGGCCATGAACGGTGCCGCGACTATTTATGACAAAAAAGATAGAGATGCGCGTCAGACAGGGGCCGAGTCGTCATGTGCGGGAAATTCACGCAGACAAGGAATTTTGAGCATCTTGTTCGCCTTTCCGATCTCCTGCTCGCGCAGGACGGAGAAAACGAACCCTGTGAGATCGTCACACCGATGCGCTTCGCCCATGTCGTAGCACTGGACGGCAAAGGGCAACGCAAAACGGTTAGAATGCGCTGGGGTCTTGTCCCTGCGGATTCGCCCGATCCGGCAGCAGCCAAACCGCATATTCATGCGCGCGCGGAGACGGCCGACAGCAAGCCAACCTTTCGTGATGCGTTCGCGAAGCGGCGGGGCCTGGTCATGGTTTCCAGCTTCAATGAGGGCAGGGAGGTCACGTCGACGCGGACCGAGCAGTATGTTCTGACACCGCGCGACGCGAAGCCGATGGCCATTGCCATCGTCTGGGAGTGCTGGCGCGGCAGCGATCTGCCGCTTCTCACTTTCGCCATGGTGACGGTTCCGGCCAATCCGCTCATCGCCACCATCACGGACCGCATGCCGGCGCTGATCGAAGATGCCGGCTGGGCGAAGTGGCTGGGCGAGCAGCCCGCAACGCCCGAGGAATTGAAGGCCATTCTGCGTCCTTCCGGCCGCGATCTGATTATGCAGAGGGCCGGAAAACCTTCGCGACCGTCAAAGGACATTGCCCAGGGAAACCTTTTCTAAGACCGGCGCCGATATCGACGCGATAATCATCGGCCGGAAAATTGCAAGATTGACGCATTCTCCGGCCTCGCTGATAAGCCGACCCGCGAAACGCTTGCGAACGGCGCGGCTATGAAGATCGTCGGCGGCAAATGGTCGAACTGGTCGGGCGGGGTCACCTGCAAGCCCCGCAAGATCGTGGCGCCCAAGGACGAGGTCGATCTGGCCGCCGCGGTGCGCCAAGCCGAGGGGCCGGTTCGTGCGCCCGGCACCGGCCACTCCTTCACACCGCTCTGCGCCAGCGACGGCACGCTGATCGACCTTTCCGCGTTCACGGGTCTCAAGAACCTTGATAAGGAAGCACAGGTGGCGACGCTCGCCGCTGCGACTCCGCTCTGGCAGGTCGGGCCGCTGCTGCATGCCCAGGGCTTCGGCCTCAAGAACATGGGCGACATCGACCGCCAGACCCTGGGAGGGGTCGTCGGCACGGGCACCCATGGAACCGGCCGGACCCTCAAAAGCTTTTCCGCCGAGATCGCGGGCTTCCGCCTGCTGCTGGCGAGCGGCGAAGTGATTCATTGCACGGCGAACGAAAACCCGGACATATTCGCCGCGGGACGCACCTCGCTCGGCATGCTCGGCGTGATGACCGAAATCGCGATGTATGTGCGCCCTGCCTATAAGCTCCGTTAGCGGAATTTCGTGCTGCCGATCGGCGAGCTATTCCGCCGGCTCGACGGACTGGTCGCCGACAACCGCCATTTCGAATTTTTCTGGTTTCCCTATTCCGACGTGGGGGTGTGCAAGGTGCTCAACGAGAGCGACGAGGATGCGCCCGAGCCGCGCTCCGCCGAGGAGATGCGCGTCCGCGGCGAGAAAAGCGGATCAGACGAGCGCGCCTTTGCGGCGATCAACGCTGTGCTGCCTTATGCGCCCTTTCTGCTCCGACCGGCGCATCGGCTTTTTTCAAGCCTGATGCCAGGGCCGGGCCGCGTGCGCTGGAGCCACGAGATTTTTCCCAGTCCCCGCACCGTCCGCTTCAACGAGATGGAATATGCGGTGGCCTACGAAAAGGGGCCCGACGTCCTGCGCGAGATCGTCGATACGGTCCGCAAGACGCGCATCAACACGGGTTTTCCCATCGAATATCGCAGCGTCGCGGCGGACGATGTCTGGCTAAGTCCATTCTACGGGCGCGAAAGTGCCACGATCGCCGTCCACCAATATCACCGGGTCGATACCGCAAGGCTGTTCGATGCCTGCGAGGCGATCTTCCGCCGCCATGCCGGGCGGCCGCATTGGGGCAAGCGCCATACGCGCACGGCGGATGAACTGGCCCAACTCTATCCGCAATTCGACGCCTTCCGCGCCGTTCGCCGCAAACTCGATCCGGCCGGGAAGTTTCTCAACGCCCATTTGGCCGCGATGTTCGCCTGACGCTTTAGCGGGAGAATCTGCGGTAGAAGCAGCTCGGCGCGCCGGTGTGGCAGGCGGGGCCGATCTGGTCGACCTTGATCAGCAAGGCGTCGCCGTCGCCATCGATCCAAGCCTCGACCAGGTGCTGCACGTGCCCGGAGGTTTC
>JAATGL010000071.1 GCA_015654705.1 Alphaproteobacteria bacterium | reverse complement strand
CTGGTCAACACGTTGTCGCCCGGCGACAAGGTGCTGATGGTGGAGACCGGCCAGTTCGCCACGTTGTGGAAGAAGATGGCCGAGAAGCTTGGGCTCAAGCCCGAGTTCATCACCTCCGACTGGCGCCAGGGCATCGATCCGAAGGCGATCGAAGCGCACCTGCGCGCGGACAAGAACAAGGAGATCAAGGCGGTCTGCGTTCTGCATAATGAGACTTCGACCGGGGCGCTTGCGCCCATCGCCGAGATCCGCAAGGCGATCGATGCCGCCGGACATCCGGCCCTGCTCCTGGTGGACACCATTTCCTCGCTCGCCTCCACCGACTACCGTCACGACGAATGGGGCGTCGACGTTACTGTCGGCGGCGCGCAGAAAGGCCTGATGCTGCCGCCCGGCATGTCGTTCAACGCGATCAGCGACAAGGCGATCGCCGCCAACAAGAATTCGAAACTGCCGAAATCTTTCTTTGCCTGGGACGAAATGCTGGCCATGAACAAGGTCGGCTTCTTCCCCTATACGCCCGGCACCCAGATGTTGCAGGGCCTCGCCGTCGCCATCGAGATGCTGCACGAGGAAGGACTCGACAACGTGTTCGCGCGTCACGACCGCTTGGCGGAAGCCACGCGCCGCGCGGTGAAGACCTGGGGGCTCGATAACCTCAACAAAAACGCCAGTCAGTATTCGCCGACCATCACCGCGATCCTGCTGCCGGACGGCCACGACGCCGACAAGTTTCGCGCGCTCGCGCTCGACACCTTCAACATCTCATATGGCGCGAGCTTCGGCGCCTATGCCGGCAAGTATTTCCGCATCGGACACCTTGGCGACATCAACGACGGCGCGCTGATTGGCGGGCTTGCCGCCACAGAGATGGCGCTTCAGCTTGCCGGCGTTCCGATCAAGAAGGGCGGCGTGCAGGCGGCGATGGATTATCTCGTGTCCGCGCACGGCTCGGCCGCCAAGCAGGCGGCGGAGTAAGTTTTTTCGGCCTCATGCTGAGGAGCGCTGCGCGGCAGCGCGTCTCGAAGCGTGGGGTATCCTTCGGGACGCATTGCTTCGCGATGCTCCTCAGGACGAGGCAGGGTTTGTTTCTAGTACCCTTCCCACAAACTCCGAAATCGCTTTGAGCGTCACCTCCGGCGCTTCGCGTTGCGGCGAATGCTTGGCGCCGGGCAGCAGCGCGACCTCGACCGGGCAGTAGCATTCCTCCTGCGCGATCTCGATCTGGCGCACCGTGCCATATTGATCGCCCTCGCCCTGCACGATCAGCATCGGCACGCGGATGTAGGCGAGGAATTCCGTGAGGTCCCACTTGCGGAAATCGCCCTTGAGCCAGACGTCGCTCCAGCCATGCGCGGTGGCGTCGACGTCGGCATGCCAGCGCGACATGCGCGGGCGTAAGTCGGTGGTGTCGTAGGCCTTCCGGAATTCGGCGATCGAGGCAATGGTGATATCCTCGACGATGAAATGCGGCGCCATCAGAACGATGCCGCCGATGCGATGATCCTGATGCGAGCCTGCATAGATCGCGGCGATCGACGCGCCATCGCTGTGGCCGACCAGCAGGCCGTGCTGGAGACCGATCGCGTCGAGCACGAGCGGTAAAGTCTCACGCGCCTCGTCGTGCATGTAAGTGAGCGGGCGCGGCAGCGTCACCGGGCTCGACTGGCCGTAGCCGGCGCGCGAATAGACGAAAACGCCGCAGCCGGTCGCAGCTTGCAGTCTATCGGGGAAATCGCCCCAGAGGCCGACGCAGCCGAGCCCCTCGTGCAGCATCACCAGTGTCGGCGCGGATTCCGGCTGCGGCCCGATCATGCGGTATTCCAGACGCTGCGCGCCGAGAGAGAGAAAGCCGGAGTCGTAGAGAGTCATCTTTTGATGTCGTCCCGGGCGAGCGAAGCGAGGCCCGGGACCCATACGCCGCAGTCTGTCGATAGTTCACGGAGTATGGGTCCCCGCTTTCGCGGGGACGACGGAAGAAAATTCATTGATGCTCCGCCCTCAGCTTGAAGCGCTGGATTTTTCCGGTCGCCGTCTTCGGCAATTCTTTCCTGAACTCGATCCAGCGCGGATATTTGTAGGGTGCGAGCTTCTGCTTGCAGTGTTCCTGGAGCGCGCGCATCAGCGCGTCGCCGGCTTTGTCGGGCGACTTCAACACGACAAAGGCTTTCGGCTTGATCAGCTTCTGTTCGTCGCTCCAGCCGACCACCGCGGCCTCCAGCACGTCGGGATGCGACGACAGCGCGGCCTCGACCTCGAAGGGCGAGACATACATGCCGGACACTTTCAGCATGTCGTCCTGGCGGCCGCAGCAGATGTAATAGCCGTCGGCGTCCTCGATATATTTGTCGCCCGAGCGCGTCCATTCGCCCTGGAATGTCGTGCGCGACTTCTCGCGGTTGTTCCAATACATGATGGCGCTGGTCGGCCCGCGTACGTAAAGCTCGCCCATCTCGCCCTGCTTGACCTCTTTGCCGTCTTCGCCGATCAGCTTGATATCGTAACCCGGGACCGCCTTGCCGGTCGTGCCATATTTGGTCGCGCCGGGACGGTTGGTCAGATAGATGTGCAGCATCTCGGTGGTGCCGAGGCCGTCGGAAATCTCCACGCCATAACGCGCCCGCCAATTGCGCGCGATTTCCTCCGGCAGTGCCTCGCCGGCGGAAATGCAGCGGCGGATTTTGACCTCCTCGCGCTTCGGCGCGTTCGGGCTCGCCAGAAACGCGGCATAGAAGGTCGGCACCGCGTAGAACACCGTGATGGGATGTTTACGAAGAAGCGCCGCGACGCCGTCCGGCGTCGGCCGTTCGCCCAACAGCACCGTGGTGGCGCCGGCCGACAACGAGAAGGTCATGGCGTTGCCGAGCCCGTAGGCGAAGAACAACTTCGCCACCGAATAGACCACGTCGCTCTCTTTGATGTCCGCGACCGGCGTACCGTAAAGATCGGCGGTGAGTTTCAGGCTGGCATGGATATCCACCGCGCCCTTCGGTTTGCCGGTGGAGCCCGAGGTAT
>JAATGL010000247.1 GCA_015654705.1 Alphaproteobacteria bacterium | reverse complement strand
GACCGCCGTTGCGGTCATCACCAGCACATCGGCCGGACGCCCGACCTTGTTCTGCAGCTTCAGGCGCTGATGCAGGCCGAAGCGGTGCTGTTCGTCGACGACCGCGAGGCCCAGATCGCGGAACGCGACATCCTCGGAGAAGATCGCATGGGTGCCGACCAGGATATCGATCTCGCCGTCGGCCAGCCGCGCCAGCGTCTGCGCGCGCGCCGGGCCGCGCTCGCGTCCCGTCAGCAGCGCCATACGGATGCCGGCCGCCTTTGCCGGCGCATCGAGCGAGGCCATGTGCTGGCGCACGAGGATCTCGGTGGGCGCCATCAGCGCGCCCTGCAATCCCGCCTCGACGGCGTTCAGCAGCGCCAGCATCGCGACGACGGTCTTGCCGGCGCCGACATCGCCCTGCAGCAGGCGCAGCATCCGCGACGGCGCCGCCATGTCCGCTTCGATCTCGGCCAGCGCCTGCGTCTGCGCCGGCGTCAGTTCGAAGGGCAGGGCGGCAAGCGCCTTCGCCTTCAGATGGCCGTCGCCCCTGACGGCGCGCCCCTTGATGCTGCGCAGCTGGGCGCGGATCAGCACCAGGGCGAGCTGGTTGGCCAGCAATTCGTCATAAGCGAGGCGCCGCCGCGCCGGCGTCTCGGGCGACAGGTCTGCGTCGTGCGCGGGCCCATGCGCCGTGCGCAGCGCGCTGGCGAAGGACGGCCAGTCCTGGGCTTTGCGGAACGCCGGGTCCTGCCATTCCGGCAGCGCCGGAACTTTCTCGACCGCGGCGCGGATCGCCTTGGCGAGGGATTTGGCCGGCAACCCCTCCGTCAAGGCGTAGACCGGCTCATGCAGCGGCAGATCCTTTTCCTGTCCGGGTTCGAGGACGTAGTCGGGATGGGGCATCTGCAGCTTGCCGCCATAGCGTTCGATGCGGCCGCTGACGACCCGCGTCTGGCCCACGGCCAGGGTCTTTTCCAGATAGTCGGCACGGGCGTGAAAGAACACCAGCTCGATGAGCGCCGTATCGTCGGAGCAGCGCACGCGATAGGGCTGGCGGCGGTCGCGCGGCGCGACATGCTCCAGCACATTGAGCGTGACCGTGGCGATGCGGCCTTCCTCGGCGTCGATCAGTCTGGGCCGATAAGAGCGGTCGATCACGCCGCAGGGCAGATCGAAGATCAGATCGACCAGCCGCGTTCCCGCGACGCGCGCGATCAGCTTCTCGATGCGCGGCCCGACACCCGCAAGCGCGCGCGTTTCGCCGAAAAGGGGAAAGAGAATCGCGGGGCGCATGTGACGGAAACAATATGAGCCCGGCCCGTTGTTCTCAACGCACCTTGACGCTATATCGCGGCCATGACCGGACCTGAAACAGGCGGCTCTTCGGAGGCCCGCCGCAAACGGCTGTTGTTCCGCGCCCAGAGGCGCGGGTTCAAGGAGGTCGATCTGATCTTCGGGACCTTCGCGGCGGCGGAACTGGCGGGCATGAGCGCGGCGGAGCTGGATCAGTTCGAAGCCCTGCTCGAAGCGCCGGACCAGGAGGTCTATCTCTGGCTGCGCGGCCATGCGCCGGCGCCCGCCGCGCACGACACGCCCGTCCTCGCCCGCATGAAGGCGCTCTGCGCCCGCAAGAATCCGACATGGAACGCATAGACTACATCGCCCGTCAGCCGGGCCGCTTCACCGTCAGCGGCGCGCCGGGCGGCTACGATGCTTTCCTGGCGGCCGAGACGGCGCAGCGTCGGGGCGGTCTCGTCGTGTTCGTCGCGGCCGACGATCTGCATGCCGCGGCGGTCGCGGACGGCGTGCGTTTCTTTACGCCCGGCGCAGTGCTGCTGTCGTTTCCGGCGTGGGACTGCCTGCCTTACGACCGCGTCTCGCCCAAGCCGGATATCGAAAGCGAACGGCTGGCGACGCTGGCGGTGCTGGCGCGGCGCAAAAAGGATTCGGGGCCGGCCGTGCTGGTCACGACCATCGCCGCGGCGCTGCAGCGCGTGCCGCCGCGCGACGCCATCGAAGGCGCCAGCTTCTTCGCCAGGGTCGGCGCGACCATCGAGCACGAGGCGCTGACCGCGTTCCTCGCGGCCAACGGCTATGCGCGGGCGAGCACGGTGCGCGAGCCAGGCGATTTCGCGTTGCGCGGCGGCATCGTCGATCTGTGGCCGCCGGGCAGCGGGCAGCCGCTGAGGCTGGATTTCTTCGGGCCGACGCTCGATGCGATCCGCCGCTTCGATGCCGAGACTCAATTGTCGAGCGACACGGTGAACGCGGTCGAATTGCTGCCCGCCAGCGAGGCGCCGCTCGACCCGGCATCGATCAGCCGGTTCCGCAGCGGTTATGTGGCGCGCTTCGGTCCGGCGACCAGCGACGATCCGCTCTATGAGGCGGTCAGCGCCGGCCGCAAGAGCCAGGGCATGGAGCATTGGCTGCCGCTGTTTCATACGAAACTGGACACGCTGTTCGATTTCATTCCCGACGCCCTGGTCCTTCTGGCGCACCAGAGCGACGAGGCGAAGACCGCGCGGCTGGAGCTGATCGCGGACTACTACGCGACGCGCAAAGAATTGCTCGTCGGCAAGGACGCCAAGCACACGATCAAGGCACCGCCCTACAAGCCGCTGCCGCCGGACGAACTCTGTCTGACGCAGGACGAATGGACGGAGGTTCTCAAGCGCCATCGTGTGCGCGACCTGTCGCCGTTCCAGGCGCCGGAATCAATCAAATCCGTCGATGCCGGCGGCCGGCTGGGCCGCGACTTCGCGCCGGAACGCGCGCAGGGCGGCGTCAATATCTTCGAGGCGGCCACGCATCACGTCAAAGCGCTGCAGGGGATTGGCAAGCGCGTGCTGGTCGCCTCGTGGAGCGAAGGTTCGGTCGAGCGCATGGGCGGCGTGCTGGCCGATCACGGGCTGGACGCGATCCGCCGCGTCGCCGATTGGCCCGATGCACACAAGCTGGACAAAGGCGCAGTCGGAATTTCCGTCCTCTGCTTCGAGCACGGCTTCGAAGCGCCTGACTTCGCCATCGTCGCCGAGCAGGACATCCTGGGCGACCGCATGGTGCGGGCGCAGTCGCGCCAGCGCCGGGCGCAGAATTTTCTCTCCGAGGCGTCGGGCCTCGCCCAAGGTGACCTGGTCACCCATATCGAGCATGGCGTCGGCCGCTATCTGGGCCTCAAGACCATCGATGCCGCCGGCGCGCCGCATGACTGCCTGGAATTGCAATATGACGGTGGCAAGCTGTTCCTTCCGGTCGAGAACATCGAGCTTCTGACGCGCTACGGTGCCGACGAGGGGACCGCACAGCTCGACCGGCTCGGCGGGGCCGGCTGGCAGACGCGCAAGGCGCGCATGAAGGCGCGGGTGCGCGAGATGGCGGCGGAATTGATCCGCATCGCCGCGGCGCGCGAGCTCAGATCGCTGCCGGCGATCGATCCGCCGCAGGGCGTCTATGACGAATTCTGCGCCAAGTTTCCCTATCAGGAGACCGAGGATCAGGAGAAAGCCATCGCCGATACCATCGCGGATCTGGCCAAGGGACGGCCGATGGACCGGCTGGTGTGCGGCGATGTCGGCTTCGGCAAGACCGAGGTCGCGTTGCGCGCGGCTTTCGTGGCGGCGATGTCGGGGGCGCAAGTCGCCGTGGTCGTACCGACGACGTTGCTGGCGCGCCAGCATTTCCGCACCTTCAGCCAGCGCTTCGCCGGCTTTCCGATCAAGCTGCGCCAGTTGTCGCGCTTCGTCGATGCGAAGGAGGCGCGAGAGACCAAGGCGGCGCTCGAATCCGGCGATGTCGATATCGTGATCGGCACCCATGCATTGCTGGCCAAGGGCATCGTGTTCCGCAACCTGGCGCTGGTGATCGTCGACGAGGAGCAGCATTTCGGTGTCGGCCACAAGGAACGGCTGAAATCGCTGAAGGCCGACGTCCATGTGCTGACGCTGACGGCGACGCCGATCCCGCGCACGCTGCAGCTTGCGCTGTCGGGCGTGCGCGATCTGTCGCTGATCACCACGCCGCCGGTGGATCGTCTGGCGGTTCGCACCTTCGTCACGCCGTTCGATCCGCTGGTCATCCGCGAAGCGCTGCTGCGTGAACATTATCGTGGCGGGCAGAGTTTCTACGTCGCGCCGCGCATCGCCGACCTGCGCGATGCCGAGAAATTCCTGAAAGACACCGTGCCGGAAGTGAAGGCGGCGGTGGCGCATGGCCAGATGTCGCCCACCATGCTGGAAGAGGTGATGACGGCGTTTTACGACCGCAAGATCGACGTGCTCGTCTCCACCAACATCGTGGAAAGTGGCCTCGATATTCCCACCGCCAATACGATGATCGTGCACCGTGCCGACATGTTCGGCCTGTCGCAGCTTT
>JAATGL010000099.1 GCA_015654705.1 Alphaproteobacteria bacterium | reverse complement strand
GTAGTAGGAAACGCTGCCGCTGATCGCCTGCCCGCTGTGGCGGTCGTAGACCATGTCCTCCAGCAGCGCCTGGCCAAGGCCTTGGACGACGCCGCCATGCACCTGGCCCGCCACCAGCATCGGATTGATGACACGGCCGAAATCGTCGAGCACGCAATAGGAGACGACATCGATCTTGCCGGTCTCGGGATCGATCTCCACTTCGCAGATGTGGCAGCCATTGGGGAAGGTCGAGGCCTGGCCGTTGAACACGGCGTCGCTGTCGAGGCCTTCCTCGAAACCGGGAATCCGTTCGCGCTTCAGCGTGACGGCAAGCTCGCCGACGGTAATCGCGCGCTCGCTGTCCGCCACGCGGAACCGGCCGGTGCCGTCCACCACGTCGAAAGCGACGTCCGCGCCGCCCGCCTGCAGCACCTGGCCGGCCGCCGCCTTGCCCTTGCGGATCACTTCGTCGGAAGCGCCCAAGAGCGCGCCGCCCGACATGTTGAGCGAGCGCGAGCCGCCGGTGCCGCCGCCATTGACCCAGTCCGTGTCGCCCTGCCTGACCGCGATCGATTCGAACGGCACGCCGAGCTTCTCGGCGACGAGCTGGGCGAACGCGGTCTCGTGGCCCTGCCCGTTCGACTGGGTGCCGACAAAGAGTTCGACCCCGCCATTGTCGGTGAAGGCGACGCGCGCCGGCTCCGCCCCAACCGCGAAGGTGATCTCGACGTAATAGGCGATGCCGAGGCCGCGCTTCAGCCCGCGCGCTTCGGATTTCCGGCGGCGTTCCGCGAAGCCCTTCACATCGGCGCGCTTCTGCGCCTCCTCCAGCATGAAAGGGTAATCGCCGGAATCGATGGCGACGCCGAACCAGTTGATGAACGGCAGCTCCGACGGCGAGGGCAGGTTGCGCCGGCGGATCTCGACGCGGTCGATGCCGGTCTGGAACGCCGCCACATCCATCAGCCGCTCCATCAGATAGGCGGCCTCGGGCCGGCCGGCGCCACGATAGGCGTCGACCGGGCCGGAATTGGAGAAATAGCCCTTCACATGGGCGAAGACGGCGGGCACGCGATAGACGCCGCCGAAGATGCGCCCGCCCGCCATCGTCGCGATGAAGGGCGCGAATTGCGAAAGATAGCCGCCCATATTGGCCGTGCCGGTGACGCGCATGGCGAGAATCCTGCCGTCCTTGTCCAGCGCCAGTTCGCCCCTGGTGCGCATGTCGCGGCCATGATCGTCGGTCAGGAAGGCTTCGGTGCGGTCGCTGGTCCAGCGCACCGGCCGGCCGGCCTTTTTGGCCGCGATCAGCGCCAAGGGCTGCTCGGGATACATGAAGCCCTTCATGCCGAAACCGCCGCCGACATCCTTGTTGACGACGCGCAGCTTCTCGGGCGCGATGTTGAGGATCGCTTTGGCCAGATTGTTGCGCAGATTGCCCGAGCCCTGGTTGCCGGAATAGAGCGTAAACGCATCGGCCGCCGCATCGTACAGGCCGATCGCGTTGCGGGTTTCCATCGAGGTCGGCGCCACGCGGTTCTGCACCACGTCGACGCTGATGGTGTGCGCGGCGGCGGCGAAAGCGGCGTTGCACTTTTCCTCGTCGCCGGCGGCCCAGTCGAAGCACTCATTGCCGGGCGCGCCGTCCCAGATCTGCGGACCGGCCGGCGCGGCTTCGAGCGTGCCGACCGCATCCAGCGCCGCGTAGTCGATTTCCACCAATTCGGCCGCGTCGACGGCCTGGGCATAGGTCTCCGCCACGATCATGGCCACGGCCTCGCCGGGGAACGTCACCTTGTCCTTGGCCAGCAGCGGCTTGGGCGAGGGTTTGACCGGCGAGCCGTCGCGGCTCCTGAGCGGCGCCATGCAAGGCATCGGGCCGGCGCCGAACTCCTCCACGTCCTTCCAGGTCAGCACGGCGACGACGCCCGGCGCCGATTTTGCCGCTTCGATGTCGATGGAATTGATCTTCGCATGGCCGTGCGGGCTGCGCGCGAAGGCGGCGTGCGCCTCGCCGGGGAAATGCAGGTCATCCGTGTACTGACCTTGCCCGGTGATGAAGCGGATGTCCTCCGTCCGCCTGACCGATTGTCCGATGCCGAATTTCATTCCTCAAACTCCGCTATGGCAACCGCTTCTAGTGCTTGTAGCCTTCATCCGTCCGGTCGAGCTTGCGCAGCAGCGCCGGCCAGGCCAGCGCGCCCAGCATGCCTTCGAAGATCATCGCGCCCTGGCCCGCCGTTTTCTCCGCCACGCCCTGGTTGACGCGGTTGGGCCGGGCGCCACCCGACAGCGCGCGCACCTGCATGGTGCAGGCGCGTTCGAGATAATACATGCGCAGGAAGGCGTCGGAGCAGCTCTTGCCCAGCGTCAGCGTGCCGTGATTGCGCAGGATCATGATGTGCTTGTCGCGGCCGAGATCGGCGACCAGCCTCTCGCGTTCGTCGAGATCGAGCGCGATGCCTTCATAATCGTGATAGGCGATGTCGCTCACCACCGCCATCGCGTGCTGGTCGAGCGGCAGCAGGCCGTCCGCCTGCGCCGACACCGCCACGCCATCGTCCGTATGCAGATGGATGACGCAATGCGCGTCGTCGCGGCTCATGTGCAGCGCGCTGTGGATGGTGAAGCCGGCTGGGTTCACCGGATAGGGCGCGTCCTGCACTTTGTTGCCGTCGACGTCGATCTTGACCAGGCTCGATGCCGTGATCTCCTCGAACAGCAGGCCGTAGGGGTTGATCAGGAAATGATGCTCCGGCCCCGGCACGCGCGCCGAGATGTGGGTGAAGATCATGTCATCCCAGCCATGCATCGCCACCAGCCGGTAGGTCGCCGCGAGATCGACGCGCATCCGCCATTCCTCGGGCGAGACCTTGCCCTCCAGCGATTCGATCCCATGCGCCGGCGGCACCCGCATCGCGAAATTTTCCCTGACGTTCATGGCTTTCTCCGTGCGGGATGGCGGTCATACAAGAGTGAGCCCGGGCGCCGGAACTGTCAAACCGCGCGCACGCGTCCGACCGCCCGCCTCCATCCGTCATACAGCGCGTCGCGCGCCGCGGCGTTCATCGCCGGCTCGAAGCGGCGCTCCAGCGCCCAGCGCGAAGCGATGTCGTCGATGTCACTGAACAGGCCCGCCGCAAGACCCGCCAGATAGGCCGCGCCCAGCGCGGTGGTCTCGGTCACCTTCGGCCGATCGACGGTCAGGCCGGTGAGATCGGCGAGGCGCTGGCAGAACCAGTCGTTGCGCACCATGCCGCCATCGACCTTCAGCGCGGCGAGCCCGGCCGCCTTCATGTCGCGGCCCATCGCGTCCAACAGGTCGCGAGTCTGATAGCAGACGGAGTCCAGCGCGGCGCGTGCGATCTCCGCCGCGCCCATGTCGCGCGTGAGGCCCAGGATCGCGCCGCGCGCCTCCGGATCCCAATAGGGCGCGCCCAGCCCGGTGAAGGCCGGAACGAAATAGAGGCCCTCGGCGGGCCTGGCCGTCGCGGCCAGCGCCTCGATCTCTTCCGCGCTGCGGATCACCCCCAGCGCGTCGCGCAGCCACTGCACCACGGCACCGGCGACGAAGATGCTGCCTTCCACCGCATAGGCGGTGCCGGCGCCGACGCGGTAGGCGGCCGTCGCCAGCAGGCGGTTCTGCGACACCGGCACGGCGGCGCCGCTGTTGACCAGCGCGAAGCATCCCGTGCCGTAGGTCGATTTCACGTCGCCGGGGCGAAAGCAGGCCTGGCCGAACGCGGCGGCCTGCTGGTCGCCAGCGACGCCCAGGATCGGAATTTCACCGCCCAGATGATCCGCCGCCGCCATGCCGAAATCGCCGGCGCTGTCGCGCACCTGCGGCAGCATTTCGGCCGGCACGCCGAACAGCGCCAGCATCTCCGCATCCCAGCCCAGGGTCTTCAGGTTGAGCAGCATGGTGCGCGAGGCGTTGGTCACGTCGGTGGCATGCACGCGCCCGTTGGTCAGCCTATAGATCAGCCAAGAGTCCACCGTGCCGAAACAAAGCTCGCCGCGTTCGGCGCGCGCCCGCGCACCGGGCACGTGATCGAGAATCCATGCGAGCTTGGTCGCGGAGAAATAGGGATCGAGCAGCAGGCCGGTCACCGTGGCGACGCGCGGCTCG
>JAATGL010000114.1 GCA_015654705.1 Alphaproteobacteria bacterium | reverse complement strand
CTGCGCATCTCCGCTTCGATCTTCGGCAGATCGTCGGGGGTGAAGGGCGTGTCGCGGGCGAAATCGTAATAAAAGCCGTCCTCGATCGCCGGACCGATGGTCACCTGCGTGCCGGGGTAAAGCGCCTGCACCGCCATGGCCAGCACATGCGCCATGTCGTGGCGGATCAGCTCCAGCGCTTCGGGGTCCTTGCGGGTGACGATGCGGATGCGGGCGTCGTGCTCGATGGGACGGAACAGGTCCCATTCCTGGCCGTCGACCTCCAGGATCAGCGCCGCCTTGGCGAGGCCCGGGCCGATGGCGGCGGCGATCTCGGCGCCGGTCACGCCGCGCGCGAACGTCATCGCCTTGCCGTCGGGCAGGGTGATGGTCACATTCGGCGCGGAGTCTGGCGCGGACACGGCGTTCTCCAGGGGCGGAAATCCGCCCGGACCATCCCCAGCGGACCGGCCGAAGTCAAGGCGAGCGCTCACATTCGCGCGCGCGGCGTTGAACCCGCCGGCCATCGGGACCATTATAGGAAGGCGAGGGGTCGCTATGTTCGGAGATGTGCCATGAAAAGCTTCACGTCAGTGCTGGTGGCGGCGGCAATCGCGGCCGGCGCGATCCTGCCGGCCCAGGCGGCGCCTGTCTGCCTTGAGACCTACCGGATCGACCACACCAGCGTAAAGGACCCCAAGACGATCCTGTTCTATATGAAAGGCGGGAAAATCTGGAGCAACGCGCTGCTGAACGCCTGTCCCGGCCTCAACTTCCACGGCTTCGTGATGAACGTGACCGGCGGCGACGATATCATCTGTTCCAACCAGCAGAGCATCAGCGTGCTGGTGACGCACGAGACCTGCATGATGGGAGCGTTCACCCCCTACACGCCGCCCGCCAAGACCCCTGCCGACAAGTCCTGACGCGCAAAGGGCCGGAGCTTGCTCCGGCCCTTGCCCGCTGACCGGCGCGCGGTTATTTGCGCGCGAAGATTTCGATGGTCACGGCGTTCCTGTTGACGGCGTGACAGGCGAGGCTGAGGCTGCGCAGGTTTCGGTCGCCGCCCGGCAGGTCGACGGACGCGAAACGGCCCCGGTCCAGACGGGCGACATTCAGCACGCTGGAACGCCCATTGCCGAAGATGGCGCGCACGGCCGAACAGCGCGCGTCGTCGTCTACCGCGCGCAGGCCGATGCGGTCGACGCTGCGCCCGTTCCAGCCGGCGAAGCTCGATTCCCGGTCGCGACGGCCTTCGAAACGTTCGCGACCGAGAGAGACCCAGACATTCGGATCGTAGCCGTTCCCGAAGCCCGTGTTGCCGCCGCCGGCGCCCCAGTTGAAAAGACGCGACCAGAACAACGCCCAGTCGGGGCTTCTGCGCCATTCGTCCTGGAAGCGTCCGACATTGGCGGCGATGGAGATGACGCCGCCGCGGCGCGCATCCGAACGGCAGGTGAAGCTGATATTCCGGACGCGACGGGTGCCGCCGCGCAGATCGACCTCGACGGGCCGGTCTTGGCGCAGCGGTCCCGAAAAGACGGTCTGGCGCGAACCGTCGCCGAACTGCACCACGATCGCGCGGCAGAGGATGTCGCTCCTGTCCGCCGTCAGGCGAAGGCCCTCCATGCCGCCGCCGAAGCGCGTCCAGCTCGTGTCGCGGTCGGTGCGATAGCCGACCTCGACGCTGCCCAGCCGTACATAATCCGCCAGCGCCGGCGCAGAAATCCCCGCGCTCAGCACCGCCGCCATCGCCAAAACTCTTGCCGTCTTCATTGTCTCTTCCTTTCAATAAAAGCCCATCTGATGGTGGGCATATTGAACGGCCGACATGAACGCCGCATGAAGCGGGTGTAATGATCGGGTCCCGGTCTCAGTTCGGCCGGTTGGCCGCCAGACGGGTCTGGCCCTGCGACGAGCCGCCGGTCACCATCTCGCTGCCCGCGACGATGGTGTCGCAAGGCACGAACTCTTCCGTGCCGGGGACCGACTGGGTCGCGATGAACGAGGCCAGCGCGTGCGGTGCGGCCGCATTGAGCGCTGCGTCGAAGGCCATCTGCGCCGCCGCGCAATAGGCCTGCATGCCGTGCAGCCCGTCCAGCGAGAAGGTGTTGGCCAGCGCCGTCTTGTAGGAATGATACGCGGCCGCGCCGGCGCGTCCGTCGGCGCGCTGAAAATAGGTGAGCAACGCGGCGTCGGAATCCTGCAACTCCTTCTGATAGGAGATGACGAAGTGGTTGTAGGGCGCGACGTCGTTGCAATAGAGCGCCGCCACCATCAATTCCTGCTGCATGGCCGCCGTCTTCAGCGCCATTTCCTCGCCGGGCCGCGCGCAGACACCGGCTGCCAGGGCCTGTCCCGCCATGCCCGACAGCGCCAGCAGCGTGGCGCCATATTTCAACACCGTCTTCATCGCCCTCTCCTTTGCACCCCAGATTCGTTCGCGCGCTACGAGGCGTTGGCGCGCACGCAGCGTCCCGCCGGCGGATCGGCGCGGTCGAGATGCGCCACGACGTCGCCCGCATTGCCGCTGCAGCCGACCCAGCGGAAATCGTGCTCCGCGTCGGCGGATTTGATGTTGGTGTCGAGCAGCAGCGCCGCGAAGCCGTTGGCCGCGACCGCGCCGGTCCGGGATCCCGCGCTGCAGGCCGCCGCCGGATCGCTCGCCTTCTGCAGGCAATAGGCGAACTGCACGCCATAGGCGCAGTGATTGCGGAAGCCCAGGCTGCTGCCGTCGGTATCGACGCTGAGGCAGTCCGAGGCGCCGCTTCCGGCCGGAATGGAAGGCGTCACCATCGCCATCGTCGCGGGCTGCGGCGCGCTGGCCTGTATCGTCTGCGCCGGAGCCGCCTGCGGCACGGGCGCCTGTACCATCGGCGCGGGAACAGGCGCGACCGACGCCGGCGGCGGTGCGGCCTGCGGCAGCGCGGCCAGCGGCGCGGCAACGGCGGCATCCACCAGATGCACGTCGGAGGTCCGCACCGCGACGGGGATCAGCGCCGCTTCGCTGGAGCTGGGAACCGCTGTTCCAGGTCGTGCGGGCATCGTGGTGGGATGGGTGACCACGAGAAGCGGCTGTGCGGCATTGGACGGCAGGGTGCGCGTCCTGGCGACGCGGATCGCCGGCACGCAGACCGCTTCGGCGCGCGGCGCCTTCTTCGAATGCGGGCCGAGACCGAGGCGTTCGGCATAGGCGGCCAGCGCCGCCCGGCGCTCCGCCGCGCCGAAGACGTGATCCTGCGGATACCAGGAGGTGCAGCTGGTGTCGCCTGCCGAGGCGCGCACCGTCAGCGAGATGCCGCCCGCCATGTTGGCCACCAGCGATTCGGTGCGGCCGTCGGCGAACTGCGCTTCGAGGCCGGTGTCGGTCTCGCGGAAGAAGCCGGTCACATGGCTGGCGTCGCTGTCGTCGGAAATGGTGCCGAGCCTGTCGCTCATGAAGGCGAAGGTCGATTTCTGCGTCGCGCCGTTGGGCGACAGCAGCGCCAACGCCAGCCCGCCCTCCGCCAGCGACAGCGTGATCGTCGAGCCGTCGACCGCCACCAGCTTCTCGCCTGCGATGCTGGCGAGCCATGCCGGGCTTTCGACCGGGGCATTGCCGACGGAGGCGGGCGTCGGCGATGTTTCACCGGCAAGCGTGATCGTCGTCATGCAAGTGAGCGCCAGCGCGATCGCGCCGGTTGTACGGACCGTTCTCATATGCGGTGCTCCTGGCGGATCGACATCAGCAGGATGACGCCGAGCAATTCCTGCTGCGTGGGCTCTGCCGGCGCCTGGAACGCGGCCCTGGCGGCCAGCCGGGCCATGCTGGCGTCGAGCGCGTCGCGGCTGGCAGCGGCGCCGCGCCGGACGGCATGGTGGTTGATATCCTGTGCAAAAGCCGCCTGGCTCAGACAGAGCAGGGCAAGGCACATCCCCAGCGATCTTGCCGACATCCCGTCCCCCAACCCACCACCGTTCGACGCTTTCGATGATGCGCCGCCTCGCGCCCAAGTCGATTCAAAGCGCGCGGCAGCATGAAGCGAGGCTTAAAGAGCGGCGCAGGCTTTCCTAAAGTTCGACTTGAAAGAGAGGGAATGTCGCCGGTTTGCGGGGCCGTTCTTCGGCGGAACTTTTTGCGGCGCCCGCGCTTCGATTCAAAAGCCGGGTCGTGTAGGGTTCGCCGTCCTCATCCTCCGTTCAGGTTCGCGACCATGACATTGCCCGACCGTCTCTCGGCCAATCCCAAGAGCCCGCATTACGACGAGGCGCTGCTGGCGCGCGGTGTCGGCATCCGCTTCAACGGCGCGGAGAAGACCAATGTCGAGGAATATTGCGTGAGCGAGGGCTGGGTGCGCGTCGCCGCCGGCAAGACCCTCGACCGCCACGGCAACCCGATGACGATCCGCCTCAACGGCACCGTCGAGCCCTACATGAAGGACGAATTGAAGGACGCCTGAAGTCGTGCGCGGTTCGGCCGGCGGCTTGATGGTCGGACAATGGGATGGGATTGCCGTACGATAACGGCGGACGGAGCAAGCAAAAAGGCCCGGTGTTTCCACCGGGCCTTTCCGCATTTTTCCGGGAATGAACGGCTGGACTAGAAGTCCATGTCGCCCATGCCGCCCATGCCGCCGCCGCCCGGCATTCCGCCGCCGGCGCCGGAGTCCTTCTTCGGACGATCGGCGACCATCGCCTCCGTCGTGATCAGCAGCGCCGCGACGGACGACGCGTTCTGCAGCGCGATGCGCACGACCTTGGTCGGGTCGACGATGCCGGCATCGATGAAGTCCGTGAAACGCTCGCCCTGCGCGTCCCAGCCGTAATTGGACGATTTCTGCTCCAGCAGCTTGCCGACGATCATCGAGGATTCCGTGCCGGAATTCTCCACGATCTGGCGGACCGGGGCCTGGATCGCCTTGCGGATGATCGCGATGCCCTGCGTCTGGTCGTCATTGTCGCCGGTGAGGCCGGACAGCGCCTTGGTGGCATAGAGAAGCGCCGTGCCGCCGCCGGGAACGATACCTTCCTCGACCGCCGCCTTGGTGGCGTTGAGCGCGTCGTCGACGCGATCCTTCTTCTCCTTCACCTCGACCTCGGTCGCGCCGCCGACGCGGATCACCGCAACGCCGCCCGCGAGCTTGGCCAGGCGTTCCTGCAGCTTCTCCTTGTCGTAGTCCGAGGTGGTCTCCTCGATCTGCGCCTTGATCTGGCCGACGCGGCTCTGGATGTCCGGCTTCTTGCCGGCGCCATCGATGATCGTGGTGTTGTCCTTGTCGATGCGCACCTTCTTGGCCGTGCCCAGCATGTTCAGCTTGACGTTCTCGAGCTTGATGCCGAGATCCTCGCTGATCACCTGGCCGCCGGTCACGATGGCGATATCTTCCAGCATGGCCTTGCGGCGATCGCCGAAGCCCGGCGCCTTGACGGCAGCGACCTTCAGGCCGCCGCGCAGCTTGTTGACGACGAGGGTCGCCAGCGCTTCGCCTTCGACTTCCTCGGCGATGATGACGAGCGGACGGCCGCCCTGCACGATCGATTCCAGGATCGGCAGCAGGTCCTTCAGCGAG
>JAATGL010000273.1 GCA_015654705.1 Alphaproteobacteria bacterium | reverse complement strand
TGATGGCCGGGCATGTCGCGCTCTTCGTGTTCTGGACGCCGACCCTGGCCTTGGCGCAGAACATGGTCGGCGCCAATATGCGCGCCTCTTCGTCCTTCGTCGTCTCGCTGGTGATCGGGCTGGTCGGCATTGGGCTCGGGCCGACGCTGATCGGCCTGCTGAGCGACCTTTTCGCGCAGGCCGCCTTCCGGCCGGGACATTTCGCCGGCCTCTGCCCGGCCGGCAGCGCCCCGCCCGGTGCGACACCCGGCCTGGTCCGGGCCTGCGCCGCGGCGTCGGCGGCGGGCGTGCGCCACGCCATCATGGCGATGTCGCTGCTGTTCCTGTGGGCCGGCGTCCATTATTTCCTGGCGGCGCGGACGCTCGGGCGCGACCTCGACACGCACTATGCGCCGTGACGGCGCGCTCTGTATAATCGCCCGATGGATGTGCTTGAGACTTTGGATATCGCGTCGTGGCGGGGACCGTTCGGCGCGGCCGTGCGGCAGGACGCCATCGCGGCGCTCGAACGGGGACGCGTGCTGTTCTTCCCGCACCTGCCCTTCGTGCTGCGCGACGCGGAGCGTTCGCTGCTGACGCCGGAGCTCTCCAGCGGACGCGCCAAGAACATCAGCCTCGATCCTTCGGGCCGGCTGAAGCACGACGCGGCGGCGAAGGACCAGCAAATCCTGCTGCAGGCGATGATGCAGCGTTTCGCAGCCGATGCCGTCGCGCTGGTCGGCGGGCTTTTTCCCGCCTACGCCGCGAAGCTCGAACGGGCGCGCACCTCCTATCGCCCGGTCGAGATCGCCGGGCGCAAATATTCCGCGACCAAGGACGACACGCGACTGCATGTCGACGCCTTTCCGACGCGGCCGATGCGCGGGCGGCGCATCCTCAGGCTGTTCAGCAATATCCATCCGGGCGCGCTGCCGCGTGTCTGGAACGTCGGCGAGCCGTTCGCCGACATGGCCGCCAAGATCCTGCCGCGCGTCAAACCGCCGATGCCGCTCGCCGCCTGGCTGCGCGCCGCCACCTGGCAGACGCGCGGCCTGCGCAGCCGCTACGACGACCTGATGCTGGGCCTGCACGACACCGCCAAGCTGGACATGGATTACCAGCGCGCCACCCCCAAGAACGAGATCGCCTTCGCCCCCGGCACCACTTGGCTCTGCTACACCGATCAGGTGATGCATGCGGCGCTGTCCGGCCAGTTCGTGCTGGAGCAGACCTTCCACCTCGACATCGACGCGATGGCCGAACCGGCCCGCGCACCGATCGGGGTGCTGGAAAAAATGACCGGCCGCGCGCTGGCCTAAGGCAATCGGCAGTCCAGGACTTTCGGATCGAAGACCGAGCCGATGAAGAGGTGCCCGTCCGCGACCGCGCCGACGCTGGAGGCGCCGATCTCGCGACCCGGATTCGTGTAAATGGGCTCGGCGGTCTGCGGAATGCCGCCCGCGACCGTCACCTTCAAAATCTGCGACGGCGACGGCTTTGACGGGTCGCCCACATAGTCCAGGAAGGCGATCAGATTGGGATGGCCGGCGATCCACAGCGCGCCCGTGTCGTCGACGTCGATATTGTCGGGGCCGGAGGGCAGCGCGAAGCTATTCTCCGGCGTCAATTTGCCGGAAAAGGCATCGCGCGCGAAGGTCTGCAAGCGGCGCGCCGAGGTCTCCGCCACATAGAGATGATTGCCGTCCGGCGACAGCGCGATACCATTGGCGAAGACGAGGCCCGTCGCCACCTCCTTGAACACCGAGCCGTCGAAATAGAGCACATTGGCGCGCGGCAGCAGCAGGTAGGTCTCCAGCGTCGTGCCGAACTGCGTGCGGCTGCCATGATCGTTGGTGACGTAGAACTGGCCCTTGCCGACGGCGGCGATGTCGTTGGGGCTGACCAGCCGGTCGCTCTGGATCGCGCCGATCTCGCGCAGCGTGGCCGCGCCGCCCGCCACGGCGACCTCGAAAATATCGATCGCCGACTGGCCGGGGCCCATATGGTTGACCGCCATCAGCGTCAGCGAGCCGTCGGCGGCGCGGAACAGGCCGATACCGTGCGGATGGAAATCGCCCGGCGTTGCGGCCAGCCGCGTGAAACCGGCCTCGGGATGGTCGAGCGGCAGCGTGTAGAGGCCGTCCGTCCGCGACGGCTTTCCCGCCGTCGCCCGCCGGTCGGTCGCGGACAGGAACACCAGCCGGTCCTTGCGGTCGATTGCGATATCCTCCGCGCCGACGATGCCCGTGAGCGTCCGGCAGCTGCCGCCAAAGCCCGGCGTCACCGCGACAAACACGCCGCTCGCCACCAGCGTGCGCGCCACGAGGGCAACCACACCCACGACGATGACCGTGCCCGCCGTGATCGCGATGCGCTTCAGCGGCCGCATGTCCCGCTAGCCCGCCAGCGCCAGATTCTGGCTGAATTGCAGGTCGGCCAGCCTGGCGTAGAGACCGCCGCGAGCGACCAGCTCGGCGTGGCCGCCTTCGCCGACGACCTTGCCCTGGTCCATCACCACGATGCGCTTGAGCCGCTGGATGGTGGCGAAGCGATGGGCGATGACGATGGTGGTGCGGCCGGCCATCAGGTTGGCGAGGCCCTGCTGCACCAGCCGCTCGTTCTCCGCGTCCAGCGCGCTGGTCGCTTCGTCCAGCAGCAGCAGCGGCGCGTCGCGCAGGATGGCGCGCGCGATGGCGAGGCGCTGGCGCTGGCCGCCGGACAGCGTGACGCCGCGCTCGCCGACCAGCGTCCTGAAGCCCTGCGGCAGGCGTTCGACGAATTCGGAGGCCGCGGCCGCGTCGGCGGCGCGGCGCACCTCGTCGTCGCTCGCCTCGGGCCGGCCGTAGCGGATGTT
>JAATGL010000067.1 GCA_015654705.1 Alphaproteobacteria bacterium | reverse complement strand
TGCTGTTCGATCCCAACAATCCGCCGGCCATCATCACCAACCAGGGCGCGGTGGAGGACTGGACGATCGAGAACCACGCGCCCGAGGTGCATGAATTCCACATGCACCAGATCCATTTCCTGCTGCTGGCGGTGAACGGCGTGCCAGTGCCGACCGAGCAGCGCCAGTTCTACGACACCTACCAGGTGCCCTATTGGGACCAGGTCGGTCCCTATCCCAGCATCAAGGTGCGGATGGATTTCCGCGGCCCGGTGGTGGGCGATTTCGTCTATCATTGCCACATCCTGCAGCATGAGGACGCCGGCATGATGGCGATCATCCGCGTGCTGCCGAAAACGTAGGACCGCCCGTCGCCCGGATTGGCGCCATGATGTCGCCTGCGTTACCGCTTCGCGTGCTGTGCCTCGGCGCCTATGGCAACGGGAATATCGGCGATGCCTGCCAGGCGGACGCGCTGGCGGCCCTGCTGCATCTGGCCGACCCCAGGCTCGAAGTCTATTCGCTGTCGCTCTCGAAGCGCGCCGCACCCTATCCGGCGCACGGCCATTATCCCGTGCCGCTGTGGCGGGCGCGGGATCTGAACTACGTCAACAGTTTCGACCTGCTGCTGGCTGGCGGCGGCGGGCTGCTGGCCAGCCCGCACCAGCCGCTGTTCGACGAGGCCTGGATTCAGAGTCTCAAAGTGCCGCTTTGCGCCGTCTCGCTGGGTGCCGGAACGCCGCATGTCTTCACCGCCGCGCCTTTCATCCGCGCCTGCCGGCTGTTTTCCGTCCGCGACGAATTCTCGCGCGCCGCGGTGCGCAAGGTGCGCGATGACGTGGCGGTCACGCTGGATCCCATCCTGCTGGCGCCGGCCGACACGGCCGTAGAAAAGGCCGGAGAGACCGCCGGAATCGTCTGGATTCCCGCCAAGTTCGACCCGCAATCGCGCCCCACTTGGGAAGAGATTGCGAAAACCGGCATCGACCGGGGCCACGATGCCGTCGTCTCGCTCAATCCCGCCACGGATCGGGCGAGCGGTTTCGCTGAGGTCTTCAGCGAGGCGGTCCTCTATGCCGACGGGGCCGACACGCTGCTGGCGGCGATGCGAAGCCGGCGCCTCGTCGTGAGCGAGCGCTATCACGGCTGCATTTATGCCGCGCGCTGGCCGAAGCCCTGCGTCGGGCTGGCGCTGCGCAGGAACGCGGACCACATCGTCACCTCGAAAACGCTGGAGCTGTTCCGGCTGGTGCCGGGGCTGGGCGGCATCGCGGATATCGCCACGCCGCCGCGACGCGCGCTGTTCGAGCGGATCGCGCTGGACGGCTTCGACGGCGCTGCGCTTGAACCTTTTCTCGCCGGAGAGCGCACGCGGCTTCTCGCCCATCTGCAGGCCTGCCTGGCGGTGGTGGCCTCCGAAAGCGCGATGCGGATGGGGTGAAGGCTATTCGTTCGCCAGGATGACGTTGCGCACGATCGGATAGATCTGGTTCTGCCAGCTCTTTCCCGAGAACACGCCGTAATGGCCGACGCCGGCCTGCACATAATGCTTCTTGCGGAACGGCTTGATGGCGCTGCACAGATCGTGCGCCGCCAGCGTCTGGCCGACGGCGCAGATGTCGTCGCGCTCGCCCTCGACGGTCAGGAGCGCGGTCCTGCGGATCGCCGCCGGGTCGACGCGCCGCCCGCGGAACCTGAACAGGCCGCGCGGCAGGTGATGCTGCTGGAAGACGCGCGCCACGGTCTCCAGATAGAACTCCGCCGGCAGGTCGAAGACCGCGAAATATTCGTCGTAGAAGCTGCGGCTGGCGTCGGCCTTGGCGTCGTTGCCGCGCACGATATGGCCGAACAGGTCGAGATGCGCCCGCATGTGGCGCGCGAAATTCATCGACAGGAAGGCGCCGAGCTGCATGAAGCCCGGATAGACGCGCCGATGCGCGCCGGCGAAGCGCCCCGGCACGGGGGAGATCAGGTTCTTCTCGAACCAGGACAGCGGATGCGCGTTCGCCAGCTCGTTGACCCTGGTCGGGTTGACGCGCGTGTCGATCGGTCCGGCCATCAGCGTCATGCTGCGCGGCTGCGCCGGATGGCCGTCTTCCGCCATCACCGCGACGGCGGCAAGCAGGGCGGCGCAGGGCTGGCAGACGCAGATCACATGCGCGCCCGGCCCGATCGTTTCGAGGAACAGGATCATGTGCGCGACATAATCCTCGATGCCGAAACGGCCGGACGCCAGCGGCACGTCGCGCGCGTTGCGCCAGTCGGTCAGGTAGACGTCGTGCTCGGCCAGCATGGTGCGCACGGTGTGGCGCAGCAATGTCGGGAAATGCCCGGCCATCGGGGCGACGATCAGCACACGCGGCTGCGCGGTGTCGGTCTCCTTGCGGAAATGCAGCAGCCTGGCGAAGGGAACATCGAGCGCGGCCTCCTCGACGACGCCCACATCGCGGCCGTCCACCGCCACGCTGTCGATGCCGAAGGCAGGACGCTCATGGGTGAGATGCGCCCGCGAAACCAGTTCGGCGGCGCCGCCCAGGCTGCGGAAATAGAGATTGGCCGTGGGCCCGGCCCAGGTGTCGTGCAGCGCCGTGCTCGCCAGATCGGCCACGGCGCGCAGCGGCGCCAGCAGGTCCGCCTGCGCCTGATAGGCAGCATAGATCATCGCGCGCTCACCGCTCGCCCAAGGCTTGTCGCGGCGCGGCAATCCGGACGCAAATGGGAAAACACCCCGCAAAATCCCCCGTGCAATCGATGCTGCAATGCGGAATAGTGGAAAGCAAGCGGGCAAGGAGAATATGCCTGGTGAGTGATGCGGTCCTGACAATCAGCAGCAAGAACTATTCGTCGTGGTCGCTGCGCGGCTGGCTGCTCTGCCGCATGGCGGGGCTCGATTTCGAGGAGCGGGTGCTGGCCAGCGACGATCCCTCGACGCGCGCCGA
>JAATGL010000022.1 GCA_015654705.1 Alphaproteobacteria bacterium | reverse complement strand
CGGCGGCTGGGGCCGGGACGCGGCGATCGAAAGCGGCCTGCGCAGCGTCGACTGGCCGGCGCGGCTGCAGCGCCTGACGCGCGGGCCGCTGATCGACGCGGCGCCCAAGCGCGCCGAGATCTGGCTCGACGGCGGCCACAATCCGCACGGCGCCGCCGCCGTCGCCACCGCCATCGCCGATCTGGAGGAGCGCGGCGAGCGCTCGCTCTACCTGATCAGCGGCATGCTGCGCACCAAGGACGCGCTGGGCTTCTTCGCGCCGTTCCGCGGGCTGGCGCGCCATGTCGCGACCGTCGAGATCCCGGGCGAGGCGATGAGCTTCGGCGCCGGCGAACTCTACGACCGCGCCCGCGCCGCCGGCCTCGATGCGGCGCCGGCCGAGGATGTCGAAGACGCGATGCTGCAGATCGCCGCCTGGGCCCGCGTCCATCCCCGCGAAGCGCCGCCGCGCATCCTGATCTGCGGCTCGCTCTACCTGGCGGGTCAGGTGCTGGCGGAAAATTCGTAAAGGGCGCTGTCGCGCGTCCGCGTCGGGAAAAAGGGCGGGGATTCCCCCCGCCCTTCCGGTTCAGCGTTTGTGGGAAAGTCCGGCCGTGACGTCCTTGCCGGCGCCCTTCGGCGCGGCCTTGCTCTGGGTGTAGGTGCCGCTGTTGTACAGGGTCTGGCTGTTGCCGTCCGAGCCGTAAAGATACCAGTCTCCGGCCTTGTGCTTCGGCTTGGTGAAATACCAGGTGAAAAGGATGGTCCCGTCGTTGGTGTCGTTGGTGATCCGGTAGGGGGTGGTGCCCACCTTGGCAGAGGTTCCACCGTCGATGTCGGTGTATCCGCAACCGCCGCGCGTCCCATAGATGTCCATGCCATCCACGGTCAGTGTGAATGTGTTGCAGAATCCGTCCAGCGCGACGTTGAAGCTTGACGCCGCCTGAGCGGTTGCCGAACCGGCCAGAACCAGGGCTGCGGCCAGCGCGAGTTTACGTAGCATTTTACCCTCACTTTGATTTTGTTTTCACCGCATCGTTGCTCAAAAGCGCGAGCCGAAGCCCGTTTCTTTCAAGGTCGATTACGGAAATGTAATTTACTCAGAAAATTAACAAAATGCAATGTTGAAGAAGAGGCAAAGCCACGTCCTGTCGATTTAATTGGGCACCGCGATTTGCGGCTGCCGGGTTCGGACGAGATTTCCCACGACCACGCTGATCACAACCAGCGAGATCAGGAAGGTCAGGTGGTACCAGATCGGAAATTTGCTCCACACCCCGATATGAACCGGGATGAACAGCGCGAGCAGGACGAGGCCGAGTGCCCAGGGCGCGACGCGCGAGGCCGGCGCCAGCCGTGCCGTGATCGCCGCCGCGATGATGAGGGTGATCGAACTTTCGCTGAGCCGCGCGATCATCATCGGCACGTCGAACGCCATGGCCTTCTCGACCGCGGCGTAGGCGGGCCAGGCATGGCGCAGCGCGAAATCGGCCGCGACCACCAGCACCAGCCATGCGACCACCCCGGCGATCACGCCTAGGACCGTTCTGAGCATGTCGTCCCCCCGCCCAAGCCTACAATCCAATCGGATAGCCCATTGTCATGACAAAACGGTGCGCGCTCCGAGGCTCGGCCCGCCGAGCCGGGCCCTAAGCCCGCAGTCTCGATCCCCCGGCGATCGAGCTCTCGATCCATTCCTTGATCTTGGATTTGGGCAGCGCACCAACCTTGGTCGCGGCGACCTGGCCCTGCTCGAAGATCATCATGGTAGGAATGCCGCGCACGCCGTATTTCTGCGGCACATGCGGGTTCTCGTCGATGTTGATCTTGGCGATGGTGACTTTCTCGCCCAGTTCCGCCGACAGCTCGTCCAGTGACGGCGCGATCATCTTGCAGGGGCCGCACCATTCCGCCCAGAAATCCACCACGACCGGATTCTTGGCATTGAGGACGTCGTTCTGGAACGAGGCGTCGGAAACTTTGATCGGCGGCATGGACATACACCCTTGGTTGGAGCTGACCATGAATCTAGGAACGCGACCCGCCAACGTCAATGCGCCCGCCCTGAACCGCCGCAATGCGCCTTAATTCGGCCTCCAGCAGGTCCTCGCTGAGCGGCATCAGGCTCGGCCCTTCGGTCCACACCAGCGCACAGTCGATCCGCCGCCTGGGGAAAATCCGCGCCAGCGCGGCGCGGTAGAGCGCCATCTGCGTGCGGTAGATCCGGGCGAGGTCGGCCTCCCGGGCGGGCGGCGGACGGTTGGTCTTGAAATCGACGATCAGCACCGCGTTTTCGGTGACGGCCAAGCGGTCGATGCGGCCATTGACCCGCGCCCCCGGACCCAGCTCGGGAAGATCGGCCACGATGCCGACCTCGGCGCGGCTGCCGGGCGCGAAGGCCGGCGCGAAGACGGGATCGTCCAGGACGCGCAGCGTCTCGTCCGCGATACTGTCGGCGTCCGCCTTGCCCTTGAGGAATTTCCGCGCGACGGCCTGCCGCCGCTTCGGCTCGACCTGCGGCAGCCGCGCCAGCAGCGCATGCACCAGAAGGCCGCGGCGGAAGCGCTGCGCGCTCTTCGCGCCCTGGGGCGGCAGGGCGGCGGGCTCCTCGTCGCCGGTATCGGAGGGACGGATCAGGCGCGGCGCGGCGATCTCCGCCGGCGCGGCCGCTGTGGTCCAGGACGGCAAGGAGACCGGCTGCGCCGCGACGCTTTCCACGGCGTCGGTGGCGTCTTCGATGGTGTCGCCCAGCACATGGATCGTCTCGTCGCCGCGCTCGACGCGGACGCCGACCGCCTCCGCCGCGCTCTGCGCCAGCGCGTACCAGGACTCGGACTTGAGCCCGGTCTTGCCCTCGAAGCCGCAGATGTAGAGCCGGTCGCGGGCGCGGGTCAGCGCGACATAGAGCAGGCGGCGATGCTCCTCCAGCATCCGCTGCCTGGCCGTGTCCTTGGCCGCCAGCACCGCCTCGGGCGCCTCCTTGTCGGACAGCGGATAGAGCACGCCGTCATCCGTATACAGAAGATTGCCCCGATCGGTCGCGAGGCTAGGGACGCCGGTGGTGTCGGGCAGGATCACGATGTCGGCTTCCAGCCCCTTGGCGCCGTGCACCGTCATCACCCGAACGTCGTCGCGGCCGCGCTCCATGTCGCGGCGGATCTAGGCGCCGCCGCGCTCGACCCACGCGAGGAAGCCTTCCAGCGACGGCGTGTTCTCCGTCTCGTAGGCCAGCGCCAGCGAGAGGAATTCGTCGATCGCGTCGCTCGCTTCCTGGCCCAGCCGTTTCAACAGCATCAGCCGCATGCCGCGTGCGATCAGCAGATGGGCGTAGAATTCGTAAGGCGGCGCGAAATCGGCGCGCGTGCGCATCGCCGTCAGAAAATCATGCGCCTCGCGCCATGACGCGGTCTCGTCGCGGCGGCGCTGCAATTCGCGCCACAGATGGCCCGCGCGGCCATGGCTGAGCGCGAACAGCTCCGCCTCGCCGACGGTGCAGAGCGGCGAACGCAGCACGCAGGCCAGCGTGTAGTCGTCCTCGGGCAATAGCGTGAAACGGCCCAGCGCGATCAAATCCATCACCGCGATCTGCTCGGCCAGCCGGATGCGGTCGGCGCCGGCCACCGGCACGTCGAGCTGCTTGAGCTCGCGGATGATCGCGCTGCCGAACGGCTCGCGGCGCGGCAGGAGGATCATGATGTCGCCGGCCTTCACGCGCGCGGCGTGGCCGGGCAGCCGCGCCTTGCCGATCCAGCCCTTGATGGCCAGCGCGATCCTGTGTGCCAGCCGCGCCGCCGGGCCGTGGCGCGGCGCCAGATCGACCGGCGTGTCCCACGGGTCGCTCTCCTCGGCATCGTCCGGCTTGAAGGTCGGCCAGACCTCGACGCAGCCCTTGTCCTGTGCGCGATGGGCCTCGTGGCGCAGCACGGCGCCGTCCGCGGTCAGCCCGGCGCGCGCCGCCTCCGGCGCGAACACGGCGTCGACGAAGCGCAGGACCTCCGGCACCGAACGGCGCGACTGGATCAGCGGTTCGGCGATGAAGTCGTGCCCCGCTGCGCTGGCCGCCACGTGGAAATGGGCGCGGTGGCGGTCGAACTGCGTCGGATCGGCGCCCTGGAAGCTGAAGATGGACTGCTTCTCGTCGCCCACCGCGAAGATGGTGCGCGCGACGCCGCGGTCCCGGTCGCGGCCGTTGCCGGCGTAGAATTCGGCGGTCAGCGCCTTGACGATGCGCCACTGCTCGGGACTGGTGTCCTGCGCCTCGTCGATCAGCACGTGATCGATGCCGCCGTCGAGCTTGTAGAGCACCCAGGCGGCGGCGTCGCCGCGCTCCAGCAGATGCTGCGTCTTGACGATCAGGTCGTCATAGTCGAGCGCGCTTCGCGCCCGCTTGGCCGTGGCATATTCGTCGCGCACCGCCTCCGCCACCGTCAGCGCGGCCTCGGCCAGCGCCGCCGCATGGGCGGCGCGGCGCTGCTCCTCGGCGGCGCCGAGCGCGGCCTGCAAACGCTCCAGCGTTTCGCAGAGGTCGGGGCGTGCATCCACCAGCGCCTTGACCGCCAGCTTCTTG
>JAATGL010000224.1 GCA_015654705.1 Alphaproteobacteria bacterium | reverse complement strand
TCCGACCCCAACGTGAAGGGCATCCTGGTCAACATCTTCGGCGGCATCATGAAATGCGACATCATCGCCGAGGGCATCGTCGCCGCGGCGCGCGAGATTTCGCTCGCCGTGCCGCTGGTGGTGCGGCTGGAAGGCACCAATGTCGAACTGGGCAAGAAGATCCTCGCCGAGTCCGGCCTGCCCATCGTCTCCGGCTCCGACCTCGCCGACGCGGCGCAGAAGATCGTCAAGGCGGTGAAGGGCGGTCCGTGACACAGCCGGCGAACATCACGCGGGGCAGGACCCGCCGATGCTGATCGGCGCGCGCACGGCGATCGTCCCGATGGGCATATCGTGCCAGACCGCGTTTCAGATCGAAAAGCAGAAAGCCGCGATCGAGGATCTGGTCGGTGAAAGGCTCGTCGAAAGGGCCACGCCGTTCGATTGGCGCATCGTCGGCCTCGACAATGTCGCCGGCATGGTGGAGCGCGGCGAATTTTACCCGCCCCCGGCCGTGCTCGATATGGCGGGGCAGGCGCAACGTCCCGCAGGAAGAGCCGAAGCGGGCGCCGAATTGCCGGCGCACAAATCCCGCCCGCGGCCCTATTGGCGCAGCGAGCGCTGCTGGTTCTGGCACGAACGCCTGACCGATTTTGAGGCGTTCACCGAAAAGCAGGCGCATCTGGTGGAGAATCTCGCGCTCGTCCGGGGCGTGGAACGGCGCATCTTTTTCGTCTCCAACATCCAGGCCAATTTGCGGACCATCCGCAGGGATGCCGGCGGCTTCCGCGTCCGCATCGAACGCAAAGATGTGATCCGGCTTGCGGATGTGCTCGACAGGCGGTTCGGTCCCTCGGCGCTCCATATGGTCGCGCGGCCGAATTTGCTCCGGGACTTCGGCGGCCTTGAAAAGGCGCAGCTCGGAACGACGCTCACGCTCGAAGGCGGCCGGGTGTTCGTGCATTTGGTGGACAATCCGGAAAAGCACGACGCCGACGACTGGCGGGGCGACCGCGCCACCTGGCAGAAGGTTTTTCAGCGCGCGCTGGAAAGCCTGCGGCTGCACGAAGGCGTGCCCGCATGAACGCCGCTCGCACAATGCGCGCCGGGCGCCTCGCGGCGTTCCTCGCGGCCGGCTTCGGCGCGGCCCCGGCCGCGGCGGATGCCGTCGTGCATCTCAAATGCGAGAGCGGCCCGGTCGCGAAGAGCTATGGCGGCACCAAATGGACGGTGTTCGGCTGCGACGACGGCAAAAGCCTGGCCTTCGTCGCGGACAAGGCGAGCCCGGCCGCGCCGTTCACCTTCATGCTGATCTATGCGAACAAGGACTACGATCTGAGCGGCCGCGGCACGGGCGCCCGCAAGGCAACCGACGCGGCCTATGCCGACCTGCAGAAGCTCAGCGCCGCCGATGTGCTGGCGCTGCTGAACGCAACAAAGGCTGCGAAGCCGAAAAACTGACACGGGAAAGAACGCGCATGTCCATCCTCGTCGACCAAAGCACCAAAGTCATCTGCCAGGGCTTCACCGGCAACCAGGGCACGTTCCATTCGGAGCAAGCCATCGCCTACGGCACCAAGATGGTCGGCGGCACCTCGCCCGGCAAGGGCGGCTCGACCCATCTGGGCCTGCCGGTGTTCGATACGGTGCGCGAGGCGAAGGAGGCGACCGGCGCCACGGCCAGCGCGATCTACGTGCCGCCGCCCTTCGCCGCCGACGCCATCCTGGAGGCGATCGACGCGGAGATCGCGCTGATCGTCTGCATCACCGAGGGCATTCCGGTGCTCGACATGGTCAAGGTCAAGCGCGCGCTGTCGGGCTCGAAATCGCGGCTGATCGGGCCCAACTGTCCCGGCGTCATCACGCCCGGCGAATGCAAGATCGGCATCATGCCGGGCCACATCCACCGCCGCGGCTCGGTCGGCATCGTCTCGCGCTCCGGCACGCTGACCTATGAGGCGGTGGCGCAGACGACGGCGGTCGGGCTCGGCCAATCCTCCTGCGTCGGCATCGGCGGCGATCCGGTGAAGGGCACCGAGCATATCGAAGTGCTGGTAATGCTGCTGGCCGATCCGGAAACCACCAGCATCATCATGATCGGCGAGATCGGCGGCAGCGCCGAGGAAGACGCCGCCGAATTCATCAAGCGCTCCAAGGTCAAGAAACCGATGGTCGGCTTCATCGCTGGCGTCACCGCCCCGCCGGGCCGCCGCATGGGCCATGCCGGCGCCATCATCTCCGGCGGCAAGGGCGGCG
>JAATGL010000192.1 GCA_015654705.1 Alphaproteobacteria bacterium | reverse complement strand
TCCTTGGCCTGCTTCTTGTAGGAATCGGTCATCTGCATGACGACGCGGTTGGAGCCCGGCTCGTTCACGTCGTATTCGCGCCCGCCCACCGCCAGCAGCCCGCTGCTCAGCGTCGGGTTGAGCCCCTGCAGCACTGACTTGGCCTCGTCGTAGCGGCTGCTCTCCAGGATGCGAACCGCGACCGAATCGCCGCTCGCGGCCAGATCGGTGTAGCCGATGCGCGCCTTGCGCAGGCCGCGCCGGATGTCACCCATCAGCGACTCGATCTTGTCCTTCTGGACCTCGTCGAGTTCGACTTCGAGCAGCAGGTAGGAGCCGCCCTGCAGGTCGAGACCCAGGCTGACCGTCTGGTTCGCCCAGGCCGGCAGATGGGCGCGAACCCTGTCCGGCAAAATATTCGGCAACGACACCAGCACGCCGCCGATCAGGATCAGGGCGACGAGAACGCGCGACAGGAAGGAGAACTGCAGCATCTAGCCTACCTTGGCGGTGTCGACGGGCTGGGATTTGGCCCGCACTTCGCTCAGTGTCGATTTGATCACGCGGATCTGCACATTGTCGGCGATCTCGACGGTGATTTCGGGGTCGTCGCTCTGCGGCACTTTCGCCACCCGTCCGACGACGCCGCCGGCGGTCACGACGGTGTCGCCGCGGCGCAGATTGTCGATCATCGCCTTGTGCTGCTTCATGCGCTGCTGTTGCGGACGCAGATAGAGAAAATACATGATCCCGAATATGAAGATGAACGGCGCGATCGCAGTCAGGCTATCCATGCCGGGCATTTGTCGCTTCGAAACAGGGTTTTTCGGGCCGGCCAGGGTGCCGTCCGTTTGGGCGCGGACTATAGCTTTGCCGCCTTCCATTGCAACCACGGGAAATCAAGGGTTTAGGCCTATGGCGCCGCGGGAAAACGGGCTTTTGACGCGCATCGCCGCCGCGCTGGAGCGGCTGGCGCCGCCGGCGATCGCGGCCCAGGCCCCGGCCACGGGCGACGCCTTCGTCTGGGAGCCGGGACAGGGCGGCCTGCTGCCGGTCGGCCGGGTGGCCGCCGTGCCGCTCGCCCTGCTGAGAGGCATCGACCAGGCGCGCGACACGCTGTTCGAAAACACGCGCCGCTTCGCCGACGCCCTGCCGGCCAACAACGCGCTTCTGTGGGGCGCACGCGGCATGGGCAAGAGCTCGCTGGTCAAGGCGGTGCATGCCGAAATCAACCGCGCGCGCGAACCTGCGGCGCGGTTGGTGCTGGTCGAAATCCATCGCGAGGATATTGCCAGCCTGCCCATCCTGCTGCGGCTGCTGCGCGGCGACGGGCGGCGTTTCCTGCTCTATTGCGACGATCTTTCCTTCGACCGGGACGACACTAGCTACAAGTCACTGAAGGCGGCGTTGGAGGGCGGTATCGAGGGACGCCCCGCGAACGTGCTGCTCTACGCGACCTCCAACCGCCGCCACCTGATGCCGCGCGAGATGATGGAGAACGAGCGCTCCACCGCCATCAATCCATCGGAAGCGGTGGAGGAAAAGGTGTCGCTGTCGGACCGCTTCGGACTATGGCTCGGCTTCCACAATTGCGGGCAGGACGAATATCTCGCGATGATAGACGGTTATGCGGCGCATTACGGCATCGCGCTGGCCGATCTGCACGCGCAGGCGCTCGCCTGGGCCGCCGGACGCGGCAGCCGCTCCGGCCGCGTCGCCTGGCAGTTCATCCAGGACGCCGCGGGCCGCTTGGGAAAAAGGCTGGAATAGACAGTTTAATTCGAAGCGACCACCACGGCCTTGGGGAGAAGCGCTTTGGGATCGAGCGGCTGCATACCATGACGGATCTCGAAATGGAGTTGCGGCGAGGCCACGTCGCCGGTGGCGCCGGCGGTGCCGATCACCTGCCCGACCACGACATGATCGCCGCGGCTGACGACGATGGTGTCGGCATGGGCGTAGGCGGTGATGTAGCCGTCGTCATGCTTGATCAGCACCAGATTGCCGTAGCCCTTCAGCTCGTTGCCGCAATAGCTGACCGTGCCGGAGGCGGCGGCATGGATCGGCTCGCCCGGCGTCACCGCGATATTGATGCCGTCATTGCGCTCGCCGCTCTCGCTCATGCCGAACTTCAGGATCACGCGGCCGGCGAGCGGCCATTTGAAATGCAGCGATCCGCTGGAGATGCTGGCCTGCTCGGTCTCAGGCGCGGCCTGGACCGGCTGGGCTGGCGCATCAGGCGCGTACCAGCCGGGCGTCCTGCCCGGCTTCGATTTCGGGATCGGAGCGCTCGCCACCCGCTGCGGCCGCGAGGTTTCGCGCACGACGCGGCGCGGCTGAACCGGCGGCAGCGTCACCTTTTGCGGCCCGTAATAGGTGTGGTCGTTGACGTTCCAGGCCAGTTCGGTGCGCGGGCTGCTGGCGCAGGCGGCCAGCGGCAGCGATAGAAACAGCATCAGCGCGGGGCCGCGCCGGCGTTCAAGATTTCTTATCCAAGACATCATCGGGCTTTCTCGCCTCCTGAGGCACACCCGTCACCATCGGGACGAAGACCACGGGAATGAGCAATTCTTGCCTAGTCCCGGTCTCGTCCGCGATCATCTGCGTCAATCGTTGAGAAAAGCTTTCCGGCAGACCGAAATCGTTCGATTTCGGCACAGAACCGACCGGCGCGATCAGCATTCCGCCCGGTTTCAGCTGCTGGACAAGGTTAACCGGCACCTCCGGCACCGCGGCGCTGAGCAGGATCCGGTCGAACGGCGCCTGCTGCGGCCAACCCGCAAGCCCATCGCCGTGCCGGGTCACGATGTTGTGGAGCTTCAGCGCCTTGAAGCGCGCCTCGGCCTCGCGCAGCAGCGGGCGGTGCCGCTCGACGGTGTAGACCCGGCGGCACAGCGGGCTCAGGACCGCCGCCTGGTAGCCTGAGCCGGTGCCGATCTCCAGCACCCGCATATGCGGCTCCAGCTTCAGCGCCTGGGTGATGTAGGCCACGACATAGGGCTGGCTGATGGTCTGGCCGCAGGCGATGGGCAGCGCCGAATTGTCCCATGCCTGATGCGCGAAAGGCTCGTCGACGAAGATCTCCCGCGGCGTGCGCTCGATGGCCGAGAGCACGCGCAGATCGTCGATGCCCTGCTTGCGCAGCGTCATCACCAGGGCGATGGCGCGCGGATCGCTGGTCATCGCCGTGCCGGCGTCACCGCGCGGCCTTGTCGGCGCGGCCCTGCGCGGCCGTGTCGTCCTGCGGCAGCAGCACCCGTTCGTCGGAGGGTGGCGTCGGCCGCCCCGGCAGCGCCTGGTCGATTTCGCCCTTCAGCCGCTGCATCACCTTGTACTCGGTGAGATTGAGGTGCAGCGGCGTCACCGAGATGTGCTTCTCGTAGATCGCGCTGAGATCGCTGCCCTTGCGCGGATCGCTGCGCACGCGCTTGAAGCCGATCCAGTAATAGGGATTGCGGCGCAGGTCGATGCGCCGCTCCATTACCGCCTGCTGCATGTCGCGCTTGCCTTGCGCGGTCACTTCGATGCCGGTCACGGCGTCGGGCGCGCAATCGGGGAAGTTCACGTTCATCAGGACTTCTTGCGGCTCCGGCCAGCCGACCTCGATCAGGCGGCGGATCAGCGTCGGGCCGTGCGTCTCGGCACAGTCCCAGCGCACCTGGTTGCCCTCCTCGAAGCCGTAGGACTGCGACAGCGCGATCGAGGGAATGCCCAGCGCCGTGCCCTCCATCGCGCCGGCGATAGTGCCGGAGTAGGTGATGTCCTCGGCCAGGTTGGAGCCGCGATTGACGCCCGAGAGCACCAGCGTCGGCGGCTTGTCTTTCAGGATTTCGGCGACGCCCATCATCACGCTGTCGGTCGGCGTGCCGCTGATCGCGAAGCGCTTCTCCGCGACCTGGCGCAGGCGCAGCGGCAGCGACAGGGTCAGCGAATGCGAGGCACCGGACTGCTCGGTCTCGGGCGCCACGACCCAGACGTCGTCGGTGAGCGCTTGGGCAATCTTCTCGGCGATGGCCAGCCCCGGCGCGTGGATGCCGTCGTCATTGGTGACCAGGATTCGCATCTGAACTCCATTGCCTTGCCGCGCGGCGGCGACGGGACGGACGGCTATTTCGCGATCTTTTCCATGCCGCCCATATAAGGCCGCAACGCGTCGGGAATGCGAATGGCGCCGTCGGGTTCCTGATAATTCTCCAGGATCGCGATCAGCGTGCGCCCAACCGCCAGGCCCGAGCCGTTCAGCGTGTGGACGAAGCGCGTCGATTTGGCGTCCTTGGGCCGCGCGCGCGTGTTCATGCGCCGGGCCTGGAAATCGCCGCAATTGGAGCAGGAGGAAATCTCGCGGAAGCGGTTCTGCCCCGGCAGCCAGACCTCGATGTCGTAGGTCTTCCTGGCCGTGAACCCCATGTCGCCGGTGCACAGCGTCACCACGCGATGATGCAGGCCGAGGCGCTTCAGGACCTCCTGCGCGCAATCGGTCATGCGCTCATGCTCGGCCTCGGACTGCTCCGGCGTCGTGATCGAGACCAGTTCCACCTTCGAGAACTGGTGCATCCGGATCATCCCCCGCGTGTCCCTCCCCGCCGCGCC
>JAATGL010000082.1 GCA_015654705.1 Alphaproteobacteria bacterium | reverse complement strand
GCGCTTCAGGACCTCCTGCGCGCAATCGGTCATGCGCTCATGCTCGGCCTCGGACTGCTCCGGCGTCGTGATCGAGACCAGTTCCACCTTCGAGAACTGGTGCATCCGGATCATCCCCCGCGTGTCCCTCCCCGCCGCGCCGGCCTCCGCACGGAAACAGGGCGTGTGGGCGGTAAGGCGCAGTGGCAGCAATGCTTCGTCGAGGATTTCTTCGCGCACATAATTCGTCAGCGGCACTTCGGCGGTGGGAATGAGAAAAAGCGTCTCAAGTGATTTGTCACCTTGCCCTGCTGCTTTGTACTGAGAAATGCGCCCATCAGCCCAAGCCTCAATCCTCTGTTTGAGATCATCTGAGCTGCAAAACTTTCTCATTGAAGTTCGTGTGAATTGCTCTGTCGAATTCTCGGCGTAGAACTTCTTCGTGATTTCGTCTTGAAAAAGCGGACCCAAATCAGCAGTCAAGAGCAATCGTAACTCGTCATCATTCATCAGCCTTTTCGTGGAGAAGAGGTCTTCTTCGAACTTTGGCAACTGCCCTGTTCCAAACATCGCATTGTCGCGCACCATTAGCGGCGGCTGCACTTCGGTATAGCCGAATTGCTCCGTATGCAGATCGAGCATGAAGGCGCCGAGTGCGCGTTCGAGCCGGGCCAGAGCGCCTTTCAGATAGACGAAGCGCGAGCCGGAGACCCTCGTGGCGCGCTCGAAATCCATCAGGCCGAGCGCCTCGCCGAGATCGAAATGCTCCTTTGCGGAATTCATTGCGGGCCGCGAACCGAAGGCCCGCACCGTCACCTCGATATTGTCGTTCTCGTCCTGGCCGTCCGGCGCGTCGGGCGCGGGAATGTTGGGAAGGCCGGCCAGCACATCGTCCAGCACCTTCTTCAGCGCGCGTTCTTCTTCTTCGCCCTTCTGGATTTCCTCTTTCAGCCCGGCGACCTCTTCCATCAGCGCAGCGGCCTCAGCCTCGTTCTTTTTCGCCTTGGCCTGGCCGATCAGCTTGGAGGCTTCGTTGCGCCGCGCCTGCGCCTGCTGCAGGCGCGTCTGCAGCGCCCGCAAGCCGTGATCGCGGTCGAGCAATTCTTCCGCGACGGTCTGCGCGTCCGCGATGCCGCGCCGCCTCAGCCCTCCGATGAAGGCGTCCTTGTCGTCCCGGATCGATTTGATGTCGTGCATGTGGTTCTCCGCGCGGGGCGGTAATGGCACGGCGAAAACGGGGCGTAAAGTGCCGGCAAAAAAAGCTGCGCTTCCCTCGTCAAAGGAAGGGGGGAAATCAGCTATTCGCCTTCGCCCGCTTCGCTTCTTCCTTGGCGCGGCCGCGTTCGATCAGCCAGACGCAGACGATCGAGATTTCGTAGAGGAACACCAGCGGCACGGCGAGGCTGATCATGCTGAAAACGTCCGGCGGGGTGATGATGCCGGCCAGCGCCACCAGTCCCACGATGGCATAGCGGCGCGCGGCGCGCAGCTGCTTAGCGGTGATCAGCCCGACGCGGCCCAGCAGCGACAGCAGCACCGGCAGCTGGAAGGTCAGCCCGAAGGCGAAGATCAGCGCCATCACGAAATCGAGATATTCGCTGACCTTGGCCTGCAGCTGGATGCCCAGCCCGCCCGGCCCGCTGGGTGTCTCGTAGCTCAGGAAGAAATGGATCGCATAGGGCAGCATCACATAGAGCACGAAAGCGGCGCCGGCGACGAACAGGACCGGCGTGGCGAACAGGAACGGCAGGAAGGCGCGCCGCTCGTTCCGGTAGAGGCCGGGCGCCACGAACATCCAGACCTGCGAGGCAATGATCGGGAACGCCAGGCAAAGGCCCGCGAACATGCCGACCTTCACATAGGTAAAAAACGTCTCGTAGAGCGCGGTGTAGATCAAATGGTCGTTGCTGTGCCCCGCCAGCGCATGCGCCAGGGGCAGCGTCAGGAACGCGTAGATGTATTTGGCGAAGATAAAGCAGAGCAGGAAGCAGACGACGAACGCCACGATCGACCAGATCAGCCGCTTGCGCAGTTCGATCAGGTGATCGAGCAGCGGCGCCTTGGTCGCCTCGATCGCGTCCTCGTCGTCCTTGGCCGTGGCGGTCATGGCGCGGGCGGCACGGGATCGGGCTCGGCCGGTTCCGACGTCATGTCGGAGGGCAGGACCGGCTGGTGCAGCGCCGCCTCGGTCTCGGCCAGCGGACGGTGGCTACGCAGCGAATTCAGCTCGTTGCGCAATTCGTCGAGTTCGGCCTGGCGCGACATCTCGTCGAAGCTCTTGCGGAACTGGTCGGCCATCGCGCGCGCCTTGCCCATCCAGCGCCCGGCCATATGCATGAAGCGGGGCAAGTCCCGCGGGCCGATCACGACCAGCGCCACGATCACGACGATAAGGATGTGGCTCCAGCTAAGATCGATCATCGCTGTGGCGCGTCAGGAGCGCGCGGCCGTGTCCTTGTTCACGGGATCGGCGGGACGGCCCGGCGGCGGCTCGTCCGGCTCGGCCAGGCCCTTGCGGAACTGGCGGATGCCCTTGGCGGTGTCGCCCATGATGTCGGAAATCTTGCCGCGCCCGAACAACAGTACGAGCACGACGGCGATGATCAGGATATGCCAGATGCTGAGCGCACCCATGGAACTCTCCTTCTGCCAGACTCTCCAGTGCCTGTCCGGGCAGTTGTAGCGCTGTTTAAGCCCCTTCCGGGTTAACAGCGCAAGGGAGATCATCCGATCAGGATCTCGCCCTTGCGGCCCAGGCAGGCGGCCAGCGCGCCCAGGCGTTTCTGCACCGGCTCGCCGGCGATCATCTCGCGGCGCCGCGGCACTTCGAGCAGCAGCTTGCTGGGGGTGAGGCGCAGCCTTGTGTGGCCGAGTTCGCCGACCGCCGAGGCCGAAAGCGCGAAGGCCAACCGCTCCGCCAGCCCGATGCGCAGCGCAAGAGCCTCGTCCTCCTTGTCGAGCAGGTCCTCAATCACCAGGCTCTTCGGCACTTCCTCGTCGCCCGAATAGCGGTGGAACACGGAGCTCGCGATCAGTGCACGGGCGCGATGGTCGGCGCCGGCGAAAGGCGCATGCACGACCTGGTTATAAGTGCCGATGGCGCGGTCGTCGGGATGCAGCCGCCAGCCGATGTCGGAGAACAGGCAGGAGGCGAGGCGGATGCGGCGCAATTCCGCGCTCTCGTCGGCGAACAGCGGCGCCGTCCAGGCGATCATCTCATGGGCGTGCTGCGGGGCGCGGCTGACCCGCTCATTGGCGCAGAAGGCATATTCCAGCAGCGGATCCTTGTCGCGCTCCTCCGCCGCGAGCTGGGCATGCAGCAGCCCCTCACGCAATCCGTAGGCCGAGACCACCACCGCATCGACCCGCGTCGCCAGCAGCACGCGCTCCAGCACGATGGCGCCGTAGGGCAGCAGCTCGGCGCGCCGGCGCGACACCGATTTGAGCCGGTCGAGCGATTTGCGCGACTGCACCGAAAGGACTTCGCAGAGCCGAAGCGCGCGGCTGCGCGGGATCGTGTAATGCTGCAGCACGTGAAGCGGATAATTGTGCTCGTCCATGTCGACGCGCGCCACGCTGCGCCAGATGCCGCCGACCGCATAGAGCGCGCGCTTCTCCAGCGCCCGCAGGCCGGGCAGCGCATGCAGCCCGGCATCGACCAGATCGCGCGCCTTGTTGGCGTTGCCCTTGGCCAGATCCATCAGCCGCAGGGGCCCGAACGGCAGCGTGAAGGCATCGCCCATGCGCCCGCCCTTGACCGATACCATGTCGAGGCTGCCTCAGCCCACATCGGCGACCAGCCCGTCGGCATCGGGAATGCCGGCCAGCACCCCGTCGGCGGCGAGGCGGGCCTCCTCTTCGCCCGACAGCACCCGCACCGGCGCGCCCCAAGTGGCTTCGGCGCGGCGGATGAAATCCTGGCCGTTGTCG
>JAATGL010000252.1 GCA_015654705.1 Alphaproteobacteria bacterium | reverse complement strand
CTCCGCTCGACAGCAAGCCCGCGCGGGTGGCGAGCGCGGAGCCCGGCGTCCCCGATGCGCGCGATCTCTCCAAGCGCGATTCCATCCTCTTCGCGGCGGGCGCCGAGGAGCCGGCGCCGTCGGTGCTCGATACGGTGCGCGCGATGGCCGGCGGCCTCAACGCCTCGCTCTCCAGCGGCTCGGCGCGCATCCAGCTCGAAGCCTATGGCGGCAAGCAGGGCGACAAATCATCCGAGGCGCGGCGGCTGTCGCTGAAGCGCGCGCTGATCATCCGCCAGCTCTTGATCGACGACGGCGTGCCGTCGGAGCGCATCGACGTGCGCGCCATGGGCGGCGCCCCCGACGGCGCCCCCGACCGCGTCGACGTGTTCGTGCGGGCCTAGCGCCGGCGAGCGTGCTTTTTCATCAAGCCTTTACGCCGCCATCGATATCTGGCGGGCTTCGCGGCCCATCAGCGCCAGCAGTACGATGGCCAGAGCCGCGGCGATGGCAACGCTGGCGAGCGCGATGGAATAGTTTCCGTGCTGGCTGGCCGCGATCCTGGTCTGCAGCACCGCGTTGGACGCGGCGATGAAATTGCCCAGCTGATAGACGGTTCCGGGAAACGTGCCGCGCGCGTCGGGCGGCGACAATTCGTTCAGATGCGCCGGCACCACGCCCCAGGCGCCCTGCACGAAAAGCTGCATCAGGAAGGCGCCCGCCGCCAGCATCACCGCCGTCTCCGCATAGGCCCACAGCCACACCGCCGGCAGCGACAGCAGCGCCGCCAGCACGATGGTGCGGCGGCGGCCGAAGCCCTGGCTCAGCGAGCCGAAGATCAGCCCGCCCAGCACCGCGCCGATATTGTAGACCACGGCGATGGCGCCGACCGTGTGCGGCCCGAATTTGTGCTGCACCTGCAGGAAGGTCGGGTAGATGTCCTGCGTGCCGTGGCTGAAGAAGTTGAAGGCGGTCATCAGTGCCATGGCATAGAGCGCCAGCTTCCAGTCGCGCTTCAGCACCGCGAGCACCGTGCCGGTCTGCGCGCTCTGCCGGCTCCAGCCCGGCGATTCCGGAACGCTGCGGCGGACGTAGAAGATCAGCAGCGCCGGGACCAGGCCGATCATGAACAGCCCGCGCCAGCCGATCGCGGAATAGAACAGGCCGTAGACCACCGAGGCGATCAGATAGCCGGTCGGATAGCCCGATTGCAGCAGGCCCGAGACGAAGCCGCGCGCCTCGGGCTTGACGCTCTCCATCGTCAGCGAGGCGCCGATGCCCCATTCGCCACCCATCGCGATGCCGAACAGGGCGCGGATGATCAGGAATACGACGAGGTTGGGCGCGAAGGCGGTCGCGAAGCCCAGCACCGAATAGAGCGCGACATCGGCCATCAGGACCGGCCGCCGCCCGAAGCGGTCGGCCAGGCGTCCGAAGACGAACGCGCCCACCACCCGAAGCGCCAGCGTCAGCGTGATCGCCCAGGCGACGTCCTCGCGCGCGACGCCGAAATCCTGGGCGACGTCCTTGATCACGAAGACCATCAGGAAGAAGTCGAACGCATCCAGCGTCCAGCCGAGATAGCTGGCCGCCACCACATGCTTCTGCGTCGCAGTCCAACCTTTCAATGCGGCGAATGCCATCGCGCCCTCCCCTGCCTTCGCCATCATGCACGAGATTCGAATCTTTTGCGTGGTCCTGTCCGGCCGTTATAGTGAGCGCGGCCGATGGACAATTTCCTGGGGATGGGCATGAGACGGCGTCTTGGATCGTGCCTGTTCATCGGAACGCTTGTGCTCGACGCGGGCGGCGCGCAGGCCGCGTCGGACAGCGCCGGCAAGGACATCGCCATCGCCATGCCGATCGCCGCGGGCGGCATCGCCCTGCTGCACGACTGGGACTGGAAGGGCGTCGAGCAGCTGACCTTCGACGTGGGCACCACGGTCGGAACCGCGCTGCTCCTCAAGCAGGTCGTGCATGAGGAACGCCCCGACCATTCCGATTCCCAATCCTTTCCCTCCGACACCGCGGCGCTGGCCTTCGCGCCGGCGGCGTTTCTCTGGGACCGCTACGGCTGGCAATACGGCGCGCCCGCCTATGCCGCGGCCGCCTATGTCGGCTGGTCGCGGGTCGACGCCAAGGAGCATCACTGGTGGGACGTGGTGACCAGCGCCGGCATCGCCTGGAGCTACAGCCACTTCATCACCCATCGCTGGCACAACAGCGCCCTGGAGAGCGACGTCTACGCGACGCCCGAAGGCGCCTATGCGCGCCTCAGCTACCGCTGGTAGGCATCACGTCGGTCAGGCGGTCGACGTTGCGCAGCGGCGGAAACAGCCACATCCACAGCCCGACGATGCCGAGCGTGCCCAGCCCGCCGATGACGACGGCCGGAATCGTGCCGAACCACGCCGCGGTCAGGCCGGATTCGAACTCGCCCATCTCGTTGGAGGCGCCGATGAACAGCATGTTGACGGCGCCGACGCGGCCGCGCATCGCGTCGGGCGTGGCGAAATTGATCAGCGCGGTGCGCACGAAGACGCTGACCATGTCGGAGGCGCCGGTGACCGCCAGCGCCGCCAGCGAGAGCAGGAAATTGTGCGACAGGCCGAAGACGATGGTGGCGACGCCGAAGATCGCCACGCAGGCGAACATCGAGATGCCCGAATGCCGCTCGATCGGCTTGCGCGCCAGGGCCAGCGCCGTCACCGCGGCGCCGCTCGCCGGCGCGCTGCGCAGCACGCCCAGCCCCATCGGGCCGACATGCAGGATGTCGCGCGCATAGACCGGCAGGAGCGCCACCGCGCCGCCCAGCAGCACGGCAAAGAGATCGAGCGAGATCGCGCCCAGCACAACGGGGCGCTCGCGCACGAAGCGGATGCCTTCGGCGACGCGGGCGAAGCGCGAGGCGCCGCTCGCCGTGCGGTCGAGCTGGCGGCCGGCCAGCGTGACCATCAGCGCCGCCGCACCGAAGAACCCCGCCATGCAGATGCCGTAGGTCGCCAGCGGCCCCAGCACGAAGAGGAATCCGCCCAGCGCCGGCCCCGCGATCACCGCCGTCGTGAACACCGACGAGTTGAGCGCGATGCCGCGGGCGAGGCGCTCCGGCGGCACCAGGAACGCCAGCAGCGAACTGCCCGACGGTCCGGAAAAGCCGCGCGCCGCGCCGAACAGCACCAGGATCGCATAGAACGGCAGCGCGCCGTGCGGCGAAAAGATCGAGCAGAGCATGAACAGCGCGCTGCACAGCCCCTGCAGGGTGAGCGCGAGGGCAAACACCTTGCGCTGGTCGAAGCGGTCGGAGATGTCGCCCGCCGGCAGGGTGAGCAGGAACATCGGCAGGAACTGGCAGACGCCGACCAGGCCCAGCGCCAGGGGCGTGCGCTCGATGTCGTAGACCTGCCAGCCGATGGCGACGGACTGGATCTGCATCGCCGCGGTCGCCAGGAACCGCCCCGACACGAAGGAGAGGAAATCGCGGTTGCGATAGACGGTGGGCGAAGGAGAATCCATCATGCACCGGCGGCGCCGGGGCGCCGCGTCCATTCTTCGCGCGTGATCGCCCAGATCTCGACCGGATAATCCGTGCCGCCGATGGTCAGGGCGCTGAGCGGCCCGCGCGTTTCGCCCAGCCGCACGGCGACCGCCTGCGACGCCGTGTTGGCGGGATCGATGTTGGAGATCAGCCGCGCCACCGGCTGCGTCAGGAACGCGTAGCGCATCGCGGCCGCGGCCGCCTCCGTCGCATAGCCCCGGCCCCAATAGGGCTTGCCCAGCGTCCAGCCGATCTCCAGCCCCGGCCAGCCCTCGGGATTGATCATGCCGACACGGCCGAGGAAAGCGCCGTCCGCCTTGCGCTCGACGCCCCAGGCGCCGTAGCCGCGCAGCAGCCAATGGCCGAGCGAGGAGGCCAGCGAGCGCCAGGCATCGGCGCGGCTCATCGGGGCAGGAGCGACGTAACGCGCGACCTCGGGATCGGCCATGATGGCGGCGAACGGCTCGAAATCCTCCCGGCACAGCCCGCGCAGGAGCAGGCGTTCGGTTTCGAGGCGGGGGATCATCGAATACTCCATCGGAGGCGGGCGCTCAGCGCAGCGCATCCAGAATAGCAAACTTCTGCTCGACCACGGCACGCGCCGATGCCGCAAGCGCCGTGTCGTCGTTCAGGTCGATATGCAGGAATTTCGCCAGCAGGTTTTCGGACGTGTCGTCGAAGCCGTTCTGCAGAAGCGCCAGATAGGCCCTGTCGAAGCCCTCCGGGTCGGCCTTCCACGCCTTGTAATAGGCCAGCGCCAGCAATCCGCCATAGACGTAGTTCACGTCGTAGAGCGGATCCTCATAGGCCAGTTCCAGCGTGATCCAGCGCGACTTCAATTCCGGAACCTGTTCGGGCCATTGGGAAAACTGGCCGTCGATCCGCAAGGTCAGCGCGTCGAGATCGTCGGCGGCGAGGCTCTTGCCGGCCTTCCCGGCGTCGTAGAACGCCTGTTCGAGAAGCGCGTCGTCGGCGCCGGCCAGATAGTCCAGTCCCTTCACGCTGAGAAATTGCTCGACGTAATAGCGCCGCATGGCGGCGTCGGGCGCATGGTCGGCAAGATAATCGGCCAGCAGCAGCTCGTTGAAGATGGCGAAGGACTCGAACAGGAAATGCGGCCCCTCCGCGTAAAGCGGCGCCACGCCGTGGAGGCGCATCAATTCGCGGTGCACGGCATGGCCGCCCTCATGCGCCAGGACCGAAAGATCCTTGTAGGTGCCGCTGAACGATCCCACGAACAGCATCGACGGCGCATCGCCGCCGGACACCGAGAAGCCCGCGCCGGCGCGGCCCGCAGCCGGCGCGAAGGCGATGTCGAACCGCCCGGAGGCCGGATCGATCAGGCTGTCGAAGGCGTCCTGATACGGCTTTCCCAGCCCCGCGAAGACCGCGTGATAGATGCCGGGCGCATCGGCGAAGGCGATGGGCGGCACCTGCGCCGGCGGCAGGCGCATGTCCCACGGCCCGGGATGCGGCGCCCGCGACGCCAGTTCGCTCGCCCGCAGCATCTCGAACCGTTTCGACAAGGCGCCGTCGGCGGTGAGGCGGTCGAGCAGCCGGCGCGTCGCGAGCGGATCGAATCCCAGATCGAAATATTTCTCGTCCGCCGCGGTCGCAAAGCCGTGCAGGCCGGCGAGCGCGTTTCCGGCCGAGACGATATGGGCCAGCGCGAAGGAGGCGTCGCCGCGCGCCGTCGCGTAGCCGGCCAGGCGCTTGCGGTAGCCCGCCTCGCGCAGCGCCGCATCGGGACTGACCGCGATCGCATTGCGCTGCTGGACGATGTCGAGCGGACCGTCCGGCCCGGCCACGGTGCCGAATGCGATGCGGTCGATGGCGTCCTGATAGAGGTCGTATTGCCAGCCGCCGATCTGCGGCGCCAGCCGCGCCAGCAATGCCTCCTGCGCCGGCGCGGCCTTGTGCATGCCGCCATGCCGCATGTCGGCGATCGCGTAGCGATAGGGGGCCAGTGCGGGATCGGCCAGCAGGCGGGCCAGGCGCTGCGCCGGGAACGCGCCCAGATCAGCCTTCAGGCGATCGGTGCCGGCATCGACGGCATTGTCGAGCGCGTCCTCGTCGGCGCAGTCGGAGCCGGCCTTACGGTTGCGCGCGCAGCGCAGATGCAGCCAGGCGGCGTGCCGGCGGAACCGCACGATGATCGCGGAATAGGCGTCCAGCACAGCGCGCAGCGACCGCGCCTCTGTGGTGGGAGAGATGCCCGCGTCGCGCAAAGCGGCGAGCTCGCGCAGCAATTGCGCGCGGCTCGCGGCTTCCTGTTCGCCATCGGCGAACAGCTTCGTCAGATCGGCGGACCGGCCGGACGGCAGCGGCGCCGCTTCGGCCGCCGCGAGAAAAAACATTCCGGCCGCGACGACGGCCCGACAGACGATGCGCATTGGCTTTCCTTCTGGCGAGCCAGACTATGTCCGCCTGCCGCAGCTTCACCACAACAATCGCAAAACGTCGCGGTGCCCGGCTCAGCGCAAGCGAATCGAAATCTCGTTGGCGCCCGGTTTCAGCGTTATTTTCGCCGCATCGAAGCGGGCCGGGCCCAGATGCAGAAGATCGGCGGGCGCGTCGTTGGAAAAGCCGTAGGGCTCCAGCGGCAGGCCGAGCAGGCTGCGCTGGAATTTCTCGTCGCGGTTCTCGTCCTGGTACATCTTGATCGCGTAGATGCCGGGCGGATGCGGCGCGAAGGTCACCAGATCGGTCCCCGGGGTCGCCGGCGCCGTCTTGTCCTCGAGCGGCGCCGCATTGGCCTCGTAGGTGGCGCGGTCGTACAGCGCCAGCCGCAGATTGCCGCCCTTGGGCGAGACGTTCTCCACCTTCACCGTCAGGATCGCCTCGCCGTCGGCATGCGCCAGGGCCGGCGCCAGCGACACGGCGGCCAGCGCGAGGAGTGCCTTCAGATGGGGTTCCAGCGGCGTCAGGCCAGCCGCGCGTCCAGCGTCTTGCAGGCGTCGATCAGGCCCTTCACCGACTCCGCCGACTTCACCAGCGCGGCGCGCTCCTCGGCGGTCAGTTCGAGTGCGACGATGCGCTCGATGCCTTTCTCGCCGATCACCGCCGGCACGCCGACATAAAGGTCCTTGATGCCGTAAGGGCCATCGACATAGGCGGCGCAGGGCAGCACGCGCTTCTTGTCCTTCAGATAGCTCTCCGCCATCGCGATGGCGCTGGTCGCGGGCGCGTAGAACGCCGAGCCGGTCTTCAGCAGGGCGACGATCTCGGCGCCGCCGTCACGGGTGCGCTGGGTGATGGCGTCGAGACGCTCCTGGCTGATCCAGCCCATCTTGACCAGTTCGGGCAGCGGCACGCCGGCGACGGTGGAAAAGCGCGGCATCGGTACCATCGTGTCGCCATGGCCGCCCAGCACGAAGGCCGAAACGTCCTCGACGCTCACATTCATTTCCTCCGCGAGGAAGTGACGGAAGCGGGCGCTGTCGAGCACGCCGGCCATCCCGATCACCTTGGTGAGCGGCAGGCCGGAGAACTGGCGCAGCGCCCATACCATCGCATCCAGCGGATTGGTGATGCAGATCACGAAGGCGTCCGGCGCGTGCGCCTTGATGCCCTCGCCGACCGCCGCCATCACCTTCAGATTGATGCCGATCAGGTCGTCGCGGCTCATGCCGGGCTTGCGCGGCACGCCGGCGGTGACGATCACCACATCGG
>JAATGL010000178.1 GCA_015654705.1 Alphaproteobacteria bacterium | reverse complement strand
GTTGACCGCGTCCTGGCCGGTCAGGCTGTCGGCCACCAGCAGCGTCTCATGCGGCTTGACCTGGTCGCGCACCTGCGCGACCTCGGTCATCAGCTGCTCGTCGATATGCTGGCGCCCGGCGGTGTCGAGGATCAGCACGTCGTAGCCGCCGACGCGGGCCGACGCCATCGCGCGCCTTGCGATGTCGAGCGGCGACTGCCCGCCGACGATGGGCAGCGTGGCGACGCCGGCCTGCTCGCCGAGGATCTTCAGCTGCTCCATCGCGGCCGGCCGCGAGACGTCGAGCGAGGCCATCAGCACCCGCTTCTTCTCCCTGGTCTGCAGCATCAGGCCGAGCTTGGCCGAGGTCGTCGTCTTGCCGGAGCCCTGCAGGCCGACCATCAGGATCGGCGCCGGCGGCGAACCCAGATCGAGCGCCGCATTGTCGCTGCCCAGGGTCTCGACCAGCACGTCATGGACGATCTTGACGACCAGCTGGCCGGGCGTGACGGAGCGGATGACGTCGGCGCCGACCGCGCGCGGCCGCACCTTGGCGATGAAATCCTTAACCACCGGCAGCGCGACATCGGCCTCGACCAGCGCCGCGCGCACGTCGCCCAGCGCCTCGTCGACATCGGCTTCGCTGAGCGCCCCGCGCCCGCGCAACCGGTCGAAGGTGGCGCCGAGGCGCGATTGAAGACTGTCGAACATGCCGTTCCCATCATGCAAAGCGGTACAGCCCCAGGGGGCGCACCTGCGCTGCCTGGGGGCGATCCCGGGCGCAGGGCCCGGGACCGGAAAGGCCTGGGGCTTTTCCGGATCGGCGGGGTTTAGGCGGAGGGTTTAACCAAGTCAACCGCGCCGCGTTGCCATTTGCCCCCAACCTGCGCAAATCTCGCGCAAACGGGGCGCGACCATGGCGATTTTCGGGGACAGGCTTAACCAGCTTCTAAGACGGCCGCAAAGCGGCGACCAGGTAAGGCTGGGCGCCGGCGTCGTGGGCCACACCTCCTATGTCGTGATCGCCGCGATCATCGTGATCGGCATCGTCGCGCTGACACTGGCCAACAACACGGCAGTCTGCATCGATGTCGTCCTGGTCTTGGGCGGCATCGTCGCCTACTACCTGAACGGAACGTGGAAATTCGCCGACAAGCATCCCGACGCCGCTGCGATCGGCGGCACCGCCTGGCCCAAACCGGCCGCGACGCCGCCGGTCAAGCCGGCAACGTCCGCGCCGGCCGCCCCCAACGCCACCAAGACACCGCCCAGTTTCGCGCCGCCGACGCCGACCGTGGTGACGCCGCCCGCACCGCCGGTGGTTCCGAAAGTCCCGTAGCGATACGCATCCGTTGTGATCGGTGGCCCGGCGTCTTTCCCCATGCCATAGTCGCGGCATGGAGCGGAAGATGGCACTGGGCTTTGTGATCGTGATGGCGCTGTTCGCGCTGGGCGATGCCGCCTATGCAGGGGTTCTGTGGCTGCACGGCACGACCGCCGGGCTCGGCACCTATGCGATCGCCATCGTGCTGGCCTCGGCGGCGAGTTTCCTGGTTTATCAGCGCTATGTCAGGCCGGGACCGTCGGCCTGAACGGCACTGGCCGCAGCCGGTCGATCCGCCTATATAGGCCTCATGACCCCCTTCCTGAAAATGCACGGCCTGGGCAATGATTTCGTCGTGTTCGACGCGCGCCGCTACGGGCTTGCGCTCGACGCGGCGGCGGCGCGCGCGGTGGCCGACCGGCGCTTCGGCGTCGGCTGCGACCAGGTCATCGTGATCGGCGCCGGCCGCGACGGCATCGACGCGGCGCTGCGCATCCACAACGCCGATGGCGGCGAGGTCGAGAGCTGCGGCAATGCGGTGCGCTGCGTGGCGCGGCTGCTGATGGAGGAGAAGGATCGCGACCGCGTGGTGATCGACACGGCGGGCGGCGAGCTCGTCTGCATCGACGCGGGCCGCGACGCGGTGACGGTGGACATGGGAACGCCGCGGCTTGCCTGGGACGACATCCCGCTGGCGCGGCCGGAAGACACCAACCGCTTCGCGATCAACGTCGACGGCGCGTCGCATATCGCCTCGGCGGTCAATGTCGGCAATCCGCATTGCGTGCTGTTCGTGGACGACGCCGAAGCCGCGCCGGTCGCAGCACTCGGCGCACGGATCGAGAGCCATCCGCTGTTTCCGAACCGCGTCAATGTCGAATTCGTGCGCGTGCTGGACCCCGCGCATCTGCGCATGCGGGTGTGGGAGCGCGGCGCCGGCATCACCAGCGCCTGCGGCACCGGTGCCTGTGCGGCGACGGTCGCGGCGCACCGGCGCGGCTTTGCGCAGCGCAAGGTCGAAGTCCTGCTCGACGGCGGCGCGCTCGGCATCGAATGGCGCGCGGGCGACGGCCACGTCCTGATGACCGGGCCGGCCACGCTGGCGTTCCGCGGCGAGGTCGATCTGGGAGCCTACGCCGCATGATCGAGGTCGTGACCTTCGGCTGCCGGCTCAACGCCTACGAGTCCGAGGCGGTGCGGGCGCGCGCCGGCGAGGCCGGGCTCGAAAACGCCGTCATCTTCAACACCTGCGCAGTGACGGCGGCAGCGGTTCGCCAGTCGCGCCAGGCGATCCGCCGCGCGCGCCGCGAACAGCCGCAGGCCAGGATCATCGTCACCGGCTGCGCCGCCCAGACCGAACCCCAGACCTATGCCGGCATGGCCGAAGTCGACGCCGTGCTCGGCAACGAAGAAAAGCTGCGCGCCGCAAGCTATGCCGATTTCGGCCTCGGCGCGGCGGAGCGCGTGCGCGTCAACGACATCATGTCGGTGCGCGAGACCGCCGCGCAATTCGTCGACAGTTTCGAGGGCCGGGCGCGCGCCTTCCTGCAGGTGCAGAACGGCTGCGACCATCGCTGCACCTTCTGCATCATTCCCTACGGACGCGGCAATTCGCGCAGCGTCGCGATGGGCGCGGTGGTCGCGGAGGCGCGGCGCCTCGCCGAACAGGGCTTCGCCGAGATCGTGCTGACCGGCGTGGACCTGACCGCCTATGGCGCCGACCTGCCGGGCGCGCCGACGCTCGGCCTGCTGGTGCGCAAGATCCTCAAATTGGTGCCCGAGGTGAAGCGCCTGCGGCTGTCCTCCATCGATTCCATCGAGGCGGATGCGGAACTGCTGCGCGCCATCGCGGAGGAGGAACGGCTGATGCCGCATTTCCATCTCTCGGCGCAATCGGGCGACGACATGATCCTGAAGCGCATGAAGCGGCGGCATTCGCGGCGCGACACGATCGCGTTCTGCGACACGGTGCGCCGCGCGCGGCCGGACGCCGCCTTCGGCGCCGACCTGATCGCCGGCTTTCCCACCGAAAGCGAAGCGATGTTCGAGAACAGCCTGGATCTGGTCGACGCGGCGGGCCTCTCCTTCCTGCATGTCTTTCCGTTCAGCGCGCGCAGCGGCACGCCGGCGGCGCGCATGCCGCAACTGGGCGGTGCCCTGGTCAAGGAACGTGCGGCGCGGCTGCGCGCCAGGGGCGATGCGGCGCTGGCCTCGCGTCTTGCGTTGCTAAGCGGCACCACACAGACGCTGCTGATGGAAAAGCCCGGCAGGGGCCGCACGCCCTGCTTCGCGCCGGTAAAATTTGAGGGCGACGCGACGCCGGGCGCGCTTGTCCGTGCCCGCGTGACGGGCGCGGCTGCCGGCCATCTGATCGCGCAGGCCGCATGAGACAGTTCGGCGAAGCGCCTCCCCCGCTCACCCTGTTCGAGCGGCTGAAAGCGGGACTGTCGCGCAGCACGGCGGGCTTGAGCGACAGCCTGACCGGCCTGTTCACCAAGAAGCCGCTGGACGCCGAAACGCTGGGCGAACTGGAGGAGGCGCTGATCCGCGCCGATCTGGGCCCGGCGCAGGCTGGCGCCATCGCGCGCGCGGTGGGCCGGGACCGCTACGATGCGGTGATCTCCGACTACGATCTGAAGCGCATCCTGGCCGCCGAAATCGCCAAGGTCCTCAAGCCGGTCGAGAAACCGCTCGCCGTCGATCGCGGCAAGGCGCCGTTCGTGATCCTGGTGGCGGGCGTCAACGGCACCGGCAAGACCACGACCATCGGCAAGCTGGCCAAGCGCCTGGCGGCCGGCGGATCGAAGGTGATGCTGGCGGCCGGCGACACCTTCCGCGCCGCCGCCATCGAGCAGCTGCAGATCTGGGGCCGGCGCATCGGCGCCGAGGTCGTGTCCGGCGCCGCCGGCGCGGATGCCGCCGGGCTCGCCTTCGACGCGCTGACGCGTGCGCGCGCCGCCGGGGCCGACGTGCTCCTGATCGACACGGCGGGGCGCCTGCAGAACAAGGCCGGCCTGATGGCGGAACTGGAAAAGATCGCGCGCGTGATCAAGAAGGTCGATCCGGGCGCGCCGCACGCGGTGCTGCTGATCCTCGATGCAACCACGGGGCAGAACGCGATTGCGCAGGTCGAGGCGTTCAGGGCCAGCGTGCCGCTGACCGGCCTGGTGATGACCAAGCTCGACGGCACCGCCAAGGGCGGCATCCTGGTGGCGCTGGCCGCGAAGTTCGCACTGCCGGTGCACTTCATCGGCATCGGGGAAGGCGAGGACGACCTGCAGCCCTTCGAGGCGGAGGCGTTCGCCAAAGCCCTGACCGGTGCCGCATGAACCCGCAGCTGCGCCGCTTCGCGCTGGACCTCGGTCCGCTCTTCGTGTTTTTCCTGTCCTACCAGTTCCTCGGCATCTATGCCGCGACGGGCGTGTTCATGGCGGCGGTGCTGGTCGCGCTGGCGCTCGACTACGCGATCGAGCGCAAGCTGTCGCCGGTGCCGATCATGACCGCGGTGCTGGTGATCATCTTCGGCGGGCTGACGCTCTATCTGAAGAACGACGTCTTCATCAAGATGAAGCCGACGGCGCTTTATACCCTGTTCGGACTGACGCTGCTGGGCGGGCTTTACTTCAACCGCCTGTTTCTGAAATACGTCCTGTCGCTCGGCTTCGACATGCCCGATGCGGCATGGCGCACGCTGACGCTGCGCTACGGGATTTTCTTTCTGGCGCTGGCCTGCGCCAACGAGATCATCTGGCGCAATTTCCCGACGCCGATCTGGGTCGACTTCAAGGTCTGGGGCGTGATGCCGCTGATCTTCCTGTTCTCGCTGTCGCAGGCGCCGCTGCTGATGCGCCATCAAAGCGAGAACGAGACGCCGGACGCGTCCTGATTGCTCCCTCCGTCCACGGAATATCTTCCCAGATCGAGACGCCGTCGCTCCACGAGGGCGCACGATGTCGCACGCGGCGCGGCCCAATTCCGTCAACTCTGCGGGCCTGCCGCAATAGATATGGCAGGCGCCGCCGCGGACATGCCGTTCCATTGTGTCTCCCCGCGGCACGCATCGTGCGATGCGCCGTCCGCCGAAACAAAACTGCGAACGGTTTTCAGACGGACGCGGAAATCGTTCCGCATTTTGCGCGAAACAAAAGATCGAAATGCATCGCGCGCATTGCCATCGCCCGCGCAAACGCGATAGAGAAGAGTTGTCGCGGAGCGCACACATGTCTAGGCTTTCGCGCGCGAGCATATCCGAGTAGGGAGCACCCGGCGTCTCGCGGGTAGGTACAAGCGAGCCGGCGAATTGAACGCCGGTCATGCCGTTGTTCAATTCCGGGGGTATCTCATGAAGGTTCAGCGCAGACCGAACGGGGGGTTCGATCTCGCACAGGCGCCGTCCCATCTGATCCGACGGTGCCAGCAATATTTCAGCGACCTTTACGCCCTCGAAGCCGGCGCGCGCGAACTCACCAAGCAGCAGTTTACGGTCCTCGCCGCACTCGAGCACAATGAAGGCGTCAGCCAGACCGCGCTCGTCGAGATCACCGGCATCGACCGCTCGACGCTGGCGGAGATGGCGCGCCGCATGGTGGAGAAAGGCCTGCTCTCGCGCGAGCGCACGGAAGAGGACCAGCGCGCCAACGCGGTCGCGATCAGCGCCAGCGGCCGCAAGGCGCTGCGCTCGGCGCGGCTCGCGGCGGAACGCGCGGAGCGCGCCTTGCTGGAGGTGCTGCCGGCCTCCGAGCGGGCGAAATTCATAAAGTCGCTGGCGCAGATCGCCTCCGCCGCGGACGCGCTGGCGGCCAACGGCTCGGCCAAGCCGCCGCGCAAGGGCGGACGCCGCAAGCGCGGCTGAAACGTTCCGGTCAGACGCGGATATCGAGCGCGGCGCCGGGCCGCGACGGTGGATTTTGCACCGTCGCCGGACGCGCCGGCGCGGCGCCCGCCGTCTGCCTGAAGGCCAGCGGCGCGAACGCATCGTCTTTGGTGTTTTCGGCGGCGAGCGCGGCGGCGAATTTGGGCGCTCCGGCCTGCGGCGCCGGCCTGGCCGCCTGCTGGGCGGCGATGAGAAGATTGGCGGCGCTGAGCTGCATGGCGCCAATCTTTCAGACTATGGTTTCCAAAGGCTGAAGATCACGACGCGCTTTTCGCCCGCGCGATGGCGGGGAGGAGCTGGCTGTCCAGCACCTCCTGCGTGATCTCGCCGACGAAGCGCGCGCGGATGATGCCGCCGCCGTCGACGACGAAAGTCTCCGGCACGCCGTAGACGCCCCATTCGATGCTGGCGCGGCCGTCGGCGTCGAGCGCGATGCGCTGGAACGGATTGCCGGCCTCGCTCAGGAAGGCGTGCACCTTGGCGGGCGTGTCCTTCTGCACCAGGCCGTAAAGCGCGACATCGCGCGCGCCGGCGAGTTCGGCGAGCACCGGCGCCTCGCTGTGGCAGGGCAGGCACCAGGAGGCGAAGACGTTCACCACCGTCACATGGCCGGACGACAGCTCCTGCGGCCCGAAGCCCCGCGTCGTGGCGTCGAGCGCCGCCAGCGCCAGCCGCGGCACCGGCTTGCCGATCAGCGCCGAAGGCAGGATGTCCGGCGCCGGCAGGATCAGGCTGCGGAACAGGAAAAAGGCGAGGACGGCGAATCCCAGCGCCGGCAGGAGATAGAAAATCCGCTTCACGGCTTTCGGCCCTCCAGCGCGGCCAGCGACGCCTTGGCGCGCCCATAGGCGTGCAGCGTCGAGACGACCGCAGCGACGAGGCCGATCAGCGAAATGCCATAGGCCGGCCAGACATAGACGGCGTAACCGCCCATCGCGAGGAAATGGCTCATGGCGCGCCCATCAGCATCAGGCTGCGCGCGCGGCGCGTGAGGATCTCGGTGCGGATGCGCACCAGCCAGAGCGTGAAGAACAGCGCCGTGTAGCCGAGCGCCATTGCGAACAGCGGCCACAGGAACACCGGCGCGATCAGCGAGCCGCCGCGGCGCAGGATGCTCTCGCCCTGGTGCAATGTCGTCCACCAGTCGACGGAGAATTCGATGATCGGCAGATTGACCGCGCCGACCAGCGCCAGGATGGCGGCGGCGCGCGCGGCGCGCGTCTCGTCCTCGATCGCGTTCCACAGCGCGATGTAGCCCAGATAGAGGAACAGCAGCAGCAGGAACGAGGTCAGCCGCCCGTCCCACACCCACCAGGTGCCCCACATCGGCCGTCCCCACAGCGAGCCGGTGATCAGTCCCAGTGCCGTGAACAGCGCGCCGAGCGGCGCTGCCGTCTTGGCCGCCACATCGGCCAGCGGATGGCGCCAGACCAGTCCGATCAGCGACGCCGCCGCCATCAGCCCATAGGCCATCATCGCCGTCCAGGCCGCCGGCACATGCACGAACATCACGCGCACCGTATCGCCCTGCTGATAGTCCGGCGGCGCCGCGAACAGGCCGAGATAGAGGCCGCCCGCCAGCAGCAAGGCCGAGGCCGCCGCCAGCCACGGCAATACCGCGCCGCTCAGCGACATGAATTTGGCGGGATTGGCATAGCGCAACATCGAAAGGCCTTCTATCAGATCGGCGGATCATCCGGCGAGGTTTAGCCGCAGCGCCGCCGCCGCGGCAAAAGGCGACAACAGGACGGCGGCAAAAGAGAACGCCGCCAGCAGCGGCAGGGCGCCGTTGCTCAGCCCGTCCAGCACCGCCAGCACCGCGCCGGCGCCGAAGATCACGGCGGGCGCCAGCAGCGGCAGCACGATCAGCGGCAGAATCAGGCCGCCACGCCGGACCCCGACCGTCAGGCCCGCGCCGATGGCGCCGATCGCGCCGACCGCCGGCGTGCCGATCAGCAGCGAGACGAACAGCGCCGCCGTCGCGGCGAACGGCAGATCGAACAGCACGGCCAGCAGCGGCGACAGGATGGTCAGCGGCAAGCCGGTGGTCAGCCAGTGCGCGGCAATCTTGGCCAGGCATGTCGCCTCCAGCGACAGCGGCCCCAGCGCGATCACATCCAGGCTGCCGTCCTCGAAATCCGCCTGGAACAGACGGTCGAGCGCCAGGAGCGAGGCCAGCACCGCCGCCACCCACAAGACGCCGCCCGCGATCCGCGCCAGCAGCTTCAGATCGGCGCCGACGCCGAGCGGCACCAGCGTCGCCACCGCGGCGAAGAACGCCAGCGCCAGCATCGCGCCGCCGCCGGCGCGCGCGGCCAGGCGGATATCGCGGGAGAGCAGCGCGAGGAACGCGGTCATGCCGGACCCAGCACCAGCCGTTCGCAGGCGATCTCCAGCGGTTCATGGGTCGCGACGACGGCGATGCCGCCCGTGGCGCAGTGCGCCGCGACCAGGCCGGCGGCGACCGCCTTGCCCGCCGCATCGAGCGAGGCCAGCGGCTCGTCCAGCAGCCAGAGCGGCCGGGCGCAGAGCGCGAGCCGCGCCAGCGCCACGCGCTTTTTCTGCCCGGCCGAGAGATATTGTCCCGGCAGCTCGGCGAGGCGGGCGAGGCCGACCGTCTCCAGCGCCGCCTCGACATCGCCCGCGCTGCCGTAAAGCCGGGTGAAGAAATGCAGCGTCTCGCGCACCGTCATCTGCGGCTTGACCGCGTCGCGATGGCCGAGCCAGCCCGCGAACCGGCCGCGCTCCTCGCCGTCTTCGACCTCGGCGTCCTTCGTCCGTAGACGGATGGTTCCCGCGGCCGGCGCCAGGAAGCCCGCCAGCATGCGCAGCAGCGAGGTCTTGCCCGCGCCGTTGGCGCCCTCGATGCACAGCGCCCGGCCCGCCGCGACGCGGAAATCCAGCCCGCGAAACAGCACCCGCCCGCCGCGGATGCCGGTCAGATGCTCGACGTCGAGAGAGCTAAGCGCGATCACGCCTCAATACATATGCTGGCCGCCATTGATCGACACGGTCGAGCCGGTGACGAAGCCCGCCTCGTCGGCGACCAGGAACAGCACGCCGCGCGCGATCTCCTCCGCCCTGCCCAGCCGGCCCACGGGGATCCGCGCGACGATCTTCTCCAGCACGTTGGGCGGCACCGCGGCCACCATGTCGGTGTCGATATAGCCCGGCGCGATGGCGTTGACGGTGATGCCCTTGGGCGCGCCTTCCTGGGAGAGCGCCTTGGTGAAGCCGTGGATGCCCGACTTGGCGGCGGCGTAATTCACCTGGCCGTACTGGCCGGCCTGGCCGTTGATCGAGCCGCTATTGACGATGCGGCCGAAGCCGCGTTCCAGCATACCGTCCCACGCCGCCTTGCACATGTTGAAGCAGCCGCCGAGATTGGTGTCGACCACCTCGTCCCAGCCGGCGCGGCTCATCTTCTTCATCGTGGCATCGCGCGTGATGCCGGCATTGTTGACGATCACCGCGACGGGCCCGAGTTCGGCCGCGACCTGCGCCACGCCGGCGACGCAGGCATCGAAATCGGCCACGTCCCATTTGTAGGCGGCGATGCCGGTCTTTTCGGTGAACGCCCTGGCGCGGTCGTCATTGCCGCAATAATTGGCGGCGACCCGATAGCCCGCGCCGTTCAGCGCCACCGAAATCGCCTCGCCGATGCCGCGCGTGCCGCCCGTGACGATCGCTACCCGTGCCATGTCTCACTCCCCTGACGTCTCGTGTTTGAGGAGACTCTAGAACAGAAAGCGGGCTCCGCGCGAGCACCCGGCCCGAATATGTTGCCGCACAGGCCGGACGGTCAGTAGCGGTAATAGCGCCGGCGGTAGAAGCGCCGCGGGCTGTAATAGCCGCGGGGGCCGTAATAGGCCGCGCGCGGGCCATAGGCGTAACCCGGACCGTAGGCATAGCCCGGACCATAGGCGTAGCGCGGGCCGTCATAATAGGGATGCGGCGCCGGGCCGCCGGTGAGCGCGTCGCCGACGATCACGAGCGGCGCCGTCGCGATCGTCGCGGCGCCCACCACGATGGCGCCGGCGAGGCCGAACAGGCCCACCACCGGACCGCAATGGCGGTAGCAATGCGCCGAGGCCTCCGACGCGGAGGCGCCTACCAGGAGCGCCGACAAGGCAGCCGCGGCTGCCATCCTACCCATCGCCATAAGCGTTCTCCTGTGCGGACGACCTGGCCGCAGTGTAGGGGGCGCGATGCTGAACCCGCGATGAATGGACATTTGTTTAGAAATCCGCGCCGCGTCTCAGCGTTCCACGCACATCGCGATGCCCATGCCGCCGCCGATGCAGAGCGTGGCAAGGCCCTTATGGGCGTCGCGCCGGCCCATTTCATAGAGCAGCGTGGTCAGGATGCGCGCGCCCGAGGCGCCGATCGGATGGCCGATGGCGATGGCGCCGCCATTGACGTTCACCTTCGCGGCGTCCCAGCCCATGTCCTTGTTGACGGCGCAGGCCTGGGCGGCGAAGGCCTCGTTGGCCTCGACGAGGTCGAGATCGGAGGCCTGCCAGCCGGCGTTCTTCAGCGCCTTGCGCGAGGCCGGGATCGGCCCCGACCCCATCAGCGCCGGATCGACGCCGACCGTCGCCCAGGACGCGATGCGCGCCAGCGGCGTCAGGCCGCGCGCCTTCGCCTCCTTGGCGCTCATCAGCACCAGCGCCGCGGCGCCGTCATTGATGCCGCTGGCGTTGGCGGCGGTGACGGTGCCGTCCTTCTGGAAGGCCGGCTTGAGGCCCGCGATGCCGTCGAGCGTCACGCCGTCGCGGATGAACTCGTCGGTGTCGACGATCTTCTCGCCCTTGCGCTCCTTGACCGTGACGGGAACGATCTCGTCCTTGAAGCGGCCGGATTTGCGCGCCGCCTCGGCCTTGTTCTGCGAGGCGACGGCGAAGCGGTCCTGCATCTCGCGGGTGATCTGCCATTCGCGCGCCACGTTCTCGGCGGTGACGCCCATGTGGTAGCCGTGGAAGGCGTCGATCAGGCCGTCCTTCAGCATCGTGTCGGTGAATTCCAGCGCGCCCATCTTGGTGCCGGCGCGCAGATAAGCGGCGTGCGGCGCCTGGCTCATCGATTCCTGGCCGCCGGCGACGATCACCGTCGCGTCGCCGTTGAGAATGGCCTGGAAGCCGAGCGCCACCGCGCGCAGGCCCGAGCCGCAGAGCTGGTTGACGATCCAGGCCGGCGTCTCGAACGGGATGCCGGCATTGACCGAAGCCTGGCGCGCCGGGTTCTGGCCCTGCGCCGCGGTCAGGATCTGGCCCATGATCACTTCTGAGACATCCGCCGGCCGCACATCGGCGCGCGCCAGCGCCTCGCGGATCGCGGTGCGCCCCAGCTCATGGGCCGGGACGCCGGCGAAGGCGCCATTGAAGGAGCCGACGGGCGTGCGCGCCCCCGATACGATGACGACGTCTTCCATGGGAACCTCGGGCGATCTGTTGCTGTTGCAAGCAAATTGCCGCGAATGCGAGCGCGGGACAACGGGGATAAATTAACCCAATAGGTTCAACGGACTAATTCCCCCAAGGACCATAGGTTTTTGCTGCAGGCGCGCAAAAACACTGGACAGGATGGAAAATGTGATGCTTTTGTAAGCGGCGGGAACCCGCGCGGGCGGCGCGAAACGCTCGACACTCTAAGGGTTGAACACGCGGTGGAAGAACAGGCCAAGGCCGACCCGGTCATCATCAAGAAATACGCGAACCGGCGCCTCTACAACACCCAGACATCGAGCTATGTGACGCTCGACCATCTCTGCGAGATGGTGAAGGCCGGCACCGAATTCGAGGTGCGCGACGCGCGCAGCGGCGAGGACATCACCCGCTCGGTCCTGACCCAGATCATCTTCGAGGAAGAGGCCAAGGGCCAGAGCCTCCTGCCGATCAAGTTCCTGCGCCAATTGATCCGCTTCTACGGCGACAGCCTGCAGGGCTTCGTGCCGGGCTATCTCGACATGTCGATGGACGGCTTCACCAAGAACCAGGAAGCGATGCGCAACCGCATCGCCGAGGCGTTCGGCGGCGGCAGCCAGGTGCTCGAAACCCTGACGCGCCAGAACCTCGCCATGTTCGAGCGCGCCATGCAGATGTTCTCGCCCTTCGTGCCCAAGCCGCGCGCCGCGGGCGACGACGACGCCAAACCCAACGGCGCGGGCGAGACGAAATCCAGGGCCTCGGAAGACATCAGCGAACTGAAGAGCGAGATCGAAGCGATGCGCCGACAGCTCGCGGAGCTGAGCCAGCGCAAGTAAGCCTCCGACGGCCGCATGAGACGGGCGTCAGCTCTTCGCCCAGTCCAGGTCGAGAAGAGGCTGGCCGAAATGGAAGCCCTGGAAATAGTCGACGCCGAAGCCTTCCAGGAGAGCGGCTTCCGCCTCGGAGCCGACCCATTCGGCGACCGTCTTCAGATTGAAGTTGCGCGCGAGTTCGACCAGCGTGCGCACGAAGATCTGGTTGTCGGGCGAGGTCGCGAGGCCCTGCACATAGGTGCCGTCGATCTTGACCATATCGACGCGCAGCATCTGCAGATTGCGGAACGAGGTGTAGCCGGCGCCGAAATCGTCGATCGCCACACGGCAGCCGAGTTCGCGCAACTGGCTGACGAACTGGGCGTTCTCCTCGAAATGGTGCAGCGCCGCGGTCTCGGTCAGCTCGATGATCATGCGGTTGGCGACGGTGCCGTTGGCCCGTACATAATCGATGAAGGATTTGAGCCAGGAGGGATCGCCCGCCGTCGTGCCCGAGACGTTGACCGCCAGCGTGCTGTTGGGATGGGCGTGAAGCTGGGCGACGGTCATCTCCAGCGCGTGGCGGTCGACCCGCTGGATCAGGCCGAGCTGCTCGGCCGCCGGAATGAACTGGCCGGCGGTCACGATGGTGCCGTCCTCGCGCCGCATGCGCAGCAGGCATTCGTGATGCACGGCCTGGCGCGTCCGGGCATCGACGATCGGCTGATAGGCGAAGATGAGCCGCCCGTCCTTCAGCGCCGCCACCACGTCGTCGGCGATCGCCATCAGGCGCAGGCGCCCGGTTTCGAGCTGCGGCGACCTGGTATAGACCGCAAAGCCGTCGCGCCCGGCGCTGCGCGCGCGCATCAGCGTTTCCTCGGCGCGCAGCATCGCCTCCTGGCTGGAGGAAGCGCCCTGCGGCAGCAGCACGGCGCCGACCGAGCTGGTGGTCGAGACCATGCCGGAGCGCGTCTCGACGACGCGGTCGCGCACCGCGGCGCGCAGGCGCTCGGCCACCAGTCTCAGTTCGCGGTTGCTGCAATTGCCGAGGATGACGCCGAACTTGTTGCCGGCGGTGCGGCCGATCACGTCGGTCGAGCGCAGCGTGCGCGCCAGCCGTTCGCCGACCGCGACGATCACCTCGTCGGCGGCGTCGAAGCCGTAGGTGTCGTTGATCATCGCCAGCCGATCGATCGAGGCGACGAGGAAGGCGCAGTTGCGCTCCTCCGCCTTGGCCTTGTCGATCGCCTGCGCCAGTTCGGCGCGCAGCGAATTGCGGTTGAGATGGCCGGTCAGCTCGTCGCGCGTCGCCAGGTAGCGCAGCCGCTGCCCCTCGCGGCGGCGCTCGGTGATCTCGCGCATCACGCCGGTGAGGCGCTCGCTCGTGCCGTTCGGGCCGGGGGTGCGCATCCCCAGCATGACGAACCACAGCGATCCCATCGCCGAGGCCAGTTCGAGATCGATGTCGAAATGGACCGGATCGGGCGATGTGCCCGCGATCACGGCGGCGAGCTGGGTGCGGCCCTCGGCGCTGACGAAGTTCAGGAACGCGCGGCCGCGATGGAGGCTGTCGGCGCTGAATTGCTGCGGAAGGATGTCGCAATCGCCTTCCCAGACGATCCGGTCGTCGGCGAGCGTCCAGTCGAAGGCGACGATCCTGGCGCCGGCGATGGCCAGGCGCATCCGTTCAGCGTCCTCGACGGCGCGCAACGCCGTCACGCTGTCGGCAGGTTTGTTCTGCAGCGACTGACTCAGCACATCCACCATCCCCGGCCGGTTTTCCGGCCATTGACGGCGATGATGACCGGGTGGCCTTAAAAAACTCGTAACTCCGGCCTGACTCGGGGAACCAAAAAGCACGGCCCGCACTTTGCCTTAAGAGAAGGTTATGAGCGCGACCGCGACATGGAATTCCACGAAGGCTCCCGGCGGGTGGAGCGCGCCGGCGCGTGCGCTGCGTCTGGAAAAGCCGCGCGAAGCAAGCGGATTGCATACACAAGGCCGTTCCGAGCATGACGCGAGCGAGCGTCGGACATCCCATCAGGCGGGCGCCCCGGCGTCTCGATTTGGAACAGCGGAACCCGCACCGTTCTGGCACGCGCCGCTGCTCAGCGCGCCATTCGCCGCGCAGGTGATCGCACAGGCCACGGATCCGCAAGCACCCAGCATCGTCTCAGCGCGCGCGGCGTATGGCGGCCGCGGCGCGCGGATCGCGCCCGCTCTCCTGCTCGATTTCAATGCCTGAATCGCGCGCCAGTGCCAGCGCGATCCCCAATAGTCCGGCGGCCGAAAACAGCAGCAGCGCCGCCCGCGCGCCGGCGCCCTCCGTAACGAAGGCCGAGGCGCCGGCGACAAAGGCCGCTGCCGACACCATCGTCTGAGCCGCGGCGGTGGGGGAATCGCCCAGCCTGCGCGATCCCACAACGATCAAAACGGTGACGGAAACCGCGAGCGGCACGAAGGCCAGGAGCCAGAGGCCCGTCGCCGCGGCGGCCATTCCGGCGAGACAGGTCGTGACCAGCAGCACGGCGGCCAGGCTCGGCGCCGGCGGACGGTGGAAAACACGCAGCGCCGCCAGCGCCAGCATCGTCGGCGCGACCGCCGAAACGATCAGCGCCACCGCATCCGCCAGCCGCGCGTCCACGACATTGGCGGCCGCCAGCGCGGCATAGAGCATGGCGGCAAAGCGGATGAAGGCGCGGGCCGAAGCCGGCGCGGCGGCCGCGACGATCCAGGCCGCGACCGCGGCGCAGAGCAGCATCGCGGCGAAGGCGCTCACGCGCCCCTCTCCGTCAGCGTCAGCAGCAGCCTCTTGATCTCTCCCAGCTCGGCCTCGATGCGCGCGAGACGCTGCTCGGTATTCTGCGGCGGCTCCTGCGGCACCGGCGTGGCGATGCCGGCGCGCGACGCGATCTCCGCGCCCGTCACGCCGAGCAACGCCGCCAGCAGGCGCACGTCCCGCGCCGTCAATTCGCGCTGATCCTTCCAGAGTTCGCCGATGTCGTCCCCGCTCAGCCCCAGCGCCGCCGCGACATCGCTGCGCCTAAGGCCCAGGGCCGCAAGCCGCGCGTCGAACCAGAGCGAATCGAAGAACAGCGCCATCGCGCGGGCGATTATGCGCCGCTATTGCTCGGCGTAGAAGTCGGGATGGTTGAGCAGTGCCGAGCCCACGACATGGCCGTAGCCGCCGCGCTGCACCACCACCGCGACGCCGTCATGCGGCAGGCCTTCCAGCTCGCCGCGCGGCAGGTCGATCGACAGCGCCTCGCCCTTCCATTGGCCGACCGCCTTCAGGTCGCCGACGATGTTGCGGTAGGTCATGGTGCGCCCGTCATTCTCGCCGCCGCCGATCGCCACCGTGGCCGTGCCGCGCAGATGGAACATCCACACCGTCGCCGCCGGACGGGCGCCGCGATCCGCCGCCGCGCCGACGGCGATCTGCAATTCGTGCGGCGTCTCGCGCAGCGTGACCGGCACGTCGTCGTCGCCGCCGTCATGGGCGCGGGCCTCGATCGCGGCCTGCACCGCCGCCTCGCGGCTGCCGACGACGTCGCTGACGCCGTCGACGATGATCTGCGGCGTATAGACCGCGCCATGGCCCATCGCGGCCGCATAGGCCTTCTGGCGGCGCGTGTTGGCTTCGCTGGCCAGCGTGTCCTTCCAGCCCAGCATGTCCCAATAGGTCACCGGCAGGCTCATCGCCAGCACGTCCGGCCGCCTGGCCAGCCTGGCCAGCAGCGCATCGGCGGGCGGACAGGAACTGCAGCCCTGGCTGGTGAAAAGCTCCACCACCACGGGCCGCCTGGCCGGCCCGGCGCTCGCCGCGGCCGCGTGGAACATCAAGGCGCCGAGCAGTGCGCCGGTGGCCATTTTCACGGAAAAACTCATGCCCCAACATAGGCAGGCCCGCTGCCCACCTCCAGTCACTTCGGCTTGAACGCCGCCAGCGCGCGCTCCCGTCGCCGGCGCATATGGAAAGGCCCGGCTAGGCCGCCAGCAGGTTGCGCAGCACGTAGGGCAGGATGCCGCCATTGACGAAATAGCCGACCTCGTCGGCGGTGAGGATCATCAGCATCAGCGGCATCGGGGCGGTGGTGCCGTCGGGGTAGTGGATGGTCGCGGTCACCTTCATGCGCGGCGTGATCTTGCCCGACAGGCCGGGAATGTCGATCGCCTCGCGGCCTGTGAAGCGGTAGTCGCGCCGCGTCTTGCCGTCGGCGAAGGCGAAGGGCGCCACGCCCATGCCGACCAGGTTGGAGCGGTGGATGCGCTCGAAGCTCTCGGTGATCACGGCGCGGATGCCAAGCAGCCTCGGCCCCTTGGCCGCCCAGTCGCGCGACGAGCCGGTGCCGTATTCCTTGCCGCCGACGATCACCGTCTGCACGCCGTCCTTCTGGTAGCGCATCGCGGCGTCGAAGATCGGCATGGTCTCGCCGCTCGGCGTCTCGGGCGAATAATAGATCGTGTTGCCGACCTCGGCGCCCCCCATCATCTCGTTGCGGATGCGGATATTG
>JAATGL010000146.1 GCA_015654705.1 Alphaproteobacteria bacterium | reverse complement strand
GGTCGTCGGTATAGGCCTCCATGATGGCGGCGCGGGCGTCCTGCCAGTCGATGCCGACCGCCGCATAGGCCGTCTTCATCTGTTCGGCATTGACCAGGTTGAACAGCAGCGTCTGAAAGCACTGCGCCGCCCAGTCCTCGACGATGTTGTGCTCGTCCGCCGTCAGCTTGGGGATGGTGCGGTCGGCCCAGATCTTCCCGAATTTGTGGTGAAACGCCTCGTCGGTCATCACCAGCTGGCAGAGATTCACCAGCAGCGGGTCCTGCGATTTCTGGTAAAGGGTGGCGAAGGCGCCCATCGCCAGGCCTTCGACCAGCATCTGCATGCCGACGATCTTCTTGTAGACCTCCGGCGCGCCGACGATCTCGGTCAAAAGGCTTTTCAGCGTGTCGCCGCAGGGCGACGGGGTGCCCCAGCGCGCCTTGATATAGGCCGAAAAGGCGGTGACGTGGCGGGCCTCCTCGCGCGTCTGGTTGGCGGCGTATTCCTGGGCACCCGGATCCTTCAGGATGTGGCAGAGCGAGGCGGACAGCGCCAGCGCGCCCTGCTCGCCATGCAGGATGCCCGAGATCTGCCAGCGCGAGGCCTCGTTGGCGAAGCGGATCTTCTGGTCCTCGCGCATCGCCTCGCCGAGACGGGTGGAAAAGATCGGAAAGAATTCCAGCGGCATGATCGTCCTGGCGGCCAAGTCGAAGGGTTCGCTGAAATCGATGTATTTCCTGTCCAGCGGGTCCCAGAAATGCTCATGCGTGGCGGAGATGATCTTGTCGAACGCTGTACTGCGGTGGCCGTAGCGCTCGACCTCCAGCATCGCGGGAAAATCGTCCGGCGCCACGGCGTCATAGGCATTGTCTTTGGTGATCTGGACCATGGCGGAGCTTCCTGCGGGCTGGACCGGCCGCCAATATCCTCTCTTGGCCCTAAAGAATCAATGAAAATGACACATGCGTCACTGTTTTGTTTCGGCCAGGCGGTCCGCCCGCATCACCGCTTCCGGCAGGCTGGCGAGAACCCGCCGGGCGCGTGAATGTGCACCTTCGGCGGGTTCGAAGCCGACCAGAACATCCGGTTCCAGCCCATCGGCCTCGTTGCTGCCATCGGCCCTGAAGCCTGCGAAGTCCGGCACCTGCAGCACGCCCTTGCTGTTCGCGAGCACCGTGGGTGTGCCGCCATCGGTGTGTCCGCCGCCGGAGGTGGCCGGCTCGCCCATGATGATCGCGGCATGGGCGTCCTGCAGCAGGGCGACGAACCGCGACGTCGACGAGGCGGAATCACGGTCGATCAGCACGATCAGCGGCCCGCGCCACACCCCTTCTGCATAGGGATATTGCATGGGCGAGAACACGTCCGCTGCCCACGGCTTGCCGCGCAGGCGTTCCGGGTCGGCCGAGGCAATAAGACCGGATTCGTAGAAGCCTTCGGCCAGCAGCGGACAGGCGGGATGCTCGCCGCGCCACAGGGGCGTCGCATCGCAGGGCGTCAGCACGTCGCGCCGCCGGGCATCCACCGCGTGGGCCAGGCTGAGCAGATAGGCGCGATCGGCCGGCGCGGCGGCGGCATCTTTGCGCAGATCGGCGGAATCGTAGATCTTCGCCCAGTGCTCGCCGCGCGCCACGCGCACATGCATGGACGACAGGCGGATCGGCGTCACCATGCGGGCCGCGGCCTCCGACCATTCCGTGCCGCCGCCATTGCCCGTCACATCGATCAGCAGCACATCGGCGCTCGCCGCCTTGAGCGCGCGCAAAATGTCGGTGAAATCCCGCGTCATTCGCGCCTCGGCCCAGGTGTCGATGCGATCGGCGCAGGGCCCGTCGCAGGGTTTGTCGCGGGGAATGGAAAGGGCCGCGAGCGCCGCCTCGCACAGGCCGGGGAAGCCCGCATCCCAGAAGATGCCGATCTGCACCACGCCGACCCTGGCCTTGCCGGCGTCGATCAGCCCGGCCGGAAATTCCGCCGGCCCCGCAAGCGCGGAATAGCCCGGCATCAGCGCCGCCAGCGGCTTGGCGGCATAGGCGGGATCGAAGCGGGCGCATGGTCCGGGCGGCGGGCCGTCCGCGTGTGCGGCGCCGGCGGGCCAGGCGAAGCTGACATGCTCGTCGTTCAGATAGCGTGCGAAACGGTCAAAGGCGTTGCGCGCCTCGTAATCATTGTGCGCCTTCGCGATGCGCGCCCGGGTCCGCGCGAAGAGGGCCGGCAGGTCGGCCTCGCGCTCGAACACGGCCCATTCGAACAAGGCGTATTTGGTCTCGAAGACCCGATGCACCTGGTCGAGGTCTTCCAGATAGGGCTTCGGGTCGAAGGCCGGCTCTGCCGCAGCCGCGAACGAGAGGAGCGCGGCACAGGCCAGCACGAGCAGACGCATCATTCGCCTCCCAGGATCCCCTTGGTCGAGGCGACGCCGCCTTCCAGCCGCTCGTCCGGCGTGATCGCCTGGCGCAGTGCCCGTGCGGTGCCCTTGAAGCAGCTTTCCACGATGTGATGGCTGTTCTGGCCATAAAGGTTTTCGATGTGCAGGCAGACCCCGGCATTCTGGGCGAAGGCCTGGAACCATTCTTTGAACAGCTCTGTGTCCATCTCGCCCAGCTTGGGCTTGGGGATTTCCACCCGCCAGATCAGATAGGGCCGGTTGGAGACGTCGACGGCGACGCGGGTCAATGCTTCGTCCATCGGGATCAACGCGGCGCCGAAGCGGGTGAGCCCGGCAAAATCGCCCAGCGCCCTCTTGACCGCCTGGCCGATGACGATGGCGCTGTCCTCGGTGGTGTGGTGGAAATCGACATGCAGGTCGCCCTGGGCGCGGACCTTGAG
>JAATGL010000291.1 GCA_015654705.1 Alphaproteobacteria bacterium | reverse complement strand
GATCAGCCGCACCATGTCGTAGCCGAGATAGCCGAACAGGCCGACCGCCATGGGCGGCAGGCCGGCCGGCAGCTCCATCTGCGTCTCGCGGATCAGCCGGCGCAGCGATTGCAGCGGCTGGTCGCCCAACTTGTCCGGCGAGAAAGCGTCCGGCGCCGAGCGCGCCTGGCGGTTGATGTCCGCCTTGCCGTTACGGCAGCGCCAGATCAGGTCGGGCTTGAGGCCGATGATCGAATAGCGCCCGCGCGCTTCGCCGCCCTGCACGCTCTCGAACAGGAAGGCATTGTCGCGGCCTTCGCCCAGCTTGAGGAACGCCGAGACCGGCGTCTCCAGATCGGCGATCAGCCGCGTGTAGAGAGCCTGCGGCCGGCCGGCCTCGTAGACGCGCGCGAAGGCGGCAAAGTCCGGCAGCGGGGCCATCGGTCGCTCACGATCCTTCGCCGCCGGTGGCCTGGTCGACCAGCTTCTGGTTGGTCTTCACGCCCTGCTTGGCGCGCGCGGCGCTCGCCAGCGTCACCGCGATGTCATCGCCGAACTGGCCGGCAAGTTTGCTCACGCTCTGCTGGTAGCCCGGATTGTCGAGCGGCAGCGGCGGATGCGCCACGCCCGTCACCCGCGCGATGATGTAGCTGTCGGCTTTGCCGGTCGGGCCGGAGACGACGCCGTTGGGCGGCACGCGGAACAGCGCGGCGATCAGTTCGGGCGAGAACAGCTCGTTGCTGCTCTGCCGTGTCAGTGCGGGACCGGACTGCACGGGCGTGCCGAGCTTCTGCGCGATGGCGGCAAGGCCGCCGGCCTGGCGGGCCTGCTCGGCCAGCAGCGATGCCTGCATCCGCAGCTGCACGGCGCCGCGTTCCTTTATCCAGGCCTGCGTCGCGGCGGCGCGCACGGCGTCCAGCGATTTCACTTTCGGCGGCGTCACGCCCTCGACGGCGATCGCGTAGGTGTGGCCGGTGCTGCGCGACTGGAACGGATCGCCCGCCTCGCCGACCTCGGCGCTGAACACCTGCGCCAGGAAGTCCGGGTCGAGCGGCGCGGCTGCCCGCGAACCGTCCGGCGCCAGGCCCTGCGCATCGACCGCTGCGACATGGCCGAAGTGCATGCCGGCCTTCCTGGCCGCGTCCTTGATGTTGGCGCCGCCGCTGACCGCGTCGGTGAAGGCATTGGCGATGTCGCCGATCTTGGCCTGGGCGAGTTGGTCCAGCAGCAATTTGGTCAGCTCGGGCTTGGCCTGGTCGAACGACTTCGAGCTTCCGGGCGTGATCTTGGTGACGTGCATCAGCACCCAGCCGGAGAAATTCTTCAGAGGCGCCGTCACGCCGCCATTGGCCAGGGCGAACACCGCCGGGCCGCGCGTGCCGAGATCGGCCGCGACGACCGAGCCCAGATTGTCCGCCGCGACGCCTTGCGCCTTCGCGACGGCATCGAAGCCCATCCCGCCATCGATCTTGGCGCGCGCCGCCTTGGCGCCGGCCTCGTCGCGGAAGGTGATCTGCTCGACGTCGCGCTTTTCCGGCACGACATAGGTGTCCTTGCGCGCGTCGTATTCCTGGTGAAGCCGCTCGTCGCTGACCTTGAGGCTCGGCTTCACGTCGTCGGGCCCGATATCGGCATAGGACACGGCGCGGTATTCCGGCGTGCTGAAACGCTCCGGCCGCGCCTTCACATAGGCGCTCAGGATCGCATCGCTGGGCGGCGCGATCGGGCCCAGCGCCGCAGCCGTCAGCACGATATACTCCGCCGCGCGCTGCTCCGTCGAATAGGTGAAGAGGGCATGGGCATAGCCGGGCGGCACCTGAAACCCGGCCCCCAGCGGATCGAGCAGCTGGCTACGCGCCATGTCGGCGCGCATGATCTCGACGAATTCGTTCTCGCCATAGCCGCGCTGCTGCAGGGCGCGCTGGAAGGTGTCGCGGTCGAAGCCGCCCAGCGGCCCGTTGAAGACGCTCATCTTGCGGATGTTGGCCGAGACGTCGGCGTCGCTGACCGTCAGGCCCAGCTCGCCCACCACATTGTCGATGGCCGAGCGGTTGATGACCTGTTCGAGCATCACATTGCCCAGGCCCATCCTGCGCGCCTGTTCGGGCGTCAGTTCCTTGCCCATCTGCTGGCTCTGGCTGCGCACGAAATTGCGATAGTCGCGCGCGAAGGTCTCGTAGGGCACCTGGGTCTCTCCGACCGTCACCACATTGGTGTCGCCGCCGACGCGGAAGATGTCGGCGATGCCCCACAGCGCGAAGCTCAGCGCCAGCGCCCCCAGGAACAGGGACGAGATCCAGGACTTAGAGAAGGCGCGCATTTGCTGAAGCATGGAAAACCTTGACGTGTGTCGGATGTGGCGGCGAAAGGCGGCGGATGATAGGGAGGGGGGCGGGACGGGGCAAGGCGTGTTCGATGGGCGAATGGGGGGATTTCTTCGTTGCCGAGGTGGGCGCTTCGGCGGCGCTGGCGGGTCTTGTCATCGTGGCGATCTCGATCAACCTGGCGCGGATCATGTCCCTTCCCGCCTTGCCGGGCCGCGCCGCGGAAACGCTGGTGGCGCCCACCGGCGTCTTGGTGACGTCGAGCTTCATGCTGGTGCCGCACCAGCCGGCCGGGTGGCTCGCCGGCGAATTGCTGGCGGCGGGCGCGGTGATGTGGCTGATGCCCAGCGTCATCCAGTTTCAGGGCGCGCGAAGCGGCAGCGGCGTGCCGTTCCGGGCCTTCGCGGTGCGGTTCGTGCTGACGCAGCTCTCCAGCCTGCCGATCATCGCCGCCGGCGTCCTGCTGCTGAAAGGCGCGCCGGACGCCATCGGCTGGATGGTGCCGGGCGTTATCGCCGCCTTGATCACGACCGTGATCAATGCCTGGGTCCTGCTGGTGGAGATCCTGCGCTGAGCGAGACATCGATGCGTCAATTGATCGTCGGGAACTGGAAGATGCACGGGCTGGGCCCGGCCCTGGCCGAGCTCCTCACGCTGCGTCATGCGCTGTACGCGCGGCCGCCGCTTGCCGACGTGCTGGTCTGCCCGCCGGCGACGCTGATCGCGCGCGCGGTGGCGGCCGCCAGCAACGCCTTTTCCATCGGCGGCCAGGATTGCCATGCCGAGCCCTCCGGCGCCTTTACCGGCGACATCAGTGCGGAGATGCTGAAGGACGCCGGCGCCGGCGCCGTGATCGTCGGCCATTCCGAGCGCCGGCACGATCATGGCGAGAGCGACGCCATGGTCGCCGCCAAGGCCCGCGCCGCCTGGCGGGCGCGGCTTATGCCCGTCATCTGCATCGGCGAGACGGAGGCGGAGCGCGCCGGCGGCGAGGCGCTGGACGTCGTCGCGCGCCAGATCGCGGGCAGCGTGCCCGAAGAGGCGGTGGCATCGGCCACGGTGCTGGCCTATGAGCCGGTCTGGGCGATCGGCACCGGCAGGACGCCGACCACGGCGGAGATCGCGCAGATGCATGCCCATATCCGCGCCCTTCTGACCGCGCGACTGGGCGGCGAGGCCGGCGGCGTGCGCATCCTCTATGGCGGCTCCGTCAAGCCGGGCAATGCCGGCGAGATCCTCGCCCTGCCGGATGTCGACGGCGCGCTGGTGGGCGGCGCCAGCCTGAAGGCGAGCGATTTCCTGGCGATCATCGAGGCCGCCGCGGCGCGCTCTTAACCACGTCCCGGCACCGTTCCTTAACGGGCCGCATGGCTATTCTGGGCGGCCCAAAAGCTGCTGTGCGCCCGCCGGATGACGAGGCTTTCCTACGAAACCGCCGAGACGCTGGTCTACGACCCGGTGTCCGCCAACCGCATGGCGACGCGGGCGGTGCTCTACACGCTGGGCTTCCGCCGCATCGAGACGGTGGCGACGCTCAAGGCCTTCGAGGATGTGATCCGCAAGCGCCCGCCCGACCTGGCGCTCTGCGAGGCGCAGGGCGCCGACAGCGAATTGTGCGCCATGATCCAGGCGCTGCGCCAGGGCGCGGCCGGCTTCAATCCGTTCATCGTCATCATCGTCACGGCGTGGGAGAAGAACGCCGCGCTGATCGCGCGCGTGGTCGGTTCCGGCGCCGACGATCTGCTGCTCAGGCCGTTCTCGACGACGCTGCTGGCCGGCCGCATCGAGACGCATATCCAGCGCCGCAAGAATTTCGTCGTCACCACCGATTATGTCGGGCCCGACCGCCGCCACGACCTGTCGCGCCCCTCGGACGTCGAGCCGTTCGAGCCGCCCAATTCGCTCCGGATGAAGGCCAAGGAAAAGCTGGCGCCGGAACAGGCGGCACTGCGCCTCGACGCCGAACTGCGCACCGCGCTCGACGTGCTGAACACGGAGAAATTGCGCCGCGACGCCTTCCAGGTCTGCATCCAGTGGCGGCTGATGCAGGGCCATGTGTCGGGCTTCGCGGCCCAGGGCGCGGAACTGGGGCGGATCGCGGAATTGACCCGCGCCATCGTCAAACGCTGCCGCGAGACCGAGTTCACCCAGGCGGCCGGCTGGTGCGATTCCATCCTGGCGGCGGTCGAGGGGCTGGAGATGGGCGTCGACCGCAACGCCTCAATGCACCTGTTGGGCCATGCCGCGCTCAGCCTGAACCAGCTCTTCCGGCCCGAGGCGTCGCAGCACGACCAGCTGGGCGAGATCGACGCCACCGTCGCCATCATCCGCGCCCGCGAGGCCCAGCAGATGGCGTCCTGAGGCGCCCCGCGGCGCGGTCTTCACTTCCGCGGCGATTTCCTCTAAACCCGCGGCCCGAAAGCGGAGTCCGCCATGCAGAGCCTTCTGGTCATCCTGGAATTGTTCATCTCGGTCGCCCTGATCATCGTCGTGCTGCTGCAGCGCTCGGAAGGCGGCGCGCTGGGCATGGGCGGCGGCGGCTCGGGGCTGGGCGGCCTGTTTTCGCCGCGCGGCGCCGCCGACACGCTGACGCGCACCACCGGCATCCTGGCGATCCTGTTTTTCTTGAGCTGCCTGGCCCTCAACCTGATCGCGCTGCGCGGCCGCGACGAGAAATCGATCCTCGACACCGCGCCGAGCCAGACCATCCAGGCCACCAAGCCGGCCGTGCCCGCACATCAGGCGCCCGCCGTGCCCCTGCCGCATTAAGGGGGCACGCATCTGATCGCAGCTTGTCTTAATTGAGCGTGCGCGGCGCCGATTGTTTCTGGCGGATCGCCTCGAGGATCGCGTCGTCGAGCATTTCGAGCCGCCTGAGCGCGTCGGTCATGCCGTAGCCTTCGAGCCGCCGGCGCATGCAGGACAGCACCACGCGATAATCGGAAAGCTCTTCTTCCGTATCGCCGGCCAACACCCTTGTTCTTCTGGACATGCCGATCTCTCGTTAGGCAGCGGGCTTGGCCGCGCGCGCGCTCACGGCGCGGGCGGTGTCGATGCGGAAGACGCGGCCGAGGCCGTTTTCCTGCGGCCCGCGATCGGCCTCGCCCAGATGGTTGAGCCATTTGAGGCCGCCCGGCGTTCCGGCCGTGGCATAGATCGGCAGGCCGCCATAGTGCTCCGCGCCCAGCGCCTGGGCGACCAGCATCTCCGCCAGCACGCGCATCCTGCGCGCGATGCCGGCCCAGACATAGATCGCGGCCGGCCGCTCGCCGGCGCGCGCCAGATGGGCGAGGTCGGGCGCGCGGCCCGACAGGCTGCGGTCCTCGAGCGCCACGAGGCCACCGGCGTTGAGATGCAGGAAGCCGAAATAGCCCGCCAGAAGGTCGGGTCCGCCTTCGGCGGGTCGGCGCAGGATGCTCCACAGGCATTCGGGATTGTTCTTATACACGCCTTGCATGATGGCCAGCGACGCCACCGAGGGCCCGATCTCGGCCAGGGTCAGCGCGTGCAGGACCTCGACTTCCGCCGGCCGCGTCATGCGGACGACGATGAGGTCGCCGTCGGCGTGCCGCGCGGTCACTTCCGGAAAGTTTAACAAGTATTTGTTCTTAAATGATATTTCCATAATCTCGCGTTCCCCTTGGCGGCCGGCCCGGGTTGCTCCGCCGCTATCGGGCGTGTAGGAACCACGGCTCGTGCCGACGAAGGGTTGCACCATGACGCGGGCGCCACATCCTGAAGAAAATGGATTGCGTTATACGGAAACGTTGCAAGAAGACCTGCCCAAGGACCTGACCTGGGACGATTTCCGTATTTTCCTGGCGGTGGTTCACACCGGCAGCGTCAACCGCGCGGCAACGCGGCTGGGGCTGAGCCAGCCCACCGCCAGCCGCCGCCTGTCGCGCCTGGAGAAGCGGCTGGGCGTCAGCCTGTTCGACCGCGACCGCACCGGCCCGAGGCTGACCCATCACGGCCGGCGCATCCTCAACGACGTCGCGGCGGCCGGCTATTCGCTGACCCGCGCCTCGCGCAGCGTCGGCGCCCAGCAGGGCCCCATCGAGGGCGATTGCCGCATGGTGATGGGCGACGGGCTGGCGACCTACTGGATGCCGCGCTTCCTCAGCCGGTTCTACGAGCAGCATCCCAATATCGAGCTGAAGATGTTCGTGGCGCAGGATTCCACGGCCGGCAAGAACGAGTCTTTCGACATCCAGTTTCATTATTACGAGCCGGTGGAGGTCGATCCGGTGTCGATGCGGGTGGCGACCCTGCATTTCGTGCCCTTCGCCTCGCGCGCCTATCTCGAGCGCCATCCGACGCCCAGGACAGTCGAGGACCTCGCCGGCCACCGCATGCTGGAGATGGCGGCCTACCGCATCGACAAGGGGCCGTGGTCGCATTGGCTGAAGGGCGCGCCGATGCAGAGCGCGCCGCTGCTGACCAACCAGAGCGCGCCGCTGGCCGAGGCGGTGCGCCAGGGTGTCGGCATCGCGCTGCTGCCGACCTACATCGTCGCCACCGACGACGCCTTCGTGCCGCTGGATATCGGCCTGCATCTGCCGGCGCCGGTCTATATGAGCTTCCAGCGCGAGGTCGCCAAGAAATGGCCGGTGCGCGCCGCGATCGATTTCCTGCGCGACGTGGTGTTTTCGCGCAAGGCGATGCCGTGGTTCGCCGACGCGTATCAATTCCCCACGCCTTCATGGCACACCGTCAGTCCGTGACGGCCCGGCGCGGCCCGCCGATCAGATGCGAGAGCCGGACTTTGATTTCGATCAAGGAAGGACGCCGCGGCGCCGACCACGCTCCCGTCGCCGCAAAAAATAATCGCCGTCTCGTCGTCATTCATGCGCGGTTCAGCAGAGTTGAAAAAAATATAGCGCGACAACGGCTGAAAGGCCGTTCGACGGAAAGGAGCAGTGAGATGAAAAAGTCCCTAAAGAATGCCGTCGGGGCGCTGATATTCGCCGGCGCCGCGGCGTTGGGTGCAATGTCCGTCTCGACCCCGGCGCAGGCGGGCGTTTCGGTCGGCATCGGGATCGGCGTGCCGGGCCCGGTCTTTTATGGCCGCGGCTTTTATCCGCCCGGTCCCTGCGTCGCCTACAATTACTATTACCGCGGCGATTGCGGCTATCCCGTCTATAACGGCCGTGTCTTCATCAACGGCGCGTGGGTCACCGGTCCGCATTATTACCGCTGGTGGGGCGGCCGCCCGTATTTCTGGAATCATGGCGGCTGGCACTACTGGGGCGGCTGGCGGGGTGCGCACTGGAATTGGGTGCACAATCCCGGCTGGCATGGCGGCGGCGGTTGGCACGGCGGTGGCTGGCATCGCGGCGGCTGGCACGGTCACTGGCACCGCTAGGTCGGCCCAGGCACGAATCGCCTGACGGACGCACGGCCCCGACGATGATCATGTCGGGGCCGGCGCCGCGAATCGCTCTTCGCAGGGTCGATTTCGATTCGGCGCAAATGTCCTTCGACGTGGGCGAAGGCCGCGGCGCCGAACGAAGTTCGCGCTTGAAAACATCGCCTTAGCGCAGCGCGAATATTCGGTT
>JAATGL010000259.1 GCA_015654705.1 Alphaproteobacteria bacterium | reverse complement strand
CTTGGGCGGCCGGCAGCCATTGTGCGGGATCGGCGTCACGTCGCGGATCGAGGTGACGGTCAGGCCCACGGTCTGCAGCGCGCGCAGGGCCGACTCGCGGCCCGAGCCGGGACCGGAGACTTCCACCTCGAGCGTGCGCATGCCGTGCTCCATCGCCTTCTTGCCGGCATCCTCGGCCGCCATCTGCGCGGCATAGGGCGTCGATTTGCGCGAGCCCTTGAAGCCCATCATGCCGGAGGACGACCAGGAAATCGCGTTTCCGGCGCCGTCGGTGATGGTGATGATCGTGTTGTTGAAGGTCGCGGCAACATGCGCCACGCCGACCACGACGTTCTTCTTTTCCTTCTTGCGCGCACGACCGGCGCCAGCGGGCTTTGCCATGTTATTTGGTCACTTTCTTCTTGCCGGCGATCGCCTTGGCAGGGCCTTTGCGCGTGCGCGCGTTGGTATGGGTGCGCTGGCCGCGGACGGGCAGCCCCTTGCGGTGACGCAGGCCGCGGTAGCAGCCCAGGTCCATCAGCCGCTTGATGTTCATCGCCACTTCGCGGCGCAGATCGCCTTCCACGAGATAGTCGCGGTCGATCGCCTCGCGGATCTGGATGACTTCGGCCTCGGTCAGGTCGTTGACGCGCCGGTCCTCGGCGATGCCGACCTTCTGGCAGATTTCCTTGGCCTTGGCGGGGCCGATTCCATGGATATAGCGCAGGCCGATTTCGACCCGCTTCTGGGTGGGGATGTTGACGCCGGCGATACGAGCCACGGTGCGGTCCTTCGGCCTAAGCCTTTGCAGTTATTAATAATTTATCCCAAAGCAAAACCCTGCCCAATCCGTGCCGAGCCCCGTTGCGGAAAAGAGGGACTCAAAACACCGGATTTGACAGGAAATCTGCCGCAAGGGCGCGGATTATAGAAATCGCGACGGCCCAGTCAACAGACGAGATAGGACCATCGCCCGCATTTTCAAGGTGGTCCGCTCCGGAGCCTCTGCATCTCGTCAGGCGGTAAAGCCTACCGCTTCGCGTCGAGCGCCGCCGCGATGGCACGGGTGACGTCGGCGATCGGTGCCATGCCGTCGACGGTGACGATCTTGCCCTGCCGGCCATAGTAGTCGAGCAGCGGCGCGGTGTTGCTGTAATAGACGTCGAGGCGGTGCGCGAGGGTCTCCGGCGTGTCGTCGGAGCGCAGGATGCCGCCCTCCTTGATGCGCTGTTCGACGCGCTGCAGCAGCACCGCATCGTCGACCTTCAACTCCAGCACCAGATCGATCTTCTTGGCCCGCGCGGCCAGCATCGCGTCCAGCGCCTCGGCCTGCGGGATGGTGCGCGGGAAGCCGTCGAACACGGCGCCCTTGGCGCAATCGGGCCGGTCGTAGCGTTCGGCGATGATGTCGATGACGATCTCATCCGGCACCAGCTCGCCCTTGGTGAGCAGCGCCTCGACCTTCTTGCCGAGCGTCGACCCGGCCTTGACCGCGGCGCGCAGCATGTCGCCGGTCGAAAGCTGGGGCCAGCCGCGCTTTTCCGTCAGAATCCGCGCCTGCGTGCCCTTGCCCGCGCCCGGCGGACCGAAGAGGACCAGATTCAACGGCGCGCCCCGCGGAGCTTCGCCTTCTTGATGAGGCCTTCATATTGCTGCGCGATCAGGTGGCTCTGGATCTGCGCCACCGTATCCATCGTCACGCTGACCATGATCAGGATCGAGGTGCCGCCCAGCGCGATCGCGATCTCGGTGCGCGCCAGCTCCGGCACCAGGCAGACAAAGGCCAGGTAGAGCGCGCCGATCACGGTGGTGCGCGTCAGCACATAGTCGATATATTCTGCGGTCTTCTTGCCCGGCCGGATGCCGGGGATGAAGCCGCCATATTTCTTCAGATTGTCGGCCGTCTCCTCCGGATTGAAGACGACCGAAGTGTAGAAGAACGCGAAGAAGATGATCATCAGGGCATAGAGCACTTCGTAGACCGGCCGGCCGGGGCTCAGATAGGTGACCAGCGTCTGCATCCAGCCCGTGATGCTGGCCGCGTAGAACGTCGCCACCGTCGTCGGCATCAGCAGGATCGAGGACGCGAAAATCGGCGGAATGACGCCCGAAACATTGAGTTTCAGGGGGAGATGCGAGGACTCGCCGCCGAACATGCGGTTGCCCTGCTGGCGCTTGGGATATTGCACCAGCAGCCGACGCTGCGCCCGCTCCATGAACACGATCAGGGCGACCAGGCCGACCGCGCCGCCCAAAAGGGCCACGACCCCGATCGGCGACATCGCGCCGGTGCGGGCGGATTCGAAGATCTGGCCGAAATAGGAAGGAAAGCGCGCCACGATGCCGGCGAAGATGATCAGCGAAATGCCGTTGCCGATGCCGCGGCTGGTGATCTGCTCGCCGATCCACATCAGAAGGATCGTGCCGCCGGTCAGCGTGACCACCGCCGTGATGCGGAAGAACCAGCCCGGGTCCATCACCACATTGTTGGTGTGCTCGAGCCCGATCGCGATGCCGAAGGCCTGGATGGCCGCCAGTCCGACCGTGAAATAGCGCGTGTACTGGTTCATCACCTTGCGGCCCGATTCGCCCTCCTTCTTCAGGGCGTCCAGCTCGGGAAACACGCTGGTCATCAGCTGCATGATGATGGAGGCGGAGATGTAGGGCATGATGCCGAGCGCGAAGATCGCCATGCGCCCGATGGCGCCGCCGGCCAGCACGTTGAAGACGTCCAGCACGCCGCCGGACTGGTGCTGCATCATCTGGGCGAGCTGCGCCGGATCGATGCCCGGCATCGGGATATAGGTGCCCAGCCGCGCGACGATCAGCGCGCCCAGGGTGAACAGCAGGCGGTTGCGCAGCTCCGTCGCCTTGGAAAAGGCGCCGAAATTGAAGTTCTGGGCCAGTTGTTCGGCAGCAGAGGCCATCACTCACTCCCCAAAGTCGCCATATAGGGGCGACCAGGCCGTTATATAAGGGCTCAGCCGGCGCGCGCGGCCCGCGTTTCGGCCGATTTGGCGCGGCGCTGGGCCTTTTTGCCCGGCTCGCCCTTCTTGTTCATATAGACCTTCTTGACGAAGGTCGTTGTGACGGAACCGCCGGCCTTTTCGACCGCGGCGCGGGCGCCGGCGGAGACGCCGGCCACCTCGATGTCCATCTTCGCGGTGATCTCGCCGTGGCCCAGCAGCCGGATCCCGTCGCGGCTCTTATGCGCCAGGCCGGCCTTGCGCAGGACCTCTTCGGTGACCTTGACCGAGACGTCGAGCCGCTTGTCGTCGATCGCCTTCTGCAGGCGGCCAACGTTCACCTCCGAGAAATTGTTGGCGAAGATGTTCGTGAAGCCGCGCTTGGGCACGCGCATGTGCAGCGGCATCTGGCCGCCTTCGAAGCCGTAGACCTTCGTGCCGGTGCGCGCCTTGGCGCCCTTGACGCCGCGGCCCGACGTCTTGCCGAGCCCCGAGGAGGAACCGCGGCCGACCTTGTCCTTGCGCTTGTGGGCGCCGGGATTGTTGGAGATCTCGTTCAGCTTCATTTTCAACTCCATGTCATGGCCCGGCTCGTCCGGGCCACCCATCGCCCGCGTGTCCGCGCGGGCAAATGAGTCTAGCGTCACCTGGGCAGCCCGCCTTCGCGGGCCATTACATCAGGTTATTCCTTCACCACTTCCACCAGATGCTGCACGGCGCGGATCATGCCGCGCACGGAGGGCGTATCCTCGAGCGTGCG
>JAATGL010000301.1 GCA_015654705.1 Alphaproteobacteria bacterium | reverse complement strand
GTTGACCAGACTTTGCGTGCTGATGCCGTCATGCAGCACGGCCATCTTGATGCCCTTGCCGTCGTCGACCTGGATCTGGGTGCGGGGGACGACCTGCGTCGTGCCTTTCGAGAAAGGGCCGGGCTGGCTGACTTCGGGGGTCTCGTTGACGCGGATGGTCAGATTGCCCTGGGCGATGGCGATGGTGGAGATGCGCACATCCGAGCCCATCACGATGACGCCGGATTGCTCGTCGATCACGACCTTGGCCGGCTGGTCGGGATCGACCTTGACCTGCTCCACATCGGTCAGCAGGCCGACCACGCCATGCGGATAGGACGACGGCACGGCCAGCCGCACGGTCGAGGGATCGCTGACATCGGCGATGGCGGCGCCCAGGTAATTGTTGACCGCCGCGGCGATGCGGGTCGCCGTCGTCAGGTCCGGATTGTGCAGCGACAGCCGCAGCATGGTCTCATTGGCCAGCGCGAAGGGAATCTCGCGCTCGACAATGGCGCCGTTGGCGATGCGTCCGGCGGTCGGCACGCCGCGCGTCACGCTGGCGGCGTCGCCCGACGCGGTGAAGCCGCCGATGGCGACCGGCCCCTGGCCCAGGGCGTAGATCTGCCCGTCGGCGCCGAACAGGGGCGTGACCAGCAGCGTGCCGCCCTGCAGGCTCTTGGCGTCGCCCATCGCGCTGACCGACACGTCGATATGGGTGCCCTGCGCCGCGAAGGCCGGCAGGTTGGCCGTTACCATCACCGCGGCGACGTTCTTGGTCTGCATGGTCTCGCCGCGGGTGTTGACGCCCAGCCGTTCCAGCATGGTCTGCAGGCTCTGCTGGGTGAACGGCGCGTTCTTGAGGCTGTCGCCCGACCCGTTGAGCCCGACGACCAGGCCGTAGCCCACCAGCATGTTGTCGCGGATGCCCTGGACGTCGACCAGGTCCTTGACCCGCGAATAGCCGAACGCCGGAACGGCGCCGAACGCCAGGCAGGCGCCGGTAAAGAGGGCTATGATTCTCTTGCAGGCGGAGCGCGACGAATGCATGAGCGGTTTCTGCTCTTTATGGCCGCTCGCCGCCTTGCCAGTTCCGTGCCTGCCGGGGATCGGAAATAGGCCAGCTTTATCAATTGCTTGCGATGCCGGCCGCGGGGTGGGTCACGTCGCCCGGCAGATTCTTCCGGGCACTTCCGGGCCGGATGCCGGCCGGGACGGGTGACACCGCGCGTCACGCCCCCTAATTTCCCTGTGCAGCAAAGCAGGCGCGCCCTTGAACGACTCCGACACCCAACTGGTCCTCGTCCGCCATGGCGAGAGCGAATGGAACAAGAAGAACCTCTTCACCGGCTGGCGCGACGTCAGGCTCACCGAACAGGGCGAGCGCGAGGCGCGCGAGGCCGGCCGCACCCTGGCGGCGGCGGGGCTCGATTTCGACATCGCCTACACCTCGCTGCTCGGCCGCGCGATCAAGACGCTGTGGCTGGCGCTGGAGGAGATGGACCGGATGTGGCTGCCGGTGGCGAAGCATTGGCGGCTCAACGAACGGCACTACGGCCGGCTGCAGGGCAGCAACAAGCGCGAGGCTGTGGCGGAATTCGGCGAGGAGCAGGTGATGCTCTGGCGCCGCTCCTATGCGACGCCGCCGCCCCTGGTCGAGCGCGACTCGCCCGATTATCCCGGCGCCGATCCGCGCTACCGCGACGTGGACGCGGCCGACCTGCCGCGCGGCGAAAGCCTGAAGGACGTGCTGGCGCGCGTCATGCCCTATTGGGAGGCGACGATTCTGCCCGAACTGAAGCGCGGCCGGCGCGTGCTGATCGCGGCGCACGGCAATTCGCTGCGCGCCCTGATCAAGCATCTGGAAAACATCAGCGACGCGGACATCGCCGGCGTCGACCTGCCGACGGGCATCCCCAAGGCCTATCGCCTGGACGCGTCATTCAAGGCGCGCGAGGCGCGCTTCCTGGGCGACCCGGAAGAACTGGCGCGGCGGATCGGCGTCGTCAAAGCGCAGACCGGATGAACGCCGCGGCGCTGCGCTTCGCTGTGGTCCTTGTCGCCTTGGTGGCGCCGATGCTCAGCGGTGCCGCGCAGCCGCCGACACCCAGGACAAAGCACCACGCGGTCGCGCATGGCGCGGCACATCGCACCCATGGCCCGCCCGCCGCTTTGAAAGCCTGTCCCGCAAAAGCCGCCCATCATGCCACGGTGCGCGCGAAGCAGGCCGCGAAGGTCGCGGCACCTTTGGCGGCGAGCGGCCCGGCGCCGGCGGACTCCAAGGATCTGCCGGCCGATCTGAGCCACGCGATCCCCGCCAGGGACGCGGTCAGGCTGCCCTCGACCAGCGAACGGTTCAACCTCCTGAAGAACCAGATCGTCCATGACCGGCCGGCGGTGATCGACGCCAGACAAAAAAGCGAAGCGTTGAAACAGGAGGCGATCGCGCTGCAGCGCAAGCTGATCTCCACCGCCGCCCGCGTCGTCGATCTCGAAGCGGAAAAGGCCGCGCTCGATGCCGACATCGTGCGCCTCGCCGCCGAGGACAAAACGCTGTCCGCCAGCTTCGCGCGCGACCGCGTTTCGGTCGGACGGCTGCTCGCCGTGCTGGAACGCCTGCAGAACGACATGCCGCCGGCCATGGTGCTGCGTCCCGACGATGCGCTGGGCGCGGCGCGCGGCGCCATGCTGATCGGCGCCTCGCTGCCGGATGTCTATGGCCAGGCGGCCGCGCTGGCGCGGCGGATCGCCACCCTCAAGAGGACGCGCGCCGCGCTGATCGCGCGTCGGGCCGAAGGCGTGCGCAACGCTGTCAAGCTGGCCGCCGCCCGCGACGAGCTGGATCAACTTCTCGCGACCAAGCAGCTCGAAGCCGATGCCGCCGCCAGCCGCTATGGCGGCCTCGAGGCCAATCTGGAAAAAGCGGCCACCACGGCCGCCGATCTCAAGGCGCTGCTGGAGAAGGTCGCTGCGCTGCGCGCCCAGCCCGGCCAGAAGGATATCGTCGTGGTCAGCGCCCAAACTCCCGGCGCGGCGGGGATTCTGGCGCCCCGCTCGCTGCTGAGCCCGGTGGTCGGCCGCCCGGTGGCGGGCGGGATCGACGGGGTCGGCGGTGCCCGCGCCCCCGGCCTGACCTTCGCCGCGGCGCCCGGCGCGCGGGTGATCGCGCCCGCCGATGCGGAAGTTCTTTTCGCCGGTCCTTACCATAAGACCGGGCAAGTCTTGATCTTGGAGTTGTCGACTGGATACGATCTGGTCCTGGCCGGATTGGGGCGCGTGGACGTGCGGCCCCGGGACGAGGTGCTGGCAGGCGAGCCGGTCGGAATCATGCCGAAGAGCGGCCAGGATGGACGGCTATACTTCGAGTTGCGGCAGAACGGGCATGGCGTCAATCCGGCGCCCTGGCTCGCGGTGGAATTGAGGAAGGCACAGAGATCATGAAGCGCATCGTTTTCGTCGTCTTGGGCGTGGTCATCGGCTTCTCGGCCGCGTTCGGCCTGTTGCCCGCCGCACATGGCGCCAACGACATGTCGACCTACCGCCAGCTCGATCTCTTCAGCCAGGCCTTCGACAGCGTCCGCAAGAATTACGTGCGCCCGGTGCAGGACAGCGAGCTGATCAACGCCGCCATCGAAGGCATGGTCTCCGACCTCGATCCGCATTCGAGCTACATGGACCCGAAGAACTACGCCGACATGCAGATCCAGACCAAGGGCGAGTTCGGCGGCGTCGGCATCGAGGTGACGATGGAAGACGGGCTGATCAAGGTGATCTCGCCGATCGACGACACGCCCGCCGCCAAGGCCGGCCTCAAATCGGGCGACTTCATTGCCGCGATCGACGGCACCGCGATCCAGGGCCTGGCGCTCAACGATGCGATCGACAAGATGCGCGGTCCGGCCGGCTCCAAGGTCACGCTGACGGTGCTGCGCAGCGGCAGCAAGAAGCCGTTCGACGTCACGCTGGCGCGCGCCGTCATCCGTGTCGACAGCGCCAAATGGCACCGTGAGGGCGATGTCGGCTATCTGCGCCTGACCGGCTTCAACGAGCAGACCGCCAGCGGCATGGAAAAGGGCATCCGTGAGCTGAAGCGCCAGATCGGCCCCGGCATCAAGGGCTACATCCTTGACCTGCGCAACAATCCGGGCGGCCTGCTGGACCAGGCGATCCAGGTCTCCGACGATTTCCTGACCTCGGGCGAGATCGTCTCCACCCGCGGCCGCCATCCCGACGACACCCAGCGCTATGACGCCAAGCCCGGCGATCTGAGCGACGGCAAGCGCATCATCGTGCTGATCAATGCCGGCACCGCTTCGGCCTCGGAAATCGTCGCCGGCGCGCTGCAGGACCACAAGCGCGCGACCATCCTCGGCATGACCTCTTTCGGCAAGGGCTCGGTGCAGACCATCATCCCGCTGGGCGAAGGCGGCGGCGCGCTGCGCCTGACGACGGCGCGCTACTACACGCCGTCGGGCCATTCGATCCAGGCGCAGGGCATCATCCCCGACATCGCGGTGGCGCAGGGCGACGAGGACCAGACGCCCAAGATCGCCCGTCCCAGCGAGGCCGATCTTCCCGGCCACCTGATCGGCGAGCCCGTCGTCAAGAAACCCGACGCCGTCACCGTCAAGCCGGTGCCCGGCAAGAAATATGACGACTTCCAGCTCTCGTATGCGCTCGACCTGATGCACGGCAAGGTGACGGTCAGCGCGGTGACGGCGAAGAGCGCCCAGGCGGACTGAAGGCGGACAAACGCCGGATCGCCGGTGTTAACCGCGGCGTAACCATGCCGGGTGCAAGCATGGCCCATGGCCATGGTCAGCAGGATGGACGCGACAGCGGAGGGTCGCCGCGGACCGCACCCCCTGACGCTCGCATATCTCGTGCTGTTTTCCGTGCTGACGGTGCTGGGCGCGGCGATCACGCTTCTCGGCAATCCGCATGCCGGTGATCCGGTCGTCAGGACCGATCTGCCCAGGCTTGCGCCGCGTCTTGTTAAAGCCGTGCCGCGCCCGGCGGCGATTCCCGCGCGCTCGTCTGAATATCAAGCAGCAACCGTCTCGCCGCCGCCCGCTCTTGCGCAAAACCTGACCAAGCCGGTCTTCGCCGGCCGCGCTTTGGTCGCCGATCCGGCCCTGATCGAGATGACGCCGGAAGGTCCGCTGCCGCGCATCGGCGCCGACGGCATGACGCCGATGCGCGCCTATGCGCCGGTCTCGATCAGCGACGGCCGGCCGCGCATCGCCCTCGTCGTCGGCGGTCTGGGCATCAGCGCCAAGGCGACCGAGGCGGCGCTGAAGGGGCTTCCGGCGGCGGTCACGCTGGCCTTCGCGCCCTATGCCGGCGACGCCCAGCGCTGGGTCGGCGCGGCGCGGCAGCAGGGCCATGAGGTGCTGCTCGAAGTGCCGATGGAACCCGACGATTTTCCCGACAGCGATCCCGGCCCGCACACGCTGCGCGCCGCTGTCGGCGAAGAGACGAACACCGAACGTCTCACCTGGTCGCTAACGCGGTTCACCGGCTATGCCGGCATCACCAATTTTCTCGGCTCGGGCCTGTTGACCGGCAACGCCGCCAAGGTTCTGCCCGGTCGTCTCTTGACCGCGGACTCGACCTCTTCCAGCGACGGCAAGGGCACGATCCAGCGGCAGGAAAGCCTGACCACCAACATCGCCGCCGTCGTCACCCAGTTGCTGCCGAACGGCAACATGGTCGTCGAAGGCAAGCAGGAGATCCGCGTCAATTTCGAAATGCGCGAGTTGATCGTCGCCGGCATCGTGCGGCCGGAAGACATCCAGAGCGACAACACCATCGATTCCAGCAAGATCGCGCAGGCCCGCATCGCCTATGGCGGGCACGGCCAGATCACCGACGTGCAGCAGCCG
>JAATGL010000288.1 GCA_015654705.1 Alphaproteobacteria bacterium | reverse complement strand
TCATGATCGGTATGTCGCGCAGCCGGCAGACCTCGAACAGCTTGCGCGTCTGGCTCTCGATGCACTTGGCGGCGTCGATCACCATCACCGCGCTGTCGGCGGCGGTCAGCGTGCGGTAGGTGTCTTCCGAGAAATCCTCATGCCCCGGCGTGTCGAGCAGGTTGAACACCGCGTCCTGGTATTCGAACGTCATCACCGCCGAGGTGACGGAGATGCCGCGCTCCTGCTCGATCTTCATCCAGTCGGAGCGCGCGCGCCTGGCCTCGCCGCGCGCCTTGACCTGCCCCGCGGCATGGATGGCGCCGCCGAGCAGCAGCAGATGCTCGGTCAGCGTCGTCTTGCCTGCATCGGGATGCGAAATGATCGCAAATGTCCGGCGGCGCGCGGCTTCGGAGGCGGGGGTGCTCATAAGGCGCGGGGGAGTAGCAGGAACGGCTCAGATTGTCATCCCCGGGGCGTCATGCACCAGCTTGAACAGGACGTCGTTACGGCTGAGCTCGCGTGCAAGGCGACATCTCGCTGTCTCAAGATATCGTCCGCCCGATCCCTCGCGCCGGACGGGTCATCGCCGCGCCCATATACCCCTGCCGAAATTGAGGTGAGATCGACCCTCCCCTCCGCGCGTCCCCGACCTGTCGTGTGTGATGATTTGTGGCCTACAGCGGCGCCCCATATTAACGACAAATTGTAATTCAGCAAAATGTCGTGCGGGATGAAATCGACATCGCATCGTCGACTGTCCGGACAAAAATCCAGCACGGCGCGCGAAATGCATGGGTTGGCGGAAGAGACTATATCCGCGGTCGCGCGTGGGTTGACGGGCTTTGCGTCGCTGTCTAGGGATCGGGGCGACACCGTCACGGCGAGACCGACTTGGATCGCGAGCAATTCATCGAAAGCCAGGTAGCGTTCCAGTTCGGCGCCTGCGATGCAGACACCGGTACGAATCTCAAGGATCTGGCCCGGTCGCTGGCACGCGGCAGGTCCGCCTTCGTCCTTCACGATCCGTCGAACGAAAGCTTCGTGCCGGCCGGGCGGGCGCGCTGGCTGCGGCGGGAGCCGGACGGCGAATGGAAACCCCGCTATGACGACCAGGATGTCGCGAAAAACGAGCGACACAGGACGACGCGCAAGGCCGACCTCCTAAACGAACTCTACGAGGCAGGACTTAAATCACCCCTGATGATGGACATGGCCGATGCGGTCAGTTCCGACAACCCCTTTCCGGTCTTTCAGTACAATCGCTTGGACAGTGCGTCGAATGCCGTCCTGTGGCCGCTCAAGCGCTATCATAGGATCGGTTCCAAGAGCTTTTGCATTCCTCCGGACGCTTCGGAATCCGATTTGCGGGAAAAAAAGCCGATGCTGTGCTGGCGCGGCGTGCTGAGAGGCTACAGCACCTATGCCGGGGGTAGCAAAAATGTCGGGCATGTCATAAAGGCCTTCGTGGATGGCAAGCTCGACAGGGATCTGCTGCTCGCGCATCTTCAGACCGTTCCGCGCTACGCCTTCATGTCGCGCCACTTCGGCGCCGAAGGGTTCGACATCGGCTTTCATATTACGGAAGGGCAGCGCTTTTTCGCCGAGGTGCCGGAGATCGCGCGCTATGTGAAGCCCTACGCCGCTCCCGCCGCGCAACTGCAAAACAAATATCAGATATCGATCCAGGGCACGGACGTCGCGAGCAGCTTCGGCTGGCAGCTGGGGACCAATTGCGCGGTTCTCCGGGAGCCCTATCCCTGGACAGTCTTCTTCGACGGCCATTTCCGGCCCTGGGATCATTATGTTCCGGTGGCGGCCGATTTCAGCGACGTGCGGGAGAAGATGGCCTGGTGCGAGGAAAATCAGGACGCGTGCCGGCTGATGATCGAGAAGCGGCACGCTTTGGTGTACTTGCTCCTGGAACCCGAAACGCGGCGCGAGGCGTTGAAGCGCGTGATTGCGCGCTATAATAGTTTCTATGCGCACTGGTCGACCGGCATCTGAGCGCCTCATCGTGAAAAATGGCCGAAGTTCGGCGAACGCATATATGCATCGCCCATACCGACATGACGCCGGCGCCGTTCCCATGCGGCGCGGGCAGTCTCATAGCCAGGTAAACGGCCGAAACCTTGGTCCGATCGCGTAGTTGAGCTGGACGGCGACGATGAAGCCGATGCTCCAATAGGTCGAGAAGACGCAGAGCGCGGCGCCGAAGGCATAGAGCGCCTGGCCGATATAGATGCGCCGCAGGAGCGCCCTGCCGCCTTCCGGCGACGCGTCCTTGCGCAGCAGGCCGAAATGCCGCGCGCGATAGGTGCTGGCAAGCAGCGTCAGGCCGATCAGCAGGATGTTGAGCCAGTAGATCAGCAGCGCGATGCGGTACTCGATGAACTCGGCCAGGAGCGCGGTCGAGAACGGCACCAGCGTCACTGTTATCAGGAACGTCATCTGCAGCCAGCTATAGGCGCGGTCGCTGTGCGCCAGCCGGTCGTGATGCGTCTGCTGGCCGATCCAGAAGATGCCGAGCGTCAGCATGCTCATCAGCCAGGTTATTAGACGCGGGCTGAGCGCGACCAGGGCCTGCCACAGCGCCGCTTCGGAATGGATCGCGGCGGCGGCGGGCGGGCGCAGGTCGAGCACCAAGACCGTCATCGCGAAGGCGAAGACGCCGTCGCTGAGCCCCGACAGGCGATCGAGGTTGCGGCCGGCAAGCTGGTTGTAGTGGGTGGGCACGGCGCAACGCCTCGATCGCGAATCGCAACCGAGTTTATACGATCTTCTCGTCGACGAAGGCGCGGCCCTGGCGGTCCTCGATCTCGACGATCCAGAGGTCGGGATCGAATTTGACCTGGCGCTCGAAAAACTGCGCGGCGCGCGCATCGTCGCAAGCCTCGCCCAGCGGCCGCACCCAGACGAGTTCGCCGCTGCCGTCGCGCGCCTGGTCCAGCACCGTGCAGGTGCCGTCGAGGCGGGAGATTTTCAGGAAGACCGCGCCGGCCTCCTCCGAACCCATGCGCACGACATAGGCCTGCGCGCCGGCGACCTCCGCGCGGCGGATCACGGCGCGGACGAAGATGCCGGCTTTGAGGCGGGGCGTCATGGCCAAGCGTGCGCGATCCGGCGCCCCGATTCAAGACGGGGTCGAGGCGACCAGCGGCGAATAGACCACCGAGATCAGCAGGCCCGACGCGGAACCGGTTTCGTCGCAGAGCGGCGCCAGCAGGCTCTCCGCCATGATGTGTTCGAGATGGGCGGCGCGGAAGCGCGAGACGAAGCGCAGCGGCGCGCCCATCGCGATCGCCGCGTCATAGGTCGCAAGCCAGGTGGCGAGGAAAGCCTCGGGAATGACCTCGTCGAGAAAGCGGCCCGTCCAGTCGCCGGTGAAGCGTGCCAGCCCGCTGCCGAACAGGCGGAAGCGATAGCGGCGCGGGCCTGGCACCTCCTGCAGCCGCTCGACGAAGGTCAGGTTCTGCAGATGCTTCGCCAAGGCCCGCGCGGTGAAATCGCCGCGCTGCGGCATCGGCCGTGCGCCGCTTGTCGCGCGCCAGATGTCCAGCAGGGCGCCGAGCCTGGGGCTGTCGAACTTCAACTGCGCATCGCAGACCGCCGGCCATTTCTCGCGCGAAGCACGCGCGTTGAATTCATCCGGAATCGAGATCGCCCGTGACAGCATGTCGGGATGCTGCCCGGCATTTCTCTAAAAGAGGTAAACCACGGCAGAAGTGAAGCGCGATCCGGACGGACACAGCCGCGCAAAGATGGACCGACGCCACAGTCGTCGCATAACGGAAACGGCGAGTTCGCGACACAGCGCAACGCCAGGAAGTACGCTACACTGCGGCTCGACATCGATTCAGGCCGAGGAAAACATGACGATTCGATCGAGCTATTTCGGCATTCCCATTATTGCGGCACTCACGATTTGCTGGATAGCGTCGCTGCCCGCCGATGCGGCCAGCAAACACACGATTCCAGTGACGGTGGAAGGCACGGTCCAGACGGCACCTGACCGTTATGTTATCATGGCCGGCGAAGGCAGCATCAAAGCCATGCCCGATATCGCTGTCGTTTCGGGTGGTGTGGTTACCCGTGCGCGCCACATGGGTGACGCCATGCATGAAAACAGCGCGACAATGGCAAAGGTCGTGGCCGCCTTGAAGGCGCTGGGCGTGATGGACAACGAAATCACGACAAGAGATTTTCGCTTCGATCCGCAGTACGACACCGACAGCAAGGGCAACCGCGATCCATCAAACCGGATAATCGGATATATGGTCGCAAACCAGATTGCCGTCACACTGAGCGATCTCGGCAAGGCAGGCGATGTGCTCGACGCGCTGATCGAATCGGGAGCGAACGATTTTGCGACGATCGAGTTTGCGATCAAAGACCGGCACACGCTGGAAATGCAGGCGCGCGCGGCGGCAGGCAGGGACGCACTGCAACGGGCGCAGATTTATGCCAAGGAAATCGGCGCCGAACTGGGGCCGGTGCGATCGCTTCACGAAGGCTTTTCGGCCGAGCCATCGGGGAATCTTGAATCGGTGGTGGTAACGGCGGAACGGGCCAATACCCGGATCGAAACCGGCGACCAGACGATTTCAGCGACCGTCACGATCGTCTGGGCGCTGAAATAACGCCACGTCACGCCGCGCCGCGGAAGGGGATGATCTTGGCGTCGGTGGGGGCGAGGCGGGCGCCCTTATCGTCGACCGCTGCATAGGGGAGGCGGACGCGGACGGTGGTGCCTTCGCCCAGCGCCGATTCGATCACGGCCTCGCCGCCATGCATGGAGGCCAGCGCCTTCACCAACGCCAGGCCGAGGCCGGTGCCTTCCTTCGAGCGCACATGCTCGCCTTCCACCTGCTCGAAGGGCTGGCCGAGGCGGATGAGATCGCGGGCCGAGATGCCGACGCCGGAATCGGCGACCGCGATCTCGATGCCCTTGCTGTCGAGGCCGGCGGTGACGCGCACCTCGCCGCCGCGCGGCGTGAACTTGACGCCGTTGGACAAAAGGTTGACCAGAATCTGCTTGACCGCGCGCTTGTCGGCGAAGACGACGCGCGCGCCGGGCGCCACCGCGATCTTCAGTGCGACGCCGGCGCGCTCAGCCGGCTGGCGCACGAAGCGGGCGCTGGCGGTCGCGGCTTCCTCCAGATCGAAAATCTCCTCCGAGAGTTCGAACTTGCCGGCCTCGATCTTCGACATGTCGAGGATGCCGTTGATCAGTTCGAGCAGATGCGCGCCGCTCTCATGGATCAGTCGCGAATATTCCAGATAGCGCGGGCTGCCCACGGGGCCGAACATCTCATGCGTCATCACTTCCGAGAAGCCGATGATCGCGTTCAGCGGCGTGCGCAATTCGTGGCTCATATTGGCGAGGAAGC
>JAATGL010000289.1 GCA_015654705.1 Alphaproteobacteria bacterium | reverse complement strand
TCGACGAAATCCGGCGTGATCGGCTCGATATAGGTGGCGTCCGCCATGCCCGGATCGGTCATGATGGGGGCCGGGTTCGAATGGACCAGGACGACGCGGTAGCCCTCCTCGCGCAGCGCCTTGCAGGCCTGCACCCCGGAATAATCGAACTCGCAGGCCTGCCCGATCACGATGGGCCCGGCGCCGATGATCAGGACGGTGTGGATATCGGTGCGTCTGGGCATCGGTTCTCGCGCGTGGGCAGGGACGCGCGGGCTGCGCGACCTCAAAGCCCGGAATGTAGGTTAAGCGGATCGTTTAGCGAGGAGTCGGGCGGGGAGCAAGCCTGCAGCGGCACGCGGCATCGTCGCGTCGGCATGATCTCGTGCGGCACGCCTAACGCATCATTTCGCGGCAGCCAAATTGACGCTGCAATGCGCGCGCTTCGTTAATTCTTTCGGGACTCATGGAATAAAACAGCAGGTTGCCTTCCCAAAATTCGATCAAGTCTGCGCATTGCTCGGCGGCCAGCCATCCGTCCCAGCCGCATCCCATCACGATGAATAGCATCCCCGCGAGTATCTCGGTTTGCGCGGCCTGATCTCGCGTTATTTCGCTCTGGTCCCAACTCCATGAAAATGGGCCGACATAGTGCCCCGGAGATGCGGCCAAAGCGCGCCGCTCGCCCAAGCCGACGCGCATGGCTTTGAGCGCTTCGAGTGCGTTCCCCGAGCCCGTGTTTGTGCCCGAAATCCACAACAGCCTGCCACGATCCTTTGGCAACCATCTGATAAGCGCCTGGACAAAATCGCCTAGTCGGTCGACGTCTTGGTTGGGACCGCCTGCCAGTCTTCTGATCCCATCAAAAGTAAATTCGCGATTTGCCAGATGGCCGCGTTCGGACACCTTCAGGTGGGTTGAAGCCAGGATCGGCCCGCACTCTGAGGGAGACAGGAAGCGCATTGTTATCCGGAACTGCGAAGAGCGAATGGCCCAGAGTAGGGGTCTTTCGCCAATTGAGCTATTGCTCTCGCCGTATGGTTTTCGTGGACGGACTTCTCCAACATTAAATTTTCATCAAAACTTGAACTTACGCCTCGTTCGCTATATGTTCTCATCAGTTTGATGGAGAGAGTTATGTCCAAAAGAAAAGTGCGCGGCCTCCGGCCCTAGGCCTGCCGGGAGAAACGCGAAACTCGATACAGGGTGAGATTGCGAAGTCGCGCGCATCCGTGTCGGAGGAATGGTGCCGGTTCCGTCCGGGCGGGGGAGCTGCGCCCTTTCTTCCGCGAAAGCCCGAGGAAGAAGCAAAGGTGCGATGCCGATCCGCCTCGAAACGGATGCGGCGCGCCAGCCGTAGCTTCGACGCCAAGGGCGGTTTCGGCTTTCGACCCGGTGCACGGATCGGCTGTTGCGAAGACCGCCTTTTGATTGAGATGCGGACGCACGGATGCGCTAGCTGCGCCAGCGCAGCGTCGTTTCCTTCAGCGGATTGACGAAGGGTGTGTCGGAGGCGACGGAGTCGGCCCAGATCTTTTTGAGGCGGTGGTACCAGATCGCGGGGACGTCGGCGTCCTGGATCAGCATCAGGCGCGGATCGAATTTCAGGCCCTCGCGCTGCAGCTCGACGATTTTGCGGTCGTCGCCCAGGAAGGTCGGCCCCATCAGGGTGAAGAACGGCCGGATGAAGCCGAGCCAGGCCGGCCAATAGAAGGTCTGGGTCACTCGCGTCGTCTGGGCGTCGAGCGGCGTGCAGGTGGTCAGGCCCACCACCGCGAACGAGCGGCCCAGCAGCGTGCCGGCGATGGTCGCGAACCGCGTGCTGGGCAGCTCGAGGGTGATCTCGGTCGTGACGTCGGCGCCCAGGAGGCTGTAGACCGGCTTGGTCGGCTTGTGGCGCGTCATCACGAAGCCGTTGGGCAGCGGCGCATAGTTCTTGACCTTCTCGCGCGGTTTGCGGCGCCACCACCAATGGCTGTGCACATAGGGGCCATGCGCCGGGTCCATCAGCCCGATCACGGCATGGTCGATCGAGCAGGAGAAGATCTGGCTTTCGACCCAGCGCGGTATCGGTGCTTCTAGCGGCACCTTCGGCGGCTCGCTGCGCGGCGGCGCGCTCTCGCGGCCGGGAGCCGCCATATAGACCCAGATCAGCCCGTCCTGCTCGCGCACGGGATAGGCGCGCACGCGGATCTTGGCCGGATCGACCGGCTCGCCGCCGACCAGCGACGGGATCAGCGAACAGCCGCCGTCGGCCCGGAAGCGCCAGCCGTGATAGGGACACTCGACCGTGTTCTCCGCCATCACCCTCCCGGCCGACAGCGGCACGCCGCGATGCGGGCAGATGTCGCGCAGCGCGAAGACCGCGCCGTCCTTCATCCGCCCGATCAGCACCGGCTCGCCCAGCAGCATCTCGCGGCGCAGCGCCCCGCGCTTCAGGCTCGCGGCCTGTGCCGCCATGTACCAGAGATCGCGAAGGAAGAGGTCGTCGTCGGCCATTTGGCGTGCTGTCCCGGCGCTCCGGCGGGAGCGCGTTTTCCGGACCTAGCGCGCCGGGAGAGCCTTGTCGACAGGCGCTTTGTCCCTGGGCTTCAGCAGGCTTTCGAGCGGGGTCGTGAACTGCGCGCCCTTGTAGTCGGGCAGCTTGTAGGCCCAGCCGCTGACCCGCGCATTGATCAGGCGGGCCTGCTTGCCGATCTCGGGATTGCCGAGCAGGCTCATCGCGCCGAACTGGGCCCAGTAGGCCGGTCCCTGCCGGACGACGTCGACGGTGATGCTGAGCCCGTCGAAGGTCTTGGTCACGACGCGGACGGCGTTGGAGAAATCGATGTCCTTGGCCGGCCGCACATCGTCGAAGCTGAAGCCGGTGATCGCGGCCGCCACGCCGTCCGCGGCCGCGTCGTTCGCCATCGCGCGCCCCGCCGGGATCGCGGCCAGCTTGAAATCCGGATCGCTCGGCCTGTCGCGGCGCACCTCGTAGCTTTCGCCTTCGGGAGGATTGACGGTGGTCGCCTGGATGCGGGCGCGGTCGATATCGACCACGTTCTTGTCGATCCAGTCGGCCGGATCGCTGTGCGGCTCGAATTCGGCGCGCACCAGCCAGCTTTGCGTCTCGTCCGGCCGGCGCACGAAGAGGCCGACGGCGCCGCTCGAATCGCCGATCTCCTCGCTCTTGCCGGTGACCAGCTGCGCCAGCACGCGGCCGCGATCGTCGCTGACGGTGATCGCGATGCCGTCGCCGCCGCGCGACGGTGCATCGAGGCCGATATAGTGCAGCCAGTCGGGGCGCTCGGTCTTGGGCTCGATGGTTTCGAGCGCGGCGAGGCCCACCAGCGTCTTGTTCACCTCGGCGAAAGAGGCGGGATAATCGTTCTTCTGCGGCAGCACCCAACCCTTGATCGGCTTGAACACGACGTCGAACGCGCCGTTCTTCTTCGATACGATGTGGATGCGCGCGGCGTCGTGCACGCGCGCGGCCAGGCCGGGGAAGAATTCGGTCTCGGCGTTTTTAGGCGCCACCTCCGCCGCCTGCCGGTGCAGCGCGAGGAAGGCCAAAAGGACGCTGACCAGCGCGACGGCCGTCAGGATCGCCAGATTGCGGCGGCGCGGATCGGCGCGGATCGGATCGGCCATCGCGCGCCTCACAATGCCAGCGCGCGAACGCGGCGGCGCCGGCGCAGCGCCGCCAGAACGATCGCGAAGACCGCCACCAGCAGCGGCACCAGCGCGATATTGACGAAGGCGAGGACGGCGCCCAGCGCGTCGATGTCCTTGCGCAGATTGTGCTGCACGTCGCGCAACTGCGTGCGCGTATCGACCAGCTGGCGGCGGAAACTTTCGATCTCGGCCTGCTGCGCGGCGCTCAGCCCCGCCGTGCCGCCATGGGCGCTGCCGCCCTGTTCCAGTTCATGCAGGCGCTGCTGTGTGTCCGTCAGGCGCTGCTGCAGCGCCTGCTCCTCCTGCTGGAACTGCGCCTGCGCCTTGGCCTGGATGTCGCGCACCACCGTGAAGGGGCGCTGGCTCGCCGTGCGCGTGCGCAGGCCGATCAGGTCGCCGGAACCGGTCAGGTTCTCCACCGCGTCCAGCACGAAGGCGCCGTTGTCGGCGAAGGGCGCCGCGATCTTCTTGCCCAGCACGTTCTGGACACGCACCCAGAAACGGTCGTCCAGGATGTCGCTGTCGGCCATCACCACCACATTGATGACGCCGGATTTGACGCGCGCCGTCGCCGGAAAGGCCGTCCTGGCCGGACCCGAAATGCGCGCCGCGATGGGGAATTTCTCGCCGGTTGGCGTAATCTGGGCCATCAGGTCTTGCGGTCGCGCGTTCATTCGCACCTGTGCCGCGTCGAGCAGCGACGACTGGTTCGACGAGGAAATGAGCGGCGTGAACAGCGTGGTCGCATTCTTCAGCGGGTGCAGCGCGCCGACGCTGGCTAGGTTGAGCGTCTGCAGATTGGCGGTGACGGGATCCTTGGCGTCGAAATTGTCCGCCGTCAGGTGCAGCCACGCGGGATAAAGCGCCACGGGATTGCGCGGATCGGCCACCTGCACGCGCTGCGCCAGCGCGCGGTCGCCGACCACCTTGCCGGCATTGAATCCGACGCCCCAGGCCTGGAAAAGCCTGGGCAGATCGGAAGAGGGCGGGCTCGCCGACGGCTGGTAGGGGCTGGCGCCGGCCTGCGCCACTTCCGAATAGGGATCGACGAAGACCAGGGCGCGTCCGCCGGCCAGCACGAACTGGTCGATCGCATAGAGCTGCGCCTCGTTCAACGCGCCGGGATGGGCGATCATCAGCACGTCCACGCCCTTGGGGATCGCCGCGAAATCGGGCGGGATCATCTGGGTGGCGTAGGTCTGGCTCAGTTCCTGATAGACCGCGAAGGGCTGGCCCTGGCCCTGCATCATGGCCTGCATGCCGCCCGGCCCGGTTTCGAGCGGCAGGCTGGAGATGATGCCGAGTTCCGGCTTCTTCGGCGTCGACAGCCGGTAGATCAGCGACGACAGATCGTATTCGAGATATTGTTCGCGGTCGGGCGCGAAATAGGGAATGACCTCCTTGCCGTCGATCCGGTTGCTGCCGACCAGCCCGAAATAGACGATGTCGCCGGTGTCGGTCGGCGCGCCGGTCAGCCCGGCCGCGGTCGCCTGGTCCTCCGCATCGGTATAGGGCTCGGGGTCGACCTCCTCGAGGATGATCTTGCCGTCGCTCAGCGCCGCGTATTCGCCCAGGAGGTCGCGTACCCGCCTGGCGTAATCGGCGGTCTGGGCGTATTCGGCGGCGACCTGCTTGGAATAGTAGAATTTCAGCGTCACCGGCTCCTGCAGGTTCGCGATGATGTTGCGGGTGCCGCGGGCCAGGGTGAATTGTCCGTTCTGCGTGAGATCGAGCTTGGCGGTGGTCAGCCAGGTGTCGGCGGCGATGTTGACGGCCACGAAGATGATCGCGGCCAGCACGATCGTGGCGATGGCATAGAGGCGTCGCGGGAACGGCGTCATCGGCTCAACCGCTCTTCTTCAGGTCGATGATCACGACATTGGCCAGCAGGAACAGCGCGATCAGCGAAAGGAAGAAAATCAGGTCACGCAGGTCGATCACGCCGGCCGAGATCGCCGCGAAGTGGGTGAGGAAGCTGAACGACGACACGGCGGTGACCAGCGTCAGCGGCGCCCAGGCGCGGAAGACGTCGAGCACCAGGGGCGCGCCGGAGATCGTGAACAGGAAGCAGACGACCACCGTCACCACGAAGGCGATCACCTGGTTGTTGGTCGTGGCCGAAAGGCAGGCGCCGATGGCCAGGTAGCCGCCCGCCATCAAGAAGCTGCCGACATAGGAGGCCAGGATTACGCCATTGTCGGGACTGCCCAGGTAATTGACCGTCAGCCAGATCGGAAAGGTGAGGGCGAGCGCCAGCCCGGTGAACGCCCAGGCGGCGAGGAACTTGCCCAGCACCGTGGCCCAGAGCGGCACGGGCAGCGTCAGCAAGAGCTCCATCGTGCCGGTGCGGCGCTCCTCCGCCCACAGCCGCATGGCGATCGCGGGCACCAGGAACAGATAGAGCCAGGCATGGTAGGCGAAGAACACCGACAGGTCGGCGATGCCGTTGTCGTAGAAGCGCCCGACATAGAAGGTGAACGCCCCCATCGCGAAGAGGAAGATCACGATGAAGACATACGCGAGCGGCGTCGCGAAATAGGCCGCGAACTCGCGCTTGAAGATCGGCCAGATCTGGTTCATGCCGCGGCGGCTCTGGCGCGGGCGGTGTCGTGGGTGGTGATGGCGCGGAACACTTCGTCAAGACGGCCGGCCTCGGCATAGAGTTCCCGCACGTCCCATTTTTCGCGCACCGCCAGCGCGCTCACGTCTTCGATCAGCAGCGCGCCGCTCTTGGGAAAGGCGGTGAGCTGGACGATGCCGTCGTCGCGGCCCGTTTGTTCCAGGCTGGCGACGCTGGCCAGCATCTTGAGCTTCGCCGACGCGACGGCGGCCTGCTCCGCCGGCACGGCCAGCGTCACCGCATTGTGATAGCGCGAGCGCGCCAGCAATTCGGCCGGCCTGCCGTCCGCGACGATGCCGCCGCGATCGATGATCACCGCGCGGGTGCAGATCGCCTCCACCTCCTCCAGCAGATGGGTGGAGACGATGATCGCCTTCTGCGGCGCCATGGCACGCAGCAGCGTACGCACAGAATGTTTCTGGTTGGGATCGAGGCCGTCGGTCGGCTCGTCCATGATCAGCACCGGCGGATCGTGCAGGATCGCCTGCGCCAGGCCGACGCGGCGCTTGAAGCCTTTCGACAGGGTCTCGATGGGCTGGTCCAGCACGCCTTCGAGCTCCGTCTTGCCGACGGCCGCCTGCACCCGGGCCTTGGCGGCCAGACCCTTGAAGCCGCGCACCTCCGCGATGAAGAGCAGGAACTGGC
>JAATGL010000243.1 GCA_015654705.1 Alphaproteobacteria bacterium | reverse complement strand
GACGACCAATGCCGGCGCCTCCGACGCCGCCAAGGACGCCATCGGCTTCGGCCGCGGCAAGCGCGAGGGCGAGGACGAGGAAGCGATCAAGAAGCTGTTCACGCCCGAATTCCGCAACCGTCTCGACGCCACGATCACCTTCGCGCCGCTCGGCCGCGGCACCATCGACAAGGTGGTCGAGAAATTCGTGCTGGAGCTGGAAGCCCAGCTCAGCGACCGCGACGTGACTTTCGACCTCACCGCCGAGGCCACCCGCTGGCTGGGCGAGAAGGGCTATGACGACGCCTTCGGCGCGCGGCCGCTGGCGCGGGTGATCCAGGACCACATCAAGAAGCCGCTGGCCGACGAGATCCTGTTCGGGAAACTGAAGGAGGGCGGGACCGTGCGCGTGCTGCTGGACCGCGAGAAGGACGCGCTGGCCTTCGAATTCATCTCCAACGCCGACGCCAAACCCAAAGCCCCGCCCGGCAAGAAGCCCAAGGCGGAGGAGAGCGTTTAGCGCCGCTGTTGTTGCGCGGGATGACGATGGGCGAAGTCTTTACCGGCGGATGTCTTTGCGGCGCCTTGCGCTATGAGGCGCGAGGCGAGCCGGGGATGAGCGGGCATTGCTATTGCGGCGACTGCCGCAAGGCGTCCGGCTCGGGGTTCATCGCGTTCATGGGCTTTCCCGCCGACGCGCTCACCATCACGGGAGCGGTCCTGACCCACAGGCTGAAACTCGACGACGGACGCGAGGCGGTGCGCAATTCCTGCGCGGTCTGCGGCAGCCTGGTGTTCGGCGGCGTGCTGGGCACGTCGGACAGCCACACGCTCTATGCCGGCTCGCTTGACGATCCGTCCCGCTTCCGGCCGACCGTCGCGATCTACACGCGCGGGCGTCCCGACTGGGCCGTCATTCCGCCGGGACTGAAGGTCTTCGAAGGCCTGCCGGAATAGACCGTCTTCCGCGGACGGAAATCCCAAGGATGACGGCGGAGCGCGGCAATCGCGCGCTCCGCCGCATCGCGAGGCTTAAAGGGTCTGCCGCTTCACGCCCGGAAAGGCGCGCGCCGCGTTGTTGGGATTCTTGTAGCGCAGAACATGCGCCAGGTTGACGCCGCGGATGATGTTGTTCGAGTGATAGGCCAAGCCCCATGAATCGATCGACGACATGTCGGGGAAGATGCAGGCTTCCAGCACGTCCGTGCTGTCGGTGCTGAGCACCCAGCCGCCGCCCGCCGCGTTGACGCCGCCGAACAGGTCGCTGCCGCCGAGCTGCGAGCAATAGCACGAGGCCGGATTGCCGGTGCAGCCGCTGCCCAGCGGAACCTCAGCGTAATAGGCAAGCGCGGCCAGCGAAGGCTGCGGCGTCGCCAGCGTGCTGACCAGCACGTTGATCTGGCTGCCGTCCTTCGTGGAGGTGAACTGGCAGAAATTCTGCTTGCCCGCCAAGATCAGCGGCGTGCCGCCATTGGTGCCGTATTCGGGAATGCGCTCCTGCACCACGCCGCCTTTCTTGACGCAGTAGGACGCCGCGCTGGGCGCCGTGCGCGCTTCGCTGGCGCTGGCGCTGGCCTGGATCGTCTGGGCGAGAAAAAGGCCGGCCGCGATGGTGAGGCCGAGTCGAAGGGTCTTGAAATTCATCTGCCGCTCCCGTTGTTGCATTGCACTCCGCTGCGGAGCGCCGTTTCGCAAGGCTGGCACGTTCCGGCGCGGCGGGCAACGCGGCCTATCGGCCCCTGGCGGCCTCGATGATGCGCCGCGCGCGGCGTTCCTCGCGGGCGTTGTTGATCGACAGGACCGCGTGAAGCACGGCGATGGCCCACAGCACGAAGCCGGCATGGAACAGGATGATCGTGATCCAGCAGACGATGGAAAGGACGTAGAGGACGAAATTGGCGATCGCCTGGAACGGCTTGCCCGTCAGGAGCAGCGCCAGCGGCGAACAGAAGAAGGCGAGCAGGTAGATCATCGCCGATCACATATGGCGTGCGCCGCGACAGGCCAAGGCTTGTCGTCCTTTGGGCGGCGAAAAATAATTTTCGCGACCTCCGCCAGCCTTGGCTGCTCGCGTTCGCCGAACAAATCCGTAAATCGAAACAACAACTTGCACTAATATTCCACGGCGGAAAAATTTTCGTCGGGGGGCCCTTGAACCGTCACGGTTGAAACGCCATTTCCTCCATATCACCACAGTTGCAGCCGGATCGACGCCGCTAGAGCGCCGCGCGGATTTTCGCGGCGATCGGTTCCAGCGTCGCGGCATCCGCTATGGCGCGGCCGTGCAGCTTCAGGTCGAGGCCGCCGGCGCGCGGCAGGATGTGGAAATGAACATGCGGGATGCTCTGGCCGGCGGCTTCGCCGTTCAACTGGACCAGCATGATGCCGGGCGCCGCGAGCGCCGTCTTGACGGCCCTCGCCACCGTCTGCGTCGTGCGGATCAGCGCGCCGGCTCCGTCGGGCGACAGGTCGAGAATGCCCTCCGCCGGCTCCTTGGTGATGACCAGCGTGTGGCCGGGCGTCGACGGCATGATGTCCATCAGCGCCAGCGTGAGGTCGTCCTCATACACCGCGACCTTCTGCAATTCGCCGCGCAGGATCCGCGCGAAGATGTTGTTGGGATCATAGGCCATTCAGCGTTCTCTCTCGTCCTCGGGAACAGCTTTGCGGAACGGGCCGTGCTCGGCAAGCTGCTCGATATGTTCGGCGACCGCCTCGCGCTCGCGCTTGAGATAGTCGTCGACTGCGCGGCGCAGCCCCGGATGGGCGATGTAATGGGCGCTGTAGGTCGGCGTCGGCAGGTAGCCGCGCAGCAATTTGTGTTCGCCCTGGGCGCCGGCCTCCACCTTGCGCAGGCCGCGCGCGATAGCGAATTCGATGGCCTGGTAATAGCAGGTCTCGAAATGCAGGAACGGCACGAACTCGCTGCAGCCCCAGTTGCGCCCGAACAGCACGCCGTCGCCGAAGAAATTGAGCGCGCCGGCGATGTGGCGTCCGTCGCGCCTGGCCATCACCAGCAGGACCTGGTCGGCCATGCTGCGCCCGATGCGGCTGAAGAAATCGCGCGTCAGATAGGGCCGCCCCCATTTGCGCCCGCCCGTGTCCATGTAGAAATCGAAGAAGGTGTCCCAATGCGCTTCGCTGATGTCGCGGCCGCTCAGCCAGTCGAATTCGACGCCGGCCTCGCGCACCGCGGCGCGCTCCTTGCGCAGGTTCTTGCGCTTGGAGGAGGAGAGTTCGCCGAGGAATTGGTCGAAATTCGCGTAGCCGCGGTTCTCCCAGTGGAATTGCTGGTCGGTGCGCAGCAGATATCCGGCCTCGCCCGCCGCGCGCCATTCCTCCTGCGTCAGGAACGTGACGTGCAGGGACGAGGCGTGAAGTTCCTTGACGGCGGAACAGCCGGCGGCCAGCAGCGCGGCGCGGATCTCGGCTTCGTGCGCCGTGTCGGCAATGAGGAAGCGCCGCCCGGTCGCCGGGGTGAAGGGCACGCTGGCCTGCAGCTTGGGATAATAATCGCCGCCGGCGCGCTCCAGCGCATCGGCCCAAGCATGGTCGAAGACATATTCGCCCTGGCTGTGGGTCTTCAGATAGAGCGGCAGGAGGCCTTCGATCCGGCCGTCGCGCTCGACCACCAGATGCAGCGGCCGCCAGCCGGCGCGCGCCGCGGCCGAGCCGGATTCTTCCGCCGCCGCGAAGAATTCGTAGCGCGTGAAGGGATGCGGGTCGGCCAGGCCCTGCGGATTGGCGCAGGCATTCCACGCCGTCCGGCCGATCTCGGCGGCGCGGCCGGCCAGGCGCGCGGAAAAGTCCCCTTTCG
>JAATGL010000013.1 GCA_015654705.1 Alphaproteobacteria bacterium | reverse complement strand
GGCCAGGGTCGGCGTCCAGAACACGAAGAGCGCGACATGCCCGGCCATCAGCACGGCCACGGTCGCGAACACGCTGCTCTGCGCCATGCCGAGCAGGAAAAGCGGCGCCGCCAGCCCCAGGCCGATTGCCGGTCCCCAGACATACCAGCGGCGGTCGAACCTGGCCGCCCGGTCCATGCCGAAGCCGCCCAAAGCCAGGCCGGAGGCCATCGCGGCGCCGGCCATCAGGCCCAGGATGCGTCCGGCCTCGGCGAAGCCCATGTGATAATTGGCGATGAAGAAGCGCGCGAAGAACTGGCCCAGCGCGTTCATCGCAATCGCGGCGAGGCCGGCGCCCAGCAGGATCTGGCGCACCGATTTCTTGGCCCAGAGGAATTTCAGGACTTCCAGCATCGAAGGCGGCGCGCCGGGCGTGGCGACGGGATCGGACATGCCGCGCGGCGGATCGCGCAGGGTGAGGATCGCCAGAAGGGCGACGGCCAGCGCCGGCGCGCCGAGCGCCACGAACCACAGCCGCCAGCCCGCATATTGCGCGAACCAGCCGCCCAGCACCGCGCCCGAAACCGCGCCGACCGGTGCGCCCAGCCAGACCACCGTGGCGGCGGAGGCGCGCTTCTGCATCGGATAATGATCGCCGATCAGCGACGCCACCGGCGGCCCCACGCCGGATTCGCCCGCGCCGACGCCGATGCGCAGCGCCAGGAACTGCCAGAAATTCCCCGCCAGCGCGCAGAGCCCCAGCGCCACGCCGAAGACCGCGGCGGAAGCCGCGACGATCCGCACCCGGCTGTGATGCTCAGCCAGCCGCGCGATGGGCAGCGCCAGCAGCGAAAAGAAGATCGCGAAGCCCAGCCCCAGGATCAGCCCCAATTGCGTGTCGCTGAGCAGCAGGTCGCGCTTGACCGCCGGCGCGATGGCCGCCATCCCCTGCCGGTCCGCCAGGTTCAGCGCGCTCGACACGAACAGCACCGCCAGCAGCCAGAAGCGATAGGGACGGGAAAAACGCGGCGGCGAAGAACTTTGCGCCGCACCAGCAGCCTCGGACGACATCGCATCCCTCCCCGCGCCGTCTCGCCGCGGCGCCTGCCGCCATGACGCGGCGCGGGGGAGATTTTGTCAATTGGCAGGGGTCGCAAACGAAAAGGGCACCCGCGCGGCGCCCTCGTTTCCACGGGAGGCGGAATTTACGCCGCGGCGACTTCGACCGGATCGCGCAGCACATAGCCGCGGCCCCAGACGGTTTCGATGTAGTTGTCGCCGTTGGTGGCGGCGGCGAGCTTCTTGCGCAGCTTGCAGATGAAGACGTCGATGATCTTCAGCTCCGGCTCGTCCATGCCGCCATAGAGATGGTTGAGGAACATTTCCTTGGTCAGCGTGGTGCCCTTCCTGAGCGAAAGAAGCTCCAGCATCTGGTATTCCTTGCCGGTCAGGTGCACGCGCGAGCCGTCCACCTCGACGGTCTTGGCGTCGAGATTGACGGTCAGCTTGCCGGTCGAGATGACGGATTGCGAATGGCCCTTGGAGCGGCGCACGACCGCCTGGATGCGGGCGACCAGCTCGTCCTTGTGGAACGGCTTGGTCATGTAGTCGTCGGCGCCGAAGCCCAGCGCCTTGACCTTGGCTTCGACGATGGCGGTGCCCGAAAGGATCAGCACCGGCGTCTGCACCTTGGCGACGCGCAGGCTCTTCAGCACTTCGAAGCCGCTCATGTCGGGAAGCTGCAGGTCGAGGACGATGATGTCGTAATCGTAGAGCTTGCCGAGATCGACACCCTCCTCGCCCAAATCCGTGGTGTAGACGTTGAAGCCCTCGCTGCGCAGCATCAACTCGATGCTGCGCGCCATGGCGCTGTCGTCTTCGATCAAGAGCACGCGCATGTCACGACACCTCTTTTGCGGGCAGGCTTTCGGTCCCCCGCGGTTAACCGACCTGATGACCGTAAAGTTAAATGGTTAACATTGGATTGCATTGACGCACCGCATTCGGAATTCAAAAATTCCGGGTTAACGCGATCGGATCATCCCCTTGATTCGGTTTGTTAAGTTTACCGCGACTTAAAGTCTTCGCGGCAAGATGCCCGGTTCAAGGGGCAGTTTCCAGAGCCCCGACAGGAGGCGTATGCGCGCGCTGCTCAAGGAGATCGATGCCGTCCCGACGCTGCGCCGCTTCGGGCGCGTGGCGCGGATCGAGGGCCTGCTCGTCGAGGTGACGGGCGCCGCCGGGGCGATCAGCCTGGGCGGACAGGTAAAGCTAACCGGCGGTTCCGGCAAGCAGATTTCCTGCGAGGTGGTGGGCTTCCGCGACGGGCGGGCGCTCGTCATGCCGCTCGGAAATCTGGACGGGATGAGCCTCTCGGCGCGCGCCGATTTCGAGGACAGGCCGGCGGTGATCTTCCCCAGCACCGCCTGGCTCGGCCGCGTGCTCGACGCCTTCGCCCAGCCGCAGGACGGCAAGGGGCCGCTGCCGCAGGGCGCCGTTGCCTATTCGCTGAAGGCGCAGGCGCCGTCGGCGCATGGCCGCGGCCGCGTCGGCGGCAAGCTCGATCTGGGGGTGCGCGCGCTCAATGCGTTCGCGACCTGCTGCAAGGGCCAGCGCATGGGCATCTTCTCCGGCTCCGGCGTCGGCAAGTCGACGCTGCTGGCGATGCTGGCGCGCAACACCAGGGCGGACGCGATCGTCATCGGCCTGATCGGCGAGCGCGGCCGCGAGGTGAAGGAATTCATCGAGGACGATCTGGGCGAGGCGGGCCTCAAGCGCAGCGTCGTGGTCGCGGCGTCGTCCGACGAGCCGCCGCTGGTGCGCCGCCAGGCCGCCTATGTCGCGATGAGCGTGGCCGAGCAGCTTCGGGACCAGGGCTTGCATGTGCTGCTCCTGATGGACAGCGTCCCCCGTTTCGCCATGGCACAGCGCGAGGTCGGCCTTTCGGCCGGCGAGCCGCCCGC
>JAATGL010000026.1 GCA_015654705.1 Alphaproteobacteria bacterium | reverse complement strand
GCCATCGCCACGCGGCACATCACAGGCGATTTTGGTGGCCAGATCGTCGGTCTTGAATTTGGTTATCGGACGCGCGCCGCTCTCACCCGCGATGAGGCGAGACCACGTCTCCTCCACACCGCAGGCGAGCGGCGTGACGAGACCAAGACCAGTTATGACAACCCTGCGCATTCGTGCCGGCGCGGATGACTCAGCTTGCGCCGCCCTGCGCTTTCTCGATGAATTTCACGGCATCGCCGACGGTGACGATGGACTCCGCTGCGTCGTCGGGAATCTCGATGCCGAATTCCTCTTCGAACGCCATCACCAGCTCGACCGTATCGAGGCTGTCGGCGCCAAGGTCTTCAATGAAGGAGGCGGTGTCGACGACCTTGTCGGCATCGACGTTGAGATGGTCGACGACGATCTTCTTCACGCGCTCGGCAGTATCGCTCATGGGTTCAGAAACCTCTCGTTGCTGTGCATCCGCTGGCTTTGATCTTTTTTTGCGGCCCGCGGCAAGGCCCGCATGCGGCGGACCGCCTGCGGGGATGGAACATCCTGCTTGGTAACACAAAGCTTTTGCGCCCGCCACAAGGGGATTAACATCTTGAATTCTCCGGTCAAATCATCGCCATGCCGCCATTGGCGTGCAGCGTTTGGCCGGTCACGTAGCCGGCCTCGTCGCTGGCCAGATAGACGACCGCCGCGCCGATATCGCCGGGCTGGCCGAAGCGGCCGACGGGGATTCGCGCCAGGAGCGCGGTCTTCTGCTCCTCGCTCAGCGCGTCGGTCATCGGCGTCACGACGAAGCCCGGCGCCACGCAATTGACGGTGACGTTGCGCGAGGCGATCTCCGCCGCCAGCGACTTGCTCATGCCTTCGAGCCCCGCCTTGGCGGCGGCATAATTGCCCTGCCCCGGATTGCCGGTGGCGCCGACCACCGAGGTGATGGAGATGATTCGCCCCCAGCGCTTCTTCATCATGCCGCGCAGCACCGCGCGGCTTAAGCGGAAGGCGGCGGTCAGATTGACCGCGATCACCTGGTCCCACTCGTCGTCCTTCATGCGCAGGAAAAGATTGTCGCGGGTGATGCCGGCATTGTTGACCAGGATGTCGATCGGCGTCCCGGCGGCCGCCTCCGCCGTCTTGGGCAGCGCCTCGACCGACGCCGTTTCGGAGAGGTTGCAAGCCGCGATGAAGGCGCGCGCGCCCAGCTCGGATTTCAGGCTTTCCAGCGCCTCGGCGCGCGTGCCGGACAGCACCACACTCGCGCCCTGGCCGTGCAGCGCCCTGGCGATGGCGCCGCCGATGCCGCCCGTGGCGCCGGTGACGAGCGCGGTCTTGCCGGTCAGGTCGAACATCACAAGGTCCTCGCGAAGGCGTCGATGTCGGCGGGGGTGTCGAGCGTCACGGTCTGCAGCTCCTTGTCGATGCGCTTGACCATGCCGGTCAAGACCTTGGCGCCGCCGGCTTCGAACGTCGTCTCGACGCCCAGCGCGCGGAAGCCGAGAACGCTCTCCCGCCAACGCACGCGGCCCGTCACCTGTTCCACCAGCAGGCGGCGGATCGTATCCGGCTCGCCGACCTCCGCCGCCGTCACATTGGCGACCAGCGGCACGGCGGGCGGGCGGATCGTGACCGCGGCCAGCGCCTCGGCCATCGCATCGGCGGCGGGCTGCATCAGCGGACAGTGGAACGGCGCGCTGACCGCCAGCAGCATGGCGCGCCTGGCGCCCTTTGCCTTGGCGATCTCGCCGGCGCGCTCGACTGCGGCCCTGGTGCCGGAGATCACCACCTGCCCCGGCGCATTGTCGTTGGCGACGACGCAGATGCCGCCTTCGGCGCTCGCTTCCTTGGCGGCGTCTTCCGCCAGGGCGATGTCCGCGCCGAGCAGCGCGCTCATCGCGCCTTCGCCGACCGCCACGGCGTCCTGCATCGCCCGGCCGCGGATTTTCAGCAGCCGCGCGGTGTCGGCGGCGGTGAAGGCATCCGCCGCCGCCAGCGCGGTGTATTCGCCCAGCGAATGGCCGGCGACGAGGCGCGCCTGTTTCGCCAGATCGAGCCCCGCCTCGCGCTGCAGCACGCGGATCGCAGCCAGGCTCGCCGCCATGATCGCCGGCTGTGCATTCTCGGTGAGAACAAGCGCCTCTTCCGGCCCCTCCCACATCAGGCGGGAGAGGTTCTGCTTCAGCGCCTCGTCGATTTCCTGGAACAGCTCGCGCGCCGGCGCGAAGGCCAGCGCCAGCGCCCGCCCCATGCCGACCGCCTGGCTGCCCTGCCCTGGAAAGATGAATGCACGCGTCATGGGGCGGG
>JAATGL010000085.1 GCA_015654705.1 Alphaproteobacteria bacterium | reverse complement strand
GTAGACGATGGCGAACAGATCGCCGCCGATGCCGTTCAGCACCGGCTGCATCAGCCCGATGGCGGCGTTGGCGGCGATGGCCGCGTCGACCGCGCTGCCGCCCTTCTTCAGCACGTCGATGGCGATCTGCGAGGCCAGCGGCTGCTCGGTCGCGGCCATGCCGTGCTCGGCCAGCACCGGGGAGCGGGTCGCCCAGACCGCGCCCGAATAGCGGTCGCCGCGGCCGACCTGGCCGAAGGATTGCTGTGCCGTGAACCCCATCATGGCCATGACGAGCGCCGCCCCCGCGATTGCCCCCCTATTTTTCATTGATGTTCGAGCTCCGCGAAGCTGACGTGGCGGGCGCCGCCGTTCTTTTCGAAACAGCGCCGGTGATAATCCTCGGCGCGCCGGAACGGCGCCGCGTCCTTGCGCGCCTGCTTGGGCGAATGGGCGAAGATACATCCCGCCCCGAACGTGGTCTTTCCCATCCGACGATGCTCCCTGCTGGCGTGCCCTTATAGCATCGAACACCGTAGGCGCAGCCGATCCCCGACCGCTGGTTCGGACCCGGACAGCGCCGCGTGTTTCGACCATTTGTAACGCGTATCCACCGGAAAAATCTTGACAAAATTCGGACGGAAGGCGTCCCATCGATGCAACCGGTTCGTCCACAGGAATCGCGATCGGGCTTTGGAGGACGGCATGAAGGGCGACACGATCCAGATTCACGGCGTCACGCTGTCGCTGACGCCGGAGGGTTCGGTCGAGGCGACGATCGGCGGCGTCACCAACACCAAATCGAGTTCCATGGAGTCGGTCCTGCTCTATTTCCTGCTGCGCGAGATCCAGGCCTTGAACGGCGCCTTGCGCGAGACCCAGCCCAAGGTCCGCGGTTCGACGGCCGGAATTTTCGCGCCCTGAGCGCCGGGTTCCGGCCAGCAATTGACGCCGGGGTCCCGCCCGCCTAAGCGGTCGGTCATGTCGTACATTTTTTCTCGCGAGCGGATCGCGGCGCCGCTGAACCGTGCGTCGGAAACGATCGCCAGGCTGGGGATTGACAGCCGCGCCATGGCATTTGTCGTCGGCCTGGCCGCGATTCCCGCCATCGCCACACGGCATTACGGGCTGGGCCTTATCGTCATTCTCATCGCACAGGCGCTCGGCATGTGGTCCCGCGGTTCTTCCATGGCGCCGGATGTCATTGCCCTCGCGGGTGTGCCGTTCGCCTTCGCGCTCGCCGATCCGGGCCGCGCGGTCGCCGCGACCTTCCTTCTCTTCGGCTTTGTCGCGGTGTGCGCGACGTCGCCCGGCGCTCTCGAATGGCGCGCGCGGAGCGTCTGCGTCGTCGCGTTCGCCTTCGCCTGCCTGTTTCCGCAAGGGTTCAGCATCATCGCCTATCTGCTGGGCGTCGCCTGCTTCGTGGTTGCCGGCGCGCGCGTCGCCATGCGGAGCGCGCCGTGAAGGTCGTCATCATCGGCGCCGGGGTGGCAGGACTGGCGATCGGCTGGCGGCTGCGTCAGGCCGGCGTGGAGGTCACTATCCTCGAGCGCGCGCAGCCCGGGCAGGGTGCGACCTGGGCGGCCGCCGGCATGATCGCTGCGACTGCGGAGCTGGGCGAGGCGCAGACGCCGGAAGCGGAACTGGCGCATCGCGCGTCCAGGCTGTGGCCGGACTTCGCCCGCGAGATCGAGGAGGCGTCCGGCATCGCGATCGGCTATCGCAGGAGCGGCTCGCTGATGATCGCGATGGATGCCGGCGAAGCAACCAATTATGCCGGGCGCGCGGCGGCCGATGCCGATCTGGCTGTGCTGACGCCTGCGCAAGCACGTGCGTTGGAACCGATGCTGACGGGCGATATCGAGGGCGCGCTGTGGGCCGCGCAGGAGGCGCAGGTCGACAACCGCGCCCTGGGCCGGGCGCTGGCGACCGCCTTCGTCCGCGCCGGCGGGACGCTCGTCGCCAACGAGGCCGCGGTGCGGCTCGAGACGCAGGCCGGCCGCGCGGCCGCCGTGCGCACGTCCTTCGGCCTGTACGAAGCGGACGCCTTCGTGCTCGCCGCCGGCGCCTGGAGCGGGCTGATCGACGGCTTGCCGCTCGGTGGCGTTCCGCCGGTCCGGCCGATAAAGGGCGAGATGCTGGCGCTCGCGCCGCCGCAGGGCGCGGCATTGCCCGCGCAGGTGGTCTGGGGCAGCGGCATCTATTTGGTGCCGCGCGGCGGAAGGCTGCTGATCGGCGCCACGCTGGAAGATGTCGGCTTCGACACCAGCCTGACCGAGGCCGCCGCCGACTGGCTCAGTGCGCGCGCCGTCAGCGTCATGCCCGGACTGCGCCAATGGAGCATCGCGGAGCACTGGGCCGGCTTGCGTCCGGGCTCGCCCGACGGGCTGCCGCTGCTGGGCCAGACGGCTCTCGACGGGCTCCATGTCGCCTCCGGCCAGTATCGCAACGGTATCCTGTTCGCGCCGGCGGTGGCGGAGATGTTGCGCGATCTCGTCCTGCAACGCCCGAGCGAGTCTTCGGCCTTCGACCCGCGCCGCTTCGCCGCCCGATAGCCCAACGACGGATTACCACAGATGCCCGCTTCGGACTTCGCTCTTCATCCAAGGCTGGCGGCGGACACGACTTTCGTCGCCGACTGGCCGTTGGCGCGCGTTCTGCTGATGGACGATGCGCGCCATCCCTGGCTGATCCTGGTGCCGCGGCGCGCGGGAGCGACGGAGATCTTCGATCTGGACGCAGCGGATCGCGCGGTGCTGATCGAAGAAATCTCCCGCGCCGGCGAGGGACTGAAAAATCTGACCGGCGCGGCGAAGATCAATGTCGGCGCGCTGGGCAATCTGGTGGCGCAGCTTCACGTCCACATCGTCGCGCGCAACATCGGCGATGCAGCATGGCCCGGGCCGGTGTGGGGACAAGGAACAACCGAACCCTATGCGCCGGAGGTGCGGGATCGGTTCATCGGGCAACTGGTGAACGCGCTTTAACCAATTCTGGCACGGCGGTTGCTACTGTTGATGCGGGAGAACCCGAAGCCATGCAGGCAGAAGCCGCCAATTCCTCGACCGACCGGTCCCAAGTGATCGCCGCCCTGCAGCAGGCGAGCCGCGCGACCGGCTCGGATTTCCATTACCTGCTGGGCACCGCGATGCGCGAGAGCAGCCTCAAAACCCAAGCCCAATCAAGCACATCGTCGGCCTGCGGACTGTTCCAGTTCGTCGGCCAGACCTGGCTCGGGCTGATCAAGGAGAACGGCGCCAAATATGGGCTGGGCTCCTATGCCGATGCGATCAGCCAGGGCGGCGACGGGCGCTACCATGTGGACAATGCGGCCGACCGGCAGGCAATTCTTGCCCTGCGCAACGATCCCAAGGTGGCCGCGCTGATGGAAGGCGAATTCGCCAACCAGACCAAAGCGACGCTGGAAAGCACGCTGGGCCGCAATGTCTGCGACGGCGAACTCTATGCCGCGCATTTCCTGGGCCCCGGCGCCGCCTGCAAGCTGATCCGGATGAACTCCGCGAAACCGGACGCGGCGGCGGCCGATGCCTTTCCGCAGGCCGCGGACGCCAACCGCCACGTCTTCTATCGCGCCGACGGCACGGCGAAGACGGTGCGCGAGGTCTACAATTGGGCGCTGAAGCAGCCCGCGTTCGACGGCGCCGCGCTGCCGCGTACCGCCGCCAATTCCCATGCGCCGAAATCCCCGGCGTCCGGCGAGGCGATGGGCAGAGATGCCGAGACGCTGCTGTCGAGCGTGATGGCGTGGTCGCCGCGCCTGGCGAGTTTCTCGCCGCTGGCGGACGATGCGGACGCTTCTCTCCCGGTCGCGCCGTTCCTGCTGACGCCGGGCGTAATGGACCTACTCTCGTCGGCCGCGCGGCCGCACGCGTAAGTCTCGTCGGTTGGCCGCGCCTGCGATCGCACGCTAAAATCGCCGCGAACGGGTGAAGACATGCAGGACCGCGAAAAGAAACCGGCCGTGGCGGCGCTTCCGGCCGCGACGATCCTGCTGGTGCGCGATGCGCCGGCGGGGCTCGAAGTGTTCATGGTCAAGCGCCATCACCAGATCGATTTCGTCTCCGGCGCGCTGGTGTTTCCCGGCGGCAAGGTAGAGCAGGGCGACAGCGATGCGGGGCTGAGCGACCACATCGACGGCGGCGAAGATTGGCCGGATGCGGCGCGCGCACTGGCCGCTGCAGCGATCCGCGAGGCGTTCGAGGAATCGGGAATCCTGGTCGCCCGCGACGCCGAGACCGGGACCTTCGTGGATGCCGGGCGTCTCGCCGCGCTCGAACCCTATCGCCGGCAACTCGAAGCGCGCGCGATCGCACTGCTGGAAATGCTGCGCAAGGAACGGCTCCGGCTCGCCTTTGACCAGCTCGTGCCGTTCGCCCATTGGATCACGCCCGAGGCCATGCCCAGGCGCTTCGATACGCATTTCTTCATCGCGCCGTCCCCCGTCGGCCAACTGGGACGCCATGACGGCCGCGAATCCGTGGATTCGCTGTGGATTGCGCCCGGGCGTGCGGTGTCGGAGCGCAAATCCTGGAACGTCGTCTTTCCGACCAAGCTCAACCTGATGAAGCTGGCGGCGTCGCGCACCGTGGACGAGGCGCTCGCCGCCGCCCGCGCCAGACCGCCGCTGACCGTCCTCCCCTGGATCGAAGCCGGACCCGATGGACGGGTGCTGCGCATCCGCGAGGATGCCGGCTACGCGCAGACCTCGGCGAAGCTGCGCGACGCGATCTAGGATTCCTGCGCCGATCGGCGTCCTAGACCACGGGGCGCCCGGTCATCTCGACGACGCGGGCTTCCAATTCCTCGACCAGTTCCAGCGCCATGCGGTTGGTGGTGTCCTTGATCTTGTCGCGGACGATGATGCGGATCGCGGTGACATGGGCATCGACCAGCAGCAGCGGCACGGACTCGGGCGAGGGCAGCGATTCCAGCAGATGGCACAAGGACGCGGCGACGCGCGCGACCAGCGGAAATTCGAAGGTGGTCGCCTGACCCTTGATGTCATGGCCGGCACGGAAGAGGGCGTCGCGCGCGTCCGCATCCTGTTCGGCGGCGAAGCGGTCGCGGCACTCGCTGAGGCGCGCCACGTCGGAGCCGACCCAATCGGAGAAATCGGCTTTCAGCGTCTCCATCGCCGCTTCGGCGCGCTTGACCGCCGCCATGTCGAGGCCGCCGATCGTGCCGCCGACCTTGGCCTTCAGCATGTTGGGCGGCATGAACAATTCGATAGGGTGCTCTTTGCTCATCGGTTCCTCGCGCGCCTATTCGAGCGCGGTTGCGTCGGCCACCGCGCGCCGCTCCGGCCCGCGATATTCGTCGGCGCCGCGGCGCCTGCGGCACGGGCCGAAATAGGATTTGGTGCGTACATAGGGCCTGGGATGTTCGATCACCGAGATCAGCCGCGTCAGGATCGCCTTCACCGACACCGGCTTGGCGAGGAATTCATTGACCCCGGCGTCGCGCGCCTGGCGCACATGGTCGATATGGGTGTGGCCGGTCAGCATGATCACCGGCACGAAGGGATTGGGCGTCTGCGGCGAGGTGCGCACCTGCTTGACGAACTCCAGCCCCGACATGCCCTCCATCATCCAGTCCAGGATGACGACGTCGGGATTGGCGTCGCGCAGCAGGATCCAGGCGCGTTCGCCGTCGGGCGCCTCGAAGATCTGGATGGCGCCGAAGGCCTGCAGGATGGTGACGACAAGCTTGCGCATATGCGCATTGTCGTCGACCACCAGGATCTTCAGCCGGTCGAATCTGTAGCCGCTCATGCCGCCCACGCTCGCGGCGCGATCCGCGCGCCGCCGGACATGCAGGATATTTAACGGGGCTTAATGCGGCGTGAAGCGCCGGTATTTTTGTCCTGACGAAGGATTAATCGATGAACTGCTCGGCAAGGATGCGTTCATCCAGGCTGTGGCCGGCGTCGAACAGCATGGTGGTGGCGATGCTGCGGTCCTCCGCCACGTCGACCGAAAGCACGTCGCGCACTTCCAGATCGTCGGCGACGGCGCTGACCGGCCGCTTGCCGGCCTCCAGCATCTCGAAGCGCACCCGCGCGCGGTGCGAGAGCAGCGCGCCGCGCCAGCGCCGCGGCCTGAAGGCGCTGATCGGCGTCAGCGCCAGAAGGTCGGCGTCGATCGGCAGGATCGGCCCGTGGGCCGAGAGATTGTAGGCCGTGCTGCCGGCCGGGGTGGACACCAGCACGCCGTCGCAGATCAGTTCGGGCGTGCGCACCTTGCCGTCGACCAGGATGCGGATCTTCGCGGCCTGGCGCGTCTGGCGCAGCAGCGAGACTTCGTTGAAGGCGCGCGCTTCTCTCGTGCCTTCCGCATTGGTGGCCCGCATCCTTAAGGGGTGGATCTTCGCCGATTCCGCGGCGGCGAGCCGCTCCTCGAGCGCCACCTCCTGGAATTCGTTCATCAGGAAGCCGACCGAGCCCAGATTCATGCCGTAGATCGGCTTTCCGCTGCCGAGGAATCTGTGCAGCGTCTGCAGCATGAAGCCGTCGCCGCCCAGCGCCACGATGATCTCGCAGGCGTCCGCGCCGGCGTCTTCATAGCGCGCGCGCATGACGGCCAGCGCCGCCTGGGCATCGGGCGCCTCGGCGGCGACGAAATGCAGCGCCTTGGCCATCACCCGCCCGTCAATGACATGGGACGGCGCAGCGCCGGTTTGGTCTGCCGGCGATCGATGATGAAATCATGTCCCCTGGGCTTGCGCGCGATCGCTTCGTCGATGGCCGCGTGAAGCCCGATATCGTCGGCCGAAGCGCGCAGGGGCGCGCGCAGGTCGGCGGCGTCGTTCTGGCCGAGGCACATATAGAGCATCCCCGTGCAGGTGATGCGCACGCGGTTGCAGCTTTCGCAGAAATTGTGCGTCAGCGGCGTGATGAAGCCGAGCCGGCCGCCGGTTTCCGCCACGCGCACATAGCGCGCCGGGCCGCCGCTGCGGTGATCGCTCTCTTCCAGGATGTAGGTGCGCATCAGGTCCGCGCGCACCAGCGAGAGCGGCAGATATTGCCCCATCCGGTCGCCGTCGATGTCGCCCAGCGGCATGGTTTCGATCAGCGTCAAGTCCATGTCCCGGCCGTGCGCCCATTCCAGCATCGCCGGAATCTCGGTGCGGTTCAGGTCCTTCAGCGCCACCATGTTGATCTTGACCTTGAGACCGGCGTCCTGCGCCGCGTCGATGCCGGCCAGGACTTTCGACAGCTCGCCCCGGCGTGTGATGCGGCGGAACTTGTCCGGGTCGAGCGTGTCGAGCGAGACGTTGATCCGCCTGACCCCGGCATCCGCCAGGCCGCGCGCGAACCGCGCGAGCTGGCTGCCGTTGGTCGTCAGCGTCAGCTCCTGCAGGCCGCTGCCGATGCGCGCGCCCAGGCGTTCGATCAGCCGCATCGCGTCGCGGCGGACCAGCGGCTCGCCGCCGGTGATGCGCAGCCGCTCCACGCCCCTGGCGATGAAGGCGCCGCACAGCCGCTCCATCTCCTCCAGGGTCAGGAGCTCCGCCCTGGGCAGAAAATCCATATGTTCGGGCATGCAATAGACGCAGCGGAAATCGCAGCGATCGGTGACCGAGACGCGCAGATAGGTGATGTGGCGGCCGAAGGGATCGATCATCCGACCAGTTTAGCAGGCGGCGGCGGAATTCACGACCTTATCTTAGGCCGTCTGAAGCTCCGTCAGCGCGCCGGCCTTGGTGAAGCCGTTGAAGATCGTCTGCACCTCGGCGAGGTCGGCCGACGACAGCGTGGGACGCAGATTGCGCGCCTGGCGCGACAGGTTGAACACCGTTGCGAAGACGCAGCGGTCGATGCCCACGGCGCGGCAGGCCAGCGCCACCGCTTTCGGCCCCGTCTCGTAGAATTTCCGGCGCATCTCGTCGAGCGGCAGGTTCAGGAGCCGCGCAAACGCCAGGTCGAACAGGTCGATCTGCCCCTGGTGCAGCACGCGCAGCAGGAATCCGGCCTTGAGCTGGCCCGAAACCGCCAGCTTTTCGATCAGCTTCTGGGCGCCTTCGGTGGGCAGGGGCCCGGGCGGCTGCGGCTCGCTGTGGACGACCTGCTCGGCGCGGCTGAGTGCGTCGCTCAGTTTTTCCGGCGCGATTTCGTAGTTCCGGGCGATATAGGTCTTGAGCGCGTCGGAGACCCATTCGCACATCCGCGTGGCAAGCGCGGGCGGCAGGTCGCCGCGCTTCGCGAGCGGTTCCTGCAGGGAGGCGATGCGGCGCGATTTCTCGACCAGCGTCTCGAAGGCGCCGGACGAGATTTTCGCCGTCACGTTGCGCACCAGCGCGGTCAGCACCGGCTCGGCGTCGATCTTCACCAGCGCGTCGCTGACCGGCTCGCCGATATGGGCGCGCCCGGCGACGGCGGCCTGGTGCTCGATGCCGCTTTGCGCGATCATCCGCAGCACGTCGGCATCGGTGAGCAGCGGGCTGCGCAGGATCAGGGGGCGGGCGACCTCGATGCGGTCGTCGGCCAGCAGCAGGATCAGGTCGTGCGGCGCCGTGGTGTCGTCGGCCAGCCGCTCGGCCAGCGCGATACGGATGGCCATTTCGACGTCGCGGGCGAGGAGGCGCAGGATGTCGCGCATCAGCGCCCGCTCGCGCTCGTTCAGATAATGCCCCTGGATGCGGTAGAGCGAGGCGACGGCCAGGAAGATTTCCTCGCGCGTGGTGCCCTGCGGATTGGCCGCGAGCTGGGCCAGCCGGCCCATGTCGCTCATGTCGCGCGCGGTCAAACCCACACTGTGCCCCATCGCATTCTGCGCCGTACCCCTTTTCGGGGTTCGTCCAAGCTGTAGCAAAATGGCGTTAACAGCGTGTTAATCTAATCGGATCCGCCCGCATCGATCTGCGGTTGCGGGCCGCGACGCGGACACGCGGCATCGCTTTGTTTTCCGATGCCGCGCGCTATAGTAAATGGGGCGCGGCGCGTGGTTCGGCGATGGCAATAAAAGACGCAAAGGTTCTCGACGCGCAGGAACTGTACCGGCTCATCGCCGAGTTCTGCACCGAAACCGGCTTCGCTGCGCCGCCCGCGGCGGCGGACGCGCTTCCCGATGCGCGGTTGCGCCAGCGCTTTGCCGCGCTCTGCGACGCCGCCGGCTTTGTGCCGCGGATCAGCCAAAGTGACGTGCTGCGGCGGGCCGGCCTCAAGGCCGACGAAATGATCGATGTCGGCGTGCATCGCGGAACGCCGTTCCTCTACGACGCGTTCCCCGACGCCTATTTCCTGCTGGTCGATCCGCAGCGCCGCGCCGAAAGCCTTCTCGAAAACCCGCCGGCCAGGTTCAAGTTCATCAACGCGGCGCTCGGCGCCGAGGCCGGGACGATGATGTTCAATGTGAGCGGTCCCAAATCCTCTCTGCTGGAATGGAACGACAATATCGGCACCACGGTGCGCCGGCGCTATGAGGTCAGCGTGACCACGCTCGACGCGCTGATCGGCGTGGAACTGCACAGCGACAATATCGGCATCAAGATCGACGTCGAAGGCTTCGAAGGCGAAGTCATCAAGGGCTTGCGGGACAGCGCGGCGCGCGTGCGCTTCGTGATGGCCGAAGTCTCGGTCCTCAAGCGCCTGAAAGGCGCGCCAGATTTCGGCGAGTTCGTCAGCCTGATGCATGAACGCGGCTTCGCGTTCTACAATCTGATGAATTCGCTGAGCGCGGTACCGCCGCGCTATTGCGACGTGCTCTTCCTGCGCCGTGACGACCCGCGCCTTTCGCGGTAGCCGGGCTTTGCGGACGCCGTTCCTTCTCGCCATCGACCAGGGCACGACCTCCACCCGCGCCATCCTGTTCGATGCCGACGCGCGGCCGGTCGCCGCCCACGCCGTCGATCTGCGGCAGATCTATCCGGCAAATGGCTGGGTCGAGCACGACGCCGAGGAGATTTGGCAGGCGACGCTGGCCTGTTGCCGCGCGGTCGCGAAGGACATAAGGGACATCGCCGCCATCGGCATCGCCAACCAGCGTGAGACCAGTATCGTCTGGGACCGCGTCAGCGGCGTGCCGATCTACAACGCCATCGTCTGGCAGGACCGCCGCACGGGGGAACGCTGCCGCGAATTGCAGGCGAAAGGCTTCGAGCCGCGCGTCGCCACGGTGACCGGCCTGCTGCTCGATCCCTATTTCTCCGCGACCAAGCTCGCATGGATTCTCGATAACGTGCCCGGTGCGCGGACGCGCGCCGAACGCGGCGAGCTTTGTTTCGGCACCGTCGATTCCTGGCTGGTCTACCGGCTGACCAATGGGCGCGTGCATGCCACCGACGTGACCAACGCCTCGCGCACCATGCTGCTCAATTTGAAAACCCTGGGCTGGGATGCGGAGATGCTGGCGCTGTTCGGCGTGCCGGCCGAAATGCTGCCGCAGGTGCGCGACAGCG
>JAATGL010000005.1 GCA_015654705.1 Alphaproteobacteria bacterium | reverse complement strand
TCGGAAATTTTCGCCGTCATGCCCTTTGCCCTCGGCGTTCGGCTGGGCTATAGCCTCCGCCCCGGAGCCGTCCGGCCCGATTGCCACGTTAAGGTCGCCGCAGTAGCGTAGTGGTAGCGCAACCCCTTGGTAAGGGGTAGGTCGTGAGTTCAATTCTCACCTGCGGCACCAGCCTTGGCTGGGAGGGGGCAACGATGACGTTTCGAACCCTGTTTTCCGGCCTGATTCTGGCCCTGCCCCTGCTGAGCGGGCCTGCCTGCGCCGACGATCCGCCGCAGCCGCAGCGCGCGATCCTGCAGCAGTCGGTATTGCCCGGCGATCCGGGTAAGCAGGCGGTGCTGGTCAAGGTCACTTTGGCGCCCGGCGCCCAGAGCAGTGTCCATGTCCACCACGGCCTGGAACTGGCCTATGTCGCGAGCGGCACGGTCGTCCTGGCCATCGACGGCACGACGCAGCATTACAGCGCGGGCGCCTCCTTTCTGATCCCGCAGGAGCGGCCGCATCAGGTCACCAATGACGGCGCCGGCGATGCGGAACTCATCGTCACCTGGGTGGTGGATACGGGAAAGCCCCTCATCGATCCCGCGCCGACGGCGCCGGCCCATCCGTAAGGCCGGCCTGCCGTCGTCGTTATTGCTTTCCGTCAATGGGCCAGCGCGGTCGCCACCAGATCCTTCAGCCGGTAGTGCTTGCCCTCACCCGGCGTCCACCCCGGATTCTTGCTGAAATACGCGCCGGGATCGGCAAACATCAGACCGAGGAAAACCTCGGCGACGATCCGGCCGCCGACCGGTCCGAGCTGCGGCGTTGAAACCGTCATCGTCTCGAGCACGGGAATGGCCGGGTCGGGGCTCGCGTGGTTGTGCATCGCCTCGGCCAGGACATAGGTCCAAAGTGGACAATTGTCGCGGAAAGCCTCGCCGGCGACTTCCACGATATTCTTCAATCCTTTCGCGCCGTCGACGCCCTGCCCGATGAGGATATCCTCGTTTTTCAGCGGCGTGACGCCCATGGCTTTCGCCACGGCCTGGCCCGAAGGAAGGTTGAACTCGCGCCCGCGCATCAGATTGCGCAACGCCAGCGACGGCGGCGGATTTCCCGCCACGGAGAGGGGCAGGCTTCCCAGCGGATCGACCAGTGCCGTGTCGATCCGATAGGCGAATTGCAGGCGCCGGAAATTCTGGACCTCCTCCTCCAATTTGAGCTTCTTTGCCCTGTCGAGTTTCAGGACGCCATAGCTTCGCTTCTCGATGTCGATGAAGCGTGCCCAATCGATAGCCCAGTCCGAGATCATGCGGCGAAAACCCGTCAGCCCTTCGGGGAAACCAGGCTCCACATCCACCGGCAGTGGAAAGATCGGCAGCAGCACGGTGTCGTTCAACCGATAACCCGGACGCACCATTGAATGGCCGAGCCGATAGGCGGCGACGGAGAACTCCACCGGCATGAAAGGGGTGTCATAGGGTGGTGCGAATTTGGTGAAGAATTTCAGCTTCGTTTTGTCATAGGAGCCATCGGTCTTGAGCTGATCGAGGACGGAGGCGTTGACCAACCGGGGCAGGAAATCGTTGACGACGACGTATTGATAGTGGTGACGCACCAGTTCCTGGACATGGACGAATTGCTTGTCGGGATGAGCCTGCACCATCGCGTTGTGGAAGCGCAGCATCAATCCCTGAAGCTGGGACACGATCGTGTTCTCGTCGTTGCGCGGATCGCCGATCAGGGCGCGTCCGGCCGCATTCCTCTGCAGATCCCGCGCGTTCTTGCTGCCCATCGTCAGCGGATCGCCAAGCAGGAAGCTCTTTCCGTCATCGGCATACATATAGGGCTGGTCGCCCGGCCCGCGCCCGTAGACATTGTCGAGGTCGAAGGCGGGCGTGCGGAAATCGACCGTCGCCGCCGGATCCTTCTGCTTCTGGAAACTCGAATCCGGGTCGAACGTCAGATCGTGGTCGATAAACTGCCCGAAATAGGTGTAAAGAGCCGGAATACCGCTTTCTTCCTCGTCCGGGCCGTCCTTGGGCGGATCGAATTCGGACACCATCGCCTTCGCGAGCGCGGCCAGATTGTCTTCTTCCTCCTTCGCGGTCTCGCCATAGGTCGCCGCCGGCAGCGACGGAAACAGGCGGCCGAATTTCGCGCCCTGCAAATTGGGATCTTTTCCTGCGGCCGCGAGGCCCCGAACGATACCACCATGCTGTGCCGTCATAGCTTACCCCCACGGTTGAACCATCAGCGGAAGCAACCTTACAGGATCGTCTTGGCAACTGGAAGTAGAAAAACTGGCCCTGCTTTGGCGCGGTCAATGCGCCGCCGAGGTGACAAACGGCCGCGTCGTGCGTTATCCACGCGGACGCCCGTGCCATTTGGAGAATAAGATGACAGCCGTCGATATCGTGGTGATCGAGCCGCTTGTGGCCCTGATCTTCGGGATCCTGATCCTGATCCTGCCGAAGCTCTTAAATTATCTGATCGCCATCTATCTGATATTCATCGGTCTTGTGGGGCTGTGGCCGCACTTCTTCACCCATCTGGTCCACTGAGCGCCTATTCGGCCGCCTTGGCGGGCGCCCGCGCGGCGGCGATGCGTTCGCGCGCCATCCGGTCCGCGACCTCGCTGGTGGCCAGCCGCTCCGCCTCGGCGCGCCGGAAGATGCTCGACAGCGTATCGGCGATGGCCAGCGTGCGGCGGTCGATCTCGTCGTCGTCCCAGTCGCAGATCTGGCCGGCCACGCGGATGATGCCGCCGCCATTGATCACATAGTCCGGCGCATAGAGGATGCCGCGCTCCGCCAGCATCGTGCCGTGCGCGTCGCGGGCGAGCTGGTTGTTGGCGGCGCCGGCCACGACCTTGGCGCGCAGCTGCGGCACCGTCTCGTCGTTCAGGATCGCGCCCAGCGCGTTGGGCGAAAGCACGTCGCATTCGGCGGCGACGATGCCGTCGGGCGAGGCCTCGCGGGCGTCAAAGGCGTCGACGGCGCGCCGCATGACGTCGGCATTCACATCGGCCACGATCAGCCTGGCGCCCTCGGCATGCAGGCGCTGGGCAATGCCCATCCCGACCTTGCCGAGCCCCTGGATGGCCACGGTCAGCCCCTTGGTCGTGTCGGCGCCGAGACGATGCTTCACCGCAGCCTTCAATCCCACGAAGACGCCGAGCGCCGTCGTCGGTCCGGAATCGCCGCCCTTCTTGCCGGGCTGGTCGAAACCGGCGACGAATTTGGTGCCGCGCGCGATCAGCGGCATGTCCTTCGGGACGACGCCGACATCCATCGCCGTGATATAGCGTCCGCCCAGCCTGTTGACCGCGTCGGCATAGGCCAGGAAGCGCGCCTCGCTCTTGTCCTTCGCCGGATCGCCGAGGATGACCGCCTTGCCGCCGCCCAGCGGCAGGTCGGCGATGGCGTTCTTGTAGCTCATGCCGCGCGCTAGGCGCAGCACGTCGGTCAGCGCGTCGTCAGTGCTCGCATAGACGTGCATGCGCGTGCCGCCGCAGGCCGGGCCCAGCGCGGTGGAATGAACCGCAATGATCGCCTTCAGTCCCGTCGCCTTGTCGTCGAAGAAGGCGACCTCTTCATGGTGATCGAAATCGGGTGAGTCGAAGACGTTCATGGTGCTGCACTGCTCCAAACCGAAAACCGATCGTACCCCGGAAGGGCCGTAATTGCCTTGCCTTTTCGCGCCTTCCCGGAAAGGGAAGCTGCGCGGCGCGCATGCCGCCCGCAAGATTCCACTCACGATCAGGCGGTGCTTTACAGACCGGACCCACCGGCAGTCTAATCAAGTCATGCCTGCCCTTGATCAGTTGAGACTGAAGCATCCCGAGATCGCGGCCGATTTCACCATCGACCAGCACTGGGAACGCTATGGTGCGGATGAGCACGGCATGTGGCGCACGCTCTACGAGCGCCAGGCAAAGGTGCTGCCCGGCCGCGCGGCGCAGGAATTCCTCGACGGCCTCGCCAAGCTCGATCTGGTGTCGGATCGCATTCCCGAATTCGAGCGGCTGTCCGACGGTTTGGAGAAGCTCACGGGCTGGCGCGTGGTCGCAGTGCCGTCGCTGGTGCCGGACGACATCTTCTTCGACCATCTGGCGCATCGCCGTTTCCCGGCCGGCCAGTTCATCCGTACGCCGCAGCAGATCGATTATATCGAGGAGCCCGACGTCTTCCACGATGTCTTCGGGCATGTGCCGATGCTGGCGCATCCGGTGTTCGCCGATTACATGCAGGCCTACGGCAAGGGCGGCCAGCGCGCGCTCAGCGAATTCGGCGCGCTGAAGAACCTGGCGCGGCTTTATTGGTACACGGTTGAATTCGGGCTGATCGAGAAGCCGGAAGGCCTGCGCATCTACGGCTCGGGCATCGTGTCGAGCCGGACGGAATCGATCTATGCGGTGGAAAGCCCCTCGCCCAATCGCATCCGCTTCGATCTCGAGCGCGTGATGCGCACGAATTACCGCATCGACGATTTCCAGGAGAGCTATTTCGTCATCGGCTCGTTCGAGGACCTGTTCCAGGAAACCTACAAGGATTTCGCCGCGCTCTACACCAAGCTGGCGAGCGGGCCTAACTACAGTCCCGGCGATGTTCTGGCCGGCGACCGCGTCCACCATCGCGGCACGCATACCTATATCGGCGGCAGCCACGCGGCCTAATCGGCGCCGATCGTTTTGGTCACTTCGCTTTCCGTCAGAATCTGCGGCAGGATCACGGCGTCCGCCGCGCCTGGCGCGTAATAGAGATAGAGCGGCACGCCGGGCCTGCCATGCGCTTCAAGCAGCGCGGTGATCGCCGGATCGCGACTGGTCCAGTCGGCGACAAGATAGGCGATGTGTCGGGCGGCGAACGCCGCACGGATCGGCGCCTGCGACAGCACCGCCTGCTCGTTCACCAGACAGGTGATGCACCAGGCCGCCGTCGCGTCGACGAAGACCGGGCGCTTTGCGGCGCGCAACGCCGCCAACCGCGCCGGCGTGTAGGGCTGCGAGATCGCACCGATGACGTCCTTCGCCTGTGTTCTTGCAGAGATGGGCACCAAGAGAGTTGCGAGCAGGGCCAGCGCCCCGATGAACGCCAGCAGCGTGGCCAAGGCGCCGATGCCGCGTCCGCGCGGACCGGCGCTGCGGCTGATGGTCCAGATCCAGACCGCCAGTCCGAAGGCCACCATCGCGCCCAGCACGGCGGCGACCCCGTTGGCGCCGCTCTCATTGGCCAGCACCCAGACCAGCCAGACGCTGGCGCCGTACATCGGAAAAGCGAAGGCCTGCTTCAGGCGCAGCATCCACATACCGGGCGCGGGTAGCATCGCGAGCAGGCGCGGCGAAAATCCCACCGCCACGAAGGGCGCGGCGAAGCCGATGCCGAGCGCGAGGAACACCGCCAGCGCCGTCAGGGCCGGCTGAGTCAGCGCATAGCCGAGCGCCGCCGCCATGAACGGCGCGGTGCAGGGTGCGGCCACGGCCACCGCCAGCACGCCTGTAAAGAACGCGCCCGTCGCGCCGGATCTGCGCGTCAGCGAATCGCCGCCGCTGAAGCCGGGCAATTCGAAGACGCCGGAGAGATTGAGGCCGACCGCGAAGATCAGGATCGCGAATGCGGCGACCGCGATGGGCTCCTGCAACTGGAATCCCCAGCCGATCGCGGCGCCGCCCGCGCGCAAGGCGATCACCGCCGCGCCCAGCGCCACGAAGCTCAGCACCGCGCCGAGGCCATAGGCCAGGCCCTCGCGTCTTGCATGGTATCCGTCGCTGCCAGCATGGGAGGCCAGCGCCAGCGCCTTCATCGCCAGGATCGGAAGCACGCAGGGCATCAGATTGAGGATCAGCCCGCCGACAAACGCGAAGAGCAGCGCAAACAGCAGGCCGATATCGTCGCCGCCGCCGCCGAAGCCCGCATCGGGCACCGCGCCCGGCCGGGCATCGACCTGCAGCGCCTGCACCGAACCGTCGGTAGAGGTCAGCACCAGCACGCCTTGCAGCGCGCCCCTGGCCTTCAAGGTCTTTCCGGGCTGCATCCGCAGCACCAGACCGCTTTGCGCGAAACCGAGAGCCTGCGGCGCGATGCCTTTCACCGGACCGGACGCGAAGGGAAAGAACTCCGCTTTCGCCGGATGGGCCGCAACGAGCGGCGCGGCCTCGACGAAGAGATCGAGCGCTTCGCCCAGGCGATAGCGCATTGGCCAGGGGGACTTGATCGGCAGCTTGGCACGCGCCGCCGCGAATGCGGGATCGGCCGAAGACGCAGCCGCGCCGATACGCAGCGGCAAGGTCAGGGTCGTGTCTTCCGGCACGCAGACTTCGGCGCAGACCAGCCAGCTTGCCGCCGCCTTCAGGGTCACGATGTCGCCGGGCTTCGCATCGCGCGGCGCGCTGACGTCGACCAGCAGCCAGGGCTTTCCCTCGTAGCCGTAATCCATCAGCGGACCGACGGCTTCCGCTTTCGGATAGGGCCACTGGATCGCGCCGGCGCGCCAGCCCGGCGGCAGCGTCCAGTGAATCTCGGTCGGCGCGCCGGCATCGCCGGCATTGCGCCAATAGGTGTGCCAGCCGGCGCGAATGTCCTGCTCCAGCGCGACGGTCACCGTGCCGCCCGGCGCCACCGTGTCGTGTTCGGCGATCAGCCGCGCATGGACCTTGGGCGCGGAATCGATCTGCGCCGCGGCCGGAGCGGCCGCCGCGAGCAACATCACCAGGGAGAACCGGAACGACCGCAGCATGGACGCGCTATAGCCTTCCCGCGCCGACATCGCCAGCGCCCTCGCGCCGACGTGATCGCGCCGCTAGATTGCCGCGGTGACCATCGTGCGCGACGAGCTGTGAGGATCACCGGCGGCAGGCTGGGCGGGCGCGCGCTGATCGCGCCGCCGGACGCGCGGGTGCGGCCGACCGCCGACAAGGTGCGCCAGGCGATCTTCAACATCCTGGCGCATCGCGACTTCGCGATCGGCTTCACGCTGGACGGCGCGCGCGTCGCCGATCTGTTCGCCGGCACCGGGGCGCTGGGGATCGAGGCGCTGTCGCAGGGCGCCGCCTTCGCGCTGTTCGTGGACGATGCGGCCGAGAGCCGCGCGCTGATCCGCGGCAATGTCGAGACGCTGGGGCTGACCGGCGTCACCAAGCTCTGGCGGCGCGACGCGACCCGGCTGGGACCGCTGGCGGCGGGCAGCGGCGGACCGTTCGACCTGGTCTTCCTCGATCCGCCCTATCGCCGCGACCTGGTGCCGCCGGCGCTGGCGTCGCTGCGCGACGGCGGCTGGCTGGCGGCCCATGCCCTGATCGTGGCGGAGCGCGCGGCGGACGAGGATGCTCCGTCCACGGATGGATTCACCCGGCTCGACGAACGCCTCTATGGTGAGACCGCCGTGACCTTCCTGACGCGGCAAGACGACTGAGCCGATCGCCACGGCAAAAAGCGGACCTCGCGCATGACCGAGCCCGCCTTCGACGTCGAAGCTACGGCAGGCGGGCCACATCCGTTTCGAGGCGGATCGGCGCCGCACCTTTGCTCCTTCCTCGGGCTTCATGCAGCGCACGGATTCCTTCCTCGCCCGAGCGAGCGGGGCCAATCCCTTTGCCGCATACGGCCGCGCGCAAGGCTGCGGCCTGACCCTGTATGTCCTTGCGTCAAACTCCGATCGCCGCCCCGGCGGGCCTGAACAACGCGAAACGCACGGCTTTCTCCTTCAAACGTTTTCGGAACATAAGATGAACAAATGAACATGCAAGGCGATGACACCGAATTTAATGTTCCGGAAATCCGATCTTCATCACGCCATGGCGGGCTTACTCTTTTGCGCCCAAGCCGCGAAACGCGAGCGCCAGCAATCTTCTGGCCCGCGCTTCGCCTTCCGGGGTCGGCGCGATCTGCATCATGCAGCCCAGGAGCTGCAGGAAATCCTCGGGATCGGCGCCCGGCGCAATCTCGCCCGACCCTTCGCACGCCGCCATCAACCGGCGGACCGCATCGACCATCGGCCAATAGGTTTCCCGGACATCCTGCTCCGTCATGGCCGCGTGGACGATATTCGCGATCGCGCGCTTGCGCCGGCCATACTGGGCGAAGCGGTCGCACCACGACCGGAAGGCCTGCAGCGGCGGCTGCCTGGCCAGCAGCCCCGGCGCCAGCGCCACCATCGCGTCGACGTCCTTGCGATAGACGCCGAGCGCCAGGGCCTCACGGGTCGCAAAGTGCCGATAGAGCGTGCCCTGGCCGACCCCGGCCGCCTTGGCGATGGAATGGAGCGACGCTTCCGGATCGGCGGCCAACGCCTCGCGCGCCGCGTCCAGGATGCGATCCCGGTTGGCCCTGGCATCGGCGCGCAGCTTTTCGGCGTCGTCCGCCATCGGCCCTCTTGACTAAACGGACAATTGTCCGGTAACGGTGACCCCGCAAACGGATAAGTGTCCGTTTTTATCCGGCAAGGAGGTTCCAATGCAATATGTGAAGCTCGGCCGCACCGGCCTCGACATCTCTCCCATCTGCATCGGCTGCATGGGTTTCGGAGAACCCGCCCGAGGCTATCCGGCCTGGTCGCTCGACGAGGAGTCCAGCCGCGCGCTGATCCGCCGCGCGGTCGACGCCGGCATCAATTTCTTCGACACCGCCAACATGTATTCGAACGGATCGAGCGAGGAGATCCTGGGTCGGGCGCTCAAGGACTTCACCAATCGCGATGCCGTGGTCATCGCCACCAAGCTGAGCGCGCCCACGCGCAACGGCCCCAACGCGCTCGGCCTGTCGCGCAAGGCGATCATGACGGAGGTCGATCACAGCCTGAAACGGCTGGGCACCGATTACATCGACCTCTACCAGATCCATCGCCGCGACCAGCGCACGCCGTGGGAAGAGACGCTGGAGGCGCTGCATGACCTCGTGAAGCTCGGCAAGGTGCGCTATCTCGGCGCCTCCTCGATGATGGCCTGGGAGTTCGGCAAGGCGCTGCATCTGCAGAAGGCGCATGGCTGGGCGCGCTTCGTGTCGATGCAGGACACCTACAATCTGCTGGCGCGCGAGGAGGAGCTTGAGATGCTGCCGCTCTGCGCCGACGAAGGCGTGCAGACCATCGTCTACAGCCCGCTGGCGCGCGGCCGCCTGGCCCGGCAATGGGACGAGACGACGGCCCGCTCGGAAAGCGAGGCGCCGTATGCAAGCCTTTACGAGGCAACGGTGCAAAGCGATCGGAAAATCGTCGCGGCGGTGGCTGCGGTCGCGGCGGAACGCGGCGTCGGCCAGGCGCAGATCGCGCTCGCCTGGCTGCGGCGCAATCCTGTCGTCACCGCGCCGATCGTGGGCGCGCTCAAGACAAAGCACATCGACGACGCGGTCGCGTCGCTCGCGATCGCCCTGACGGACGACGAGGCTGCCAGGCTGGAAGCGCCCTACACGCCCCGCCGCGACGGCCAGGGCGTATCCGATCCGGCCATGCTGGCCCGCGCCGTGGAGGCGGCCACGGGATTCAAAATGGACGCCGCCGCCTGACATTTCCGTTTCCCGAGCGCGTCTTGCCTCGGATTTTCCGCGATGGTTAAGTTGCCATTTCGGGAAAGAATTCATGCTCGGCCGTTTCATCGGTTTTCTGATGCTGCCATCGATTGCGATGGTGCAACAAACAGGCACGACGGCAGAGCTGTCGCCACCTCAACCGGCGGGGCCTGAGCATGTTTGCACGATGCCCTATCCGGAGGCAGCGGTGAAGGCACACGCCGAGGGCGTGACGCGACTGTCTTTTCGGATCACGACCGACGGCGAGGTGAAGAACATCACCATTGCCAAGACGAGCGGTAATGTTGCTCTCGATGACGCGTCCCTCCAGTGCGCCGGCGCCTGGCGCTACAAGCCTGCGACGCGCGGCGGCGTTCCCGTCGAGGCGCCTTGGACGGCGAATGTCACCTGGAAATTCACGCCGCCGACATTGGCCGCCCGGATATCGTCCATCTGCGCAAGGGCCCGGCCCGCAACCTCCCCGCTTCCGATAGGGGTGGGCGACACCTCTCTGTCGTTCCGTGTCACGCCGGACGGCGAGATCACGGATGCGAATGTCGTGCGCTCCAGCGGCGACAACGACCTTGATCAGATGGCTCTGCGTTGCGTCCGCACCGGCCGCGTCGATACGTCGATATTGACCCTTCCCGCGGAAGGCGTGCCGGGCCATGTCGACATCGACTGGAAGCAGGACGCGACGCCGTATACGCCATCCTTCCTTCCGTCACCATGATCGCGCGGCCGGACCGCATGCTCGATTTCGGCGAACTCCTGCGCTTCCCGGCCGCCGTCAAGCGAGACCCGCGCGTCGACGCCTGGCTCTCCGGGCCCGACGACGAGATGCGGCGGTTGGCCCGACCCTGGTTCGAACGGATGCGCGGCTGCGGCGCGGACGTGCGCGAGATTCTGAACGACGGCCATCCCAATGCGTGCGTCGGCGATGCGCCGTTCGGCTATGTCAACGCCTTCCGCGCGCATGTGAATGTCGGCTTCTTCTACGGCGCGGCGCTGGGCGATCCGGCCGGCCTGCTGGAAGGTAGCGGCAAACGGATGCGCCACGTGAAGCTGCGCTGGGGCGAACCGGTGAACGCGGCCGCCCTCGATGAACTCATCGCGGCCGCATACCGGGACATCCGGGTGCGCCTTGGATTGGAAGGAGCCTGAACCATGTATGTCGCCGGCCTCGTGATCCCCGTACCCGAAGACAAGCGGGAGGCCTATCGCGAATGGGCCGAACTCAGCGCGCGGATCTTCCGCGACTATGGCTGCCTGGAGATCGTCGAGTGCTGGGAGGACAACGTCCCCGACGGCAAGCAGACCGATTTCCGCCGCGCGGTCGCCGCGCAGCCCGGCGAGAAAATCGTCTTCTCCTGGCAGATCTGGCCCGACAAGGCGAGCTTCTACGCCGCCGAGGAGAAGATGCACCAGGACCCGCGCATGGACACCTCCGGAGAGCCGCCCTTCGACGCCAGACGCCTCATCCTCGGCTGCTTCGCACCGATTTTCTCGATGGGCCGGGATGACAACCCATGAGTTTTCTGACTCTCATAATCAGAAGATTACATCGCAAAGGCGATGTCGCGATAAAGGAGAAACAGATAACCATTGGCCGTCGGCGCTCTGTAAGCGCCCTTGGCGCCGCTCACGCGCGCGGCGGCGGCACTCAACTCCCAGCCCAAGTTTTCAAGCGACTCGTCTTCAAGACGGGGCGTCGCAAGTTCGGATATGCCGTGCTTTTCGCCGAACAGCCTCGTCGAATTCGCGTACTCGCCAACGGCTTTCGGCCACCAGTCATTCGCCCACGCCCAAAGCCAGTTTCCCGCGCTCGTGCTGGTCGTGCCGACAATTTGCACATCGGCGGCCAGTTTGATCTTTCCTTCGTGCGAAAACGTCATGCGTGCGTTGTCTAGATCGTAGTCATAGCGTGCCCATGTGCCGATCTTGAACTCAGCCTCCAGCCTTTTATTCTTGTCGATGAGGTCGTGGACGGCATCGTGCCGCCAGGACTTATACCAACTGGGTTCAGCCATCGCCGTTCCTCCCGATGGTCCGCGCTACCGCCGCCCGAACAGCCGTTCGATGTCCGAGAGCTTCAGCTCCACATAGGTCGGCCGGCCGTGGTTGCATTGGCCGGAATGGGGCGTGGCTTCCATCTCGCGCAGCAAGGCGTTCATCTCCTCGGCGCCGAGGCGGCGGCCGGCGCGCACCGAGGTGTGGCAGGCCAGCGTACCGGCGACCGCGTCCAGCCGCTCCTTCAGCGACAGCGCCGCGCCGGTCTCCGCGATGTCGTCGGCGAGGTCGCGCAGCAGCCCCTTGATGTCGAGCCCGCCCAGCATCGCGGGCACTTCGCGCACCACCACCGCATCCGGCCCGAACGGCTCGACGACGAGGCCCAGCTCGGCCAGCTCGCTGCTGCGCGCGGCCACCCGCACGACCTCGGCCGGATCGAGATCGACCACTTCGGGGATCAGGAGGGGCTGGCGTACGACGCCGCCCGCCTCCATCGCCCGCTTCATCTTTTCATAGACCAGCCGCTCATGCGCGGCGTGCTGGTCGACGATGACGATGCCGTCCTCGGTCTGCGCGATCACATAGGTCTCGTGCAGTTGCGCGCGCGCCACGCCGAGCGGCAGGTCGGGCGCGGCTGCATCCGGCGCCTCCTCGACCCGCGCCGAGCGCTGTGTGCCGTCGGTGAACAGCGGTGCGTGGAACTCCCGTGCGGCATCGAACATCCCGCGCGACGGTGCCGGGGCGCGATAGGCGTAGTCGCCCTGCCTGAGCGCCGCCAGCGCGTCGCCCGCCACCGTGGTCGAGGCGCGATGGCCGGCCGCGTGCAGCGCCTGCTTCAGCGCCGAAACGATCAGTCCACGGACCAATCCGGAATCGCGGAAGCGCACCTCGGTCTTGGCGGGATGCACGTTGACGTCGACGAAGGACGGATCGCAGTCGAGGAACAGCGCCAGCGCCGGATGGCGGTCGCGCGCCAGGAAATCGGCATAGGCGCCGCGCACCGCGCCGATCAGGAGTCTGTCGCGCACCGGCCGTCCGTTGACGAAGAGATATTGCTGGGTGGAATTGGCGCGGTTGTAGGTTGGCAGTCCCGCAAAGCCCGCGAGCCTGACGCCGTCGCGTTCGGCGGCGACCGGCGCCGCGTTCTCCGCGAAGTCGCGGCCCATGATGCGGGCCAGCCGCGCCAGCCGTCCGCCGAACAGGTCGGCCTCGCGGGCCAGGTCGAGAACACGGCGTCCGTCCAGCGTCAGGCTGAAGGCGACATCGGGCCGCGCCATGGCCAGCCGCTTGACCACGTCGAGCGCGGCGAGGTCTTCCGAGCGCGCCGATTTGAGGAATTTGAGGCGGGCCGGCGTCGCGAAGAACAGCTCGCGCCCCGCAACCCGCGTGCCGCG
>JAATGL010000128.1 GCA_015654705.1 Alphaproteobacteria bacterium | reverse complement strand
CGCCGCTCCGCTTTACGCCGCGACACTGCGCCTGCTGATAGGGCCGCGCGCCCTTGAAGCTCGGCAGAAACGAATGGTGGATGTTGATGATGCGCCCGGACCAGGCCCGGCAGAGCGCGGGCGACAGCACTTGCATGTAGCGCGCGAGCACCACGAGGTCGATCCGCTCGCGTTCCAGGATGTCGGCCAGCGCGGCCTCCTGCTCGGACTTGTCCGGCGTCATCGGGAGGTAGCGGAACGGAATGCCGCTCGCCGCCGCGACGTCGGCGAAATCGCGGTGGTTCGAGACGATCACCGGCACCTCGATCGGCAGAGCGCCGATGCGGATGCGGTAGAGCAGATCGACCAGGCAATGGCCGAATTTCGACACCATGATGACGGTGCGCGTCTTGCGCGCGGCATCGTGGAAATGCGCGTCCATGCCGAATTCTTCCGCGACCGGAGCGAACGCGCGCTCGAGCTCGGCGATCTTAACGCCATCCTCCGAACAGAAATAGATGCGCAGGAAGAAACGCCCATTGTCGCGATCGCCGAACTGCGAACTGTCGATGATGTTGCAGCCATGCTCGAACAGGAACCGCGACACCTTGGCGACGATGCCCTTGCGGTCGGCGCACGCGATCGCCAGCACGCCCAGCGGAAGTCCGGCCGTTTTCGTCTCGCTCATGATGCCGCCTGCCCCGTGCTCTGCGGCGACGGGACTTGCGCGCCCGCTAAGGCGCGCGCATCGGCGAGCCACGCGGACGTCTTGCGCGCGCCGCCGAACATATAGAGATGAATCCCGGCGATCGCGCCGAGATCCTGCTTGTCCAGATCGGCCGCCAGATCGACCAGGACAGCGGACGGCGTGGTGTCGCCCATCAGCTTTCCGAGCGAGGTGCCGCGCTGGCGCAAGGCGCGCAGCGAATTGCCGATGCCGCAGCGCATGGCGAATTTCAGCAATGTCGTCGTGTTGGCCGGGCCGGCGACGCCGATCCGCACGGGTGCATCGATGCCAAGCCCGCGCAAGCGGCCGAGCCAGGCGACGATGCCGTCCGCTTCGAAGCAGAATTGGGTGACAATCTCCATCGCCAGGCCGCGCTGCCGCAACGCCGCGATCTTTTCCGAAAGCGCCGCATCCAGGACCGGGTCGGCCACGGCGGGGTGGCCCTCGGGATGGCCGGCGAGCAGGACCGTGCGGATCCCGTATTTTTCGAGCAGGCCCGTCTCAATCACATCGAGGCTGCCGGTGAACACACCGCGCGGCCGGTCGACATCACCCGCGATGACGAGCGCGCGAGAGACCTGTGCGCCCTCGGCGAGACGCGCCAGATGGTTTTCGAGGGTCGGCCGGTCGACGAAATTGCGCGCGGTGAGATGCGGTACCGGATTGTAGCCGTTGAGCCGCAGAGCGATGCAGGTTTCCTCCACCTTGCGCAGATCGTCATCCGGCAGGAAGGTCACATGCACGTCGGTGCCAGGGGCGAAATCGCGAAGGAGGTTCTGTGCGATCTGTGGATCGCGCGGCGTCACCTCGATCGACGCGCTCGCCAGAAGTTCCGCGAGCCGTGTGTTTGGCGAATCGTGTCTGGGCAATAGCGCTGGCATCTCGTCAATCCTGTGATTTCGTCCCATCGGGATGCGCGAAGCACCTGCTTGGAGATGACATCTTGTCACCCCGCGCGGCTGACCCGCATCTCCACCTTTTCTCGTCCACTAGCTGGCACGTTATCCCGGCAACCGCTCGGCGGTCTGTCATCCCACAGAGGTACAGCGGGCGAAGGCTGGCGAGCACGGCCGACCGGCGAACCGCTGGCGCAGCCGCCACCGTAACTGATCGCCGGGTGGGAGCCGGTCAATGACGCCGATCGCATCGCAACGATCGTTTGCGGCGGCGAGGCGACTCCGGTTCGCGGGCGCCATGGCACGGCATCGGGCATCCCATTCTGCGCCGAAAGAAATACATCGTCGCCGCCGTCCGCGCGTTGGCAAAAAAGGCAAAATTTTGGACCAAAGGACATCGCCTGACAGTTCGACCGGCCGATCAACCGGCGGCGAATTCCGCGCCGAACATGGGCAATCCGCTGTCGGATTCCGCGCGTGTTGCCTCATCCTGCAGGACGTCCCAATGCTCGGCGAGAACGCCGTCGGCAATGCGCAGGATGTCGACACCGATCCAGCTTCGCGGCCGTCCGTGGCCCGAGAAGCGCCCGTGGACCATCACCCATTGGTCATTGGCCAGGATCAATCCGTGCTCGTATCGAAGCGTCGCGGGCAAACTCTTTATGAGGCCGAACAGGCCTTCGCGGCCCGGCTTGATATGGGCGCTGTGTTGAACGTAGTGCGGCGACCAAAAGCGCTCCGCCGCCGTATAATCCCGTTTGTTGAACAGCGTGTCGAACGCTTCCAGCACCAGCGCCCTGTTCGCTTCTTCAATGGACTTGGTCACGGCTCGCTCCTGCAGGAGAGGAATTGAAATGCTCACACGGTCACGACGACCTTTCCCATCTTTTCGCTGGACTCCAGATAGCGGTGCGCCGCCACGATGTCGTCGAAGCGAAAGACCTTGGCTATCGCCGGCTTGAAAGCACCGGATGCGAGGCCGGGCACGATGACGGCCTTAAGCGCCTCGAGCTTGGCGTCGTCTCTGGTGATCGCCGGCAGCCCGAAGCCGCGCAGGGTGAGATTGCGGCTGAGCAGCGGCATGACCGGCAACCGCGCTTCGGCGCCGCCCAGCGCGCCGTAGACGATGACCAGGCCGCCAGGGGCCGTCGCCTCGACCCGCTGCGCGAAGTCCGGCCCAGCCACGGAATCGAAGACGACGTTCACACCCTTGCCATCGGTGATGCGCTTGACCTCGGCTACCAAGTCCCGTTCGCCGGTGGCAATGACATGCGCCGCGCCCCGCGCGTACAATTCGTTCGCTTTGGACGAAGTGCGGGTGAGCGCAATCGGCACCGCGCCCAGCGCGCGCGCCATCTGAATCGCCGCAAGCCCGACGCCGCTCGACGCCGCGGAGATCAGGACGAATTGGCCGGCCGAAAGCCGCGCGATGTCCGCCAGCCCCGCCCAGGCGGTGGCGAAGGCGGTCCAGGTTGCGGCCGCCTCTTCCCACGTGGTGGCAGGCGGCACAGCGACAAGCGAACGGGCCGGCGCCAGGGACACTTCACCGTAGAAGCCATATTCGCCGGCGCCATAGGCGGGAATGACGGCAATGCGGTCGTCGATCGCAAAACCTTCGACGCCAGGCCCCAGCGCCTCGATCGTGCCCGCCGCTTCGAAGCCGATCTGGCTCGGCAGCCGCGGCCGGACGGCTGACCGGCCGGTCCGAAACGTGACTTCGGTGCGGTTGAGGCCGATGGCCCTGACCCGCAGGCGCACCTCGCCGGGGCCCGGAAGGGGCATCGCGATCTCCTCGATCGTCAGGACCTCCGGCCCACCGAAATCATGAATACGTACGCTGCGCGGCATGGGTCACTCCCGTTTCATCGATCGGCGCCAAGCATCATGAACAGGATGGTGGCGGGACTCTCGGACGTGTCGCGCCAGCCATGCCGCGTTTTCTGCTCCACCGCGATGTCGCCCACCTACAGACGCACTGGTTTGGCTCACGGACGTTGCCCCACCATCCAAGCGTCATGCATCCAGGAACAGCGTGGCGTGTTTCACGAACAATTCGGGATATTGGTACGGCGCGCCGTGATTGGCGTCGGGATAGAGGATGAGCTGCGCATTCGGGATGTTCTGCTCCAAGATGAAGGAGTTGACCGTGTAGATGATCACGTCGTTGCTGCCGTTCACGACAAGGGTCGGCTGCCTGATCGTCTTCAGATAATCGAAGGATCCCTCGCGCTGGACGCCCCATTTGCCGATCGCCTCGATCTGGGCAGCGCCGGACTTCTCGCTCGCCTCCGGGTCGCGCCCCGCCTGGCGCAGATGCGTACGTTTCAAAAATGCCTGCCCCGCCGCCTGGCTCGCCTCGGAAGGACTGAAGAGGACCGCGAGCCAGAGATGCTCCGGCGGATCGTAAGTGGCGCCGAAGATCTGCTGCCCTTCCGGCGTCAGCGACGCCATCCCCTGCCCGCCGCGCGGACCGGTGCCCACCAGGATCAGCTTGCGGACCCGCTCGGGGGCCTGGAGCGTGATTTCCTGCGCCACGAAGCCGCCGATCGATATGCCGAGGATGTCGACCTGGGCGAGGCCAAGAGCCTCGATGAAGGCGACGGCATTGGCGCCCGTCTCCGCGAAGGTGGCCGGCACATCGCCCGAGCTGCTGGAGACGCCGGCGTTGTTGAACAGGATCACCTCGCGGTCGCGCGCCAGGCCGTCCGTTACTGCCGGGTCCCAGTAATCCATGGTGCCCCTGTAGTGCTGGTTGAAGACGACCGGCACGCCGCCGGCCTTGCCGAAACGGCGATAGGCGAAGCGGATCCCATTGGCCTCCACGAACTGGGTCGGCGCGGTCTGATGCGTGTCGGCGGCCATTTTTCGAATCCTCGCTTGTGGATCAGAGCTTCGAGCCGCCGTCGACGCGGAGCGTATCGCCGGTGACCCAGCGGGCGGCGTCAGAAGCGAGAAAAGCGATCGCGTCAGCGATGTCGTCGGGCTGGGCAACCCGTTTCAGGGCCTGCAGCCCGAAGACGATGTCCCGCCCCGCCTCGGTGCCGGCGAAGCGCGACATGTCGGTTTCCACCACGCCGGGCGCCACCGCATTGACCCGCACGCCGCGCTCGCCCAGGGCCGCGGCGAAATGCTTCACCAGCGTGTCGATGGCGCCTTTTGTGGCCGCATAGGCCGAGAGCGTTCCCACATTGGCATGAGCGGCCAGCGAGGACAGCAGGATCACGCTGGAACCTTTGCCCAGGACCGGGATCAATTGCTGGACGAGGAAGAAAGGCGCGCGGACGTTGACGGCGAAGAGGTTGTCGAAATCCTCGACCGTGTAGTCCTCGACCGGCAACTGCTTGGCGACACCGGCATTGGCGACCAGGATGTCGAGATGATCGCCGACGATGCGGCGCACGTCCGCGGCCAGCTTGTGCGCCCCATCCGCCGCGGCCAGATCGGCGGCCAGGGCTTGGGCGCGGCCGCCGGCATCGCCGATTTCCTTGACGACGGCGTTCGCTTCGGCGGCGTTCTTACCGTAATGGACGAGCACCTGCGCACCCGCCCTGGCGAGCGCCAGCGCGGTGGCGCGGCCGATGCCGCGCGAAGCGCCGGTCACCAGCGCGGTCTTGCCGGAAAGAGTATCGGTCATGGCTTGGGTCCTTTCATGAGGATGGGTTTGGGCGTTCGGCTCGCATGGTCATGCGTTGGTGCCGCCGTCGACGGTCAGGCTCGCGCCGGTGATATACGAAGCCTCCGGGCCGGCGACGAACGACACCATCGCCGCGATATCGTCGACGCTGCCGTAGCGCTTGAGCGCCGTGTTGGCTTTTTGGGGAACCGCCCATTCGCTCGCGGCGGGATTCAAATCCGTGTCGATCGGGCCGGGCTGGATGTTGTTGACGGTGATGCCGCGGTCACCGACCTCCCGGCACAGCCCCTGCGCAAACATCTTGATCGCGCCCTTGGTGGCCGCATAAGCCGCGAGGCCTGGCGTCATCATGCGCTCGCCGACGCAGGAGCCGATCATGATGATGCGGCCGCCGTCGCTCATGTGCTTCAGCGCTTCCTGCGTCGCGATGAAGGTGCCGCGGATGTTGAGGTCGACCACGCGGTCCAGTTCCTCCAGCGTCGCCTCTTCGAACCGCTTCGGAATGGCCGTGCCGGCGTTGTTCACAAGTACGTCGAAGCCGCCGAAAGTGGCGACCGTTTTTTCGAACGCGGCCTTGACGGCTTTGGCGTCGACGGCATCCGCCTTGATCGCGATCGCCGTTCCACCGGCGAGTTCGATGGTCTTAACGACCGAGGCCGCCGCATCGGCGCCTTTCGTGTAAGTGATGGCTACCTTGGCGCCATCCGCGGCAAGACGCCTGGCGATAGCCGCGCCGATACCACGCGAGCCGCCGGTGACGAGCACAATCTTGCCTTCAAGCTTCTTCGACATTGCGTTCTCCTCGGGGCGGCTGGCTGGCATCGCCATTTCTTGCCACGCCGCAATCCGGGAAAATTGGAGCAAACCGGCACGCTTTGGATTTTCCGACCATCGATCGATCAGGCGCGGAGAGCCCGATCGGCAGAAGCGGCTTACTATCATCGTGACCATGCGCTTCATTTTGAGCCAGACCTGAGCTACAGACCGACGTGAACAGGACATCTTGCGGGCAGGGAGGGGACATGACGGTTCTTGTCACCGGCGGTGCCGGATACATCGGAAGCCATACGACCTACGCGCTCCTGGACCGCGGCGAAAAAGTGGTCGTATTGGACAATCTCTCGACAGGCGTGCGTTCTCTTGTCGATCCCAGCGTCCCGCTTATCGAGGGTGATGTTGGCGACAAACCGTTGGTGCGAAGCCTTCTCGTGGAAAACAAAATCGAAGCCGTGATCCATTTTGCGGGTTCGATCGTGGTGCCGGAATCAGTGGCGGACCCACTGCGCTACTATGGGAACAACACATGCGCCTCACGGTCGCTGATCGAAGCCTGCGTTGACGAAGGCGTGAGGCATTTTATCTTTTCATCCACGGCCGCCGTCTATGGCACGGCCGCGGAAAATCCGGTGACGGAAGGTGCGCCGAAAACACCCATCAATCCTTATGGGCGCTCAAAGCTGATGACAGAGTGGATGTTGGAGGACGCCGCGCGCGTCTTCGATTTCCGCTATATCGCGCTACGCTATTTCAATGTCGCCGGCGCCGACAAGCAGGGACGTACGGGACAATCCTCGCCGCAAGCCACCCACCTCATCAAGCGCGCCTGTCAGGCCGCTTTAGGGCGTATTCCCCACCTCGACGTCTTCGGGACCGATTATCCGACCACGGACGGAACCGGCGTGCGCGACTATATCCACGTAACCGACCTCGCGAACGCGCACCTCATGGCCTTGGACGCCCTTCGCGCAGGCAGCACGTCCGAAGCCTACAACGCCGGCTACGGCCACGGCTTCAGCGTTCGCGAAGTGATCCGCGCCGTGGAACAGGAAACCGGGCGCCCCGTGCCGATCCGCGAAGCGCCGCGCCGACCGGGCGATCCCGCAATCCTCGTCGCAGATTCTGCCCGGTTACGCGGGTTGCTCGGCTGGCAGCCCGAGCATGCCGATCTCAGCGAGATCGTAAGATCCGCTTACAACTGGGAACGCCTGCTCAACAGCTAATATCATCTGACCTGAGCCCCTGAACCTCCTCCAAAAATGGGTAGAGTCCGGCACCTTGGAAGGGGTGTGGACGATGAAGCGTTCGAGGTTCACGGAAGAGCAGATCATTGGGATTCTGCGCGAGCATGAGGCCGGCGTGAAGACGGCCGACCTGTGCCGCAAGCATGGGGTCAGCAGCGCAACCTTCTTCAAATGGAAGGCGAAGTTCGGCGGGATGGACGTGTCGGATGCCCGGAAGCTGAAGGCTCTCGAAGACGATAACCGCAGGCTGAAGAAGTTGCTGGCCGAGACGATGCTCGACGCGTCGCCATGTTGAAGGATCTCAATTCAAAAAAATGGTGACGCCCGTCGTGAAGCGGCAAGCTGTGGCCCATCTCTGCCAGTCCTACGAGGTGAGCCAGCGCCGGGCGTGCCAGGT
>JAATGL010000306.1 GCA_015654705.1 Alphaproteobacteria bacterium | reverse complement strand
GGAATCTGGCTGAGCCCGATATTGCCGAGCGGCGTCGCGACATGGGCAATGGACGTCCAGACGAACATGACGATGGCGCCCGCCAGACCGGCGAAAATGATGCGCATGGTGCAGCCCCCAAACGGTCGCGCCGATCATAATGGAAAATCGGATGCTGGCTCCAGGTCATCATGATGGTGCAGTGCAAAAGCGCGCGGCGCCGTCTTGGCGCCCCGCGTGCAATGCCGTAAGCATTTCGCGGGGTAGGAACCGGGACGGGGCATAGCGATGAACGGCAAACCGGCGCGCGGGCGGGGTTTCCGTCCGATTCACCTGCTCCTGATCGTGCCCTATGCGGCCGTGCTGCTGGTGCCGTCCTACAACCGCATCGAGCCCCAGATCGCGGGCATTCCGTTCTTCTACTGGTACCAGCTTCTGTGGATCGTGCTGGGCGCCGCGGTGCTGCTGCCCATCTATCTCGTCGAAGAGCGCGGGCGGGACGACGCATGAGCATGGACCCGGTCGCCGTCACGATCTTCGTCGTGCTGTTCGCGTTCGTCACGGCTCTGGGCTTCGGCGCCGCGCGCTGGCGCCGGGGTGACCTGAACCAATTGTCCGAATGGGGGCTGGGCGGGCGGCGCTTCGGCACTGTCGTCACCTGGTTCCTGCTGGGCGGCGATCTCTACACCGCCTACACCTTCGTGGCGGTGCCGGCCCTGATGTTCGGCGCCGGCGCGATGGGCTTCTTCGCGGTGCCCTATACGATCCTGGTCTACCCGCTGCTCTTCGCCGTGTTCCCGCGGTTGTGGTCGGTCGCCAGGGCCAAGGGGTATGTGACCTCGGCCGATTTCGTGCGCGGCCGGTTCGGCAGCGGATCCCTGGCGCTCGCCATTGCCGTCACCGGCATCGTCGCCACCATGCCCTATATCGCGCTCCAGCTGGTCGGCATGGAGGTGGTGATCGCGGGTCTCGGCATTCCGATGAGCATCGCGGTTCCAGGCCTCGGCCACATTCCCGATGCGCCGCTGCTGATCGCCTTCGTGGTGCTGGCCGCCTACACCTATACCAGCGGCCTGCGCGCGCCGGCGATGATCGCGGTGGTGAAGGACGCGCTGCTCTACATCACCGTGCTGGCCGCGGTGATCGTCATTCCCGCCGAACTCGGCGGCTACGGCAAGATCTTCGCCAGCATCGATGCCAAGTCGCTGCTGCTGGGTGCAGGGAGCAAGAACAATCTGGGGCCGCAATCGGCCTATGCGACGCTGGCGCTGGGCTCGACGCTGGCGCTGTTCCTCTATCCGCATGCGGTGACGGGATTGCTCAGCGCATCAAGCCGGCACGCGGTCAGGCGCAACGCCGTGATCCTTCCCGCCTATTCCTTCGCGCTCGGGCTGATCGCGCTGCTTGGCTTCATGGCGGTGGCGGCCGGCGTCAAGCAGATGCCGCAATACGCGCAGGGCTTCGCCTCGTTCGGCAACAATTTCGCGGTGCCGGCGCTGTTCCTGCGGATGTTTCCGTCCTGGTTCGTCGGTCTCGCCTTCGCGGCCATCGCCATCGGCGCGCTGGTGCCCGCCGCGATCATGTCGATCGCCTGCGCAAATCTCTTCACCCGCAATATCTACAAGGAATATATCGATCCCGGTTGCGGCGCCGCTCGCGAATGCGAGGTCGCCAAGATCGTCTCGCTGGTGGTCAAGCTGGGGGCGCTGTTCTTCATCATCGCGCTGCCGATGCAATACGCCATCCAGCTGCAGTTGCTGGGCGGCATCTGGATCATCCAGACGCTGCCCGCCGTGCTGCTGGGGCTCTACACGCGCAGGCTCCATCCGACGGCGCTGTTGATCGGCTGGGCGGCGGGGATCGGCACTGGCACCTGGATGGCGGCGCAATCCGCCTTCAAAACCTCGACCTACGCGCTGCACATCCTCGGCGTGACGGTTCCCTGCTACGCGGCGCTCAGTTCGCTGATGCTCAACATTGTGGTCAGCGCGGTGCTGAGCCTACTTTTCAACGCGTTGGCCAGCACACCGTGTGCCGACGCAACGCTGGCGGAGGACTATGTTTAGAGGGACGTGATTGGGGATTGGTCCTGCCCAATTTGTCGGCCTGGACATAGAGCTCCGCAGCACCAGCGTATGGACGCGAGGCGGTCTGGGGCCATCCCATCCCACATCTTGATAGACCCGACCTCCGCCATCCGAAAACATTTTCTAGGTTCGCGGCGGAGGATTGGCACAAACAAAAAGGGCGGACCTTGCGGCCCGCCCTTTTGCGGTTCAGGCACTTGCCCGATCTGATCAGCCGCCCAGGTCGATGACGGCGCGGCGGTTCTGCGGCTCGCGAACGCCCGGTCCGGTCGGGACCAGCGGATCGTGGAAGCTCTTGCCTTCGATGGCGATGGACGAACCGTCCAGGCCTTCGCGGACCATCTCGTCCTTCACGGCGCCGGCGCGGCGTTCCGACAGGGCCTGATTGTACCTGTCCGATCCCACCGTGTCTGTGTGGCCGGTGACCATGACCTTCACCATGCCTGCCGTTTTCGCGGTCTTCACGGCTTCGGCCACCACTTCCTGCGCCTTGTCGGTCAGGTTCGACTTGTCGAAGTCGAAGAAGCCGATGAACGTCTTCACCGTCGGAGGCAGCGGGGGAGGCGGCGGCGGGGGCGGCGGAGGCGGCGGGGGAGGCGG
>JAATGL010000227.1 GCA_015654705.1 Alphaproteobacteria bacterium | reverse complement strand
CGCGGGTGATCGCCCGCATCGCCTTGGTGGCGTCCTCGTCGGGACAGGAGACGCGCACGATGTCGGCGCCCGCCTCCTCGATGCCGCGGATCTGGTCGATGGTGGCGCGCGCGTCGCCGGTGATCGTGTTGGTCATGGTCTGCACCGTGATCGGCGCGTCGCCGCCGACCGGCACCTTGCCGACCATGATCTGCCGCGATTTGCGGCGGTGGATGTCGCGATAGGCTCGAAGGCTCATGGTTCTTTATCCCTGCCGGCCGCCACTATAGCGGTCCGCGATGGCTTGGGGGTCCAGCGAAAGCGTTTCGCCGATCTGGCCCTGGCGGCCCGCCAGGCCCATGGCGACGCCGTCCAGATCGACCTCAACGGCGCCGGCGTCGGCCGCGGTCAAGGTCAGGCCGACCAGATCGGGCACCATGTAGGAATCGCCGGCGTTGAGCGTGCGGTTGATGAACACCGTGCCGGTCGATCCCTGGACCAGGATGCGCGTCGCCTGCTTCATGCGCAGCAAGACGCGCGCGCCGCGGTTTTGCTGGCCGTAGACATGTCCCTGCGGCAGCGCTGTCTGCGGCTGCGGCGGGGTCTGCGCATTCGTCGCTTGCGGGTTCGGCGCCTGCGCGGTGCGGACGGGCGCCTTGTGCTGCGCCACCACCGGCTTCGGCGCCAATTGCGACGGCACCGGCGCGACCGGCGGCGACAGCATCCTGTCGGCGGCCGGCATCAGCAGATGCCAGGCGCCGTAGATGCAGGCCAGCAGTACCACGCCGGCGACGATCTTCCAGCCCTGCGGCATGCGGCGATGGTCGTCCTCGTCGATCACGGTGATGGTCGGCGTGCTGTCGTCGGTGCGGCCGGCGATCTGCGCCTTGAAGCGCTCGACGCATTGGCGCGCGTCCAGTCCCAGATAATCGGCATAGGTGCGCACGAAGCCGACGGCATAGGTGCGGCCGGGCAGCTTCTCGACCTCGTCCTCTTCCAGGGCCTCAAGATGGTCCTTGCGGATCTTCAGCGCGCGCGAGACGGTCGCCAGATCGTCGCCCTTGCGCTGGCGCGCGGCGCGCAGGTCCTGCCCCACCGTTTCGAGCGGGGAATCGTGGTCGCCGGATATTTCGCGCAGATGGATGCGGCGGGTTTTCTGGCCGCCGCCTTCCTCGACTGTGAGATGGGTAACCTTGGTCATGCTTCGGCCGTGTCCTGCGCGCCCCAGCATCGCGAGCGTCTATCTAGCGGGAACACCCCGGTTAGACAATTGGGAATCCTCAGGGATTGTTCACTTGATGACGATTCCGCGTTCCGCCGCGAAGGCCGCCAGCCGTGTCCTGAGGCTGCTGTCGGTCCGGCCGCAGAGCTTGTCGACGAATTGCGACACTTCCCGCAGGTCGAGGCTCTGGATCATCATCTTGACCGGCCCGATATTGGCCGGCTGCATCGACAGCGTGCGCAGGCCCAGCCCGATCAGCGCCATCGCATCCAGCGGCTTTCCGGCCATTTCCCCGCACAGCGACAGGTCGCCGGCGGATTCGCTGGCGCTCTGCACGATCAGGCGGATCAGCGTCAGGGTCGGCGGGTTCAGCGTGTCGTAGCGCCGCGAGACGCGCGGATTGGTGCGGTCCACCGCGAAGACGAACTGCAGCAGGTCGTTGGAGCCGATCGAGACGAAATCGGCGCTGCGCATGATCTGCGGCAGCATGAAGGCAAGGGCGGGAACTTCCAGCATGGCGCCGACGCGGGTCTGGCGCGGCTGCGGCAGGCCCAGAATGCGGGCGCGCTCGGTTTCGCGGTCGATCAGGGCGCGCGCCGCGTTGAACTCCGCCACGTCGCTGACCAGCGGCAGCAGGACGTTGAGCACCCGTCCGGCGGCGGCCTGCATCAGCGCGCGCACCTGGTAGCGCAGCAGCGCCGGGCGGTCGAGCGCGATGCGGATGGCGCGCCAGCCGAGCGCCGGATTCTCCTCGCGCTCCCAGCGCGCGTAGGGCAGCACCTTGTCGCCGCCGAGGTCGAGGGTGCGGAACACCACCGGCTTGTCGCCGGCGGCGTCCAGGATCTGCTTGTAGAAGGCGGTCTGGTCGGCCAGCCGGGGCATCGTCTCGCCGATCATGAACTGCAGCTCGGTGCGGAACAGGCCGATGCCGTCGGCGCCGGATTCGGCCAGATGCGCCATGTCGAGCGCCAGCCCGGCGTTCATCATCAGCCGGATATGCACGCCGTCGCGGGTGATCGCCGGCGTGTCGCGAATCGCGGCGAAATTGGCGACGCGGTTGGCGCGCAGCTCGCGCTTGGCTTCGTAGGTCTTGACCAGTTCCGGCATCGGCCGCAGATGGACTTCGCCGCCCTCGCCGTCGACCACGATGGCGTCGCCGGCGCGTGCCGAATCGCTGACCCCCTCGACCGAACTGACCAGCGCCAGCCCCATCGAGCGCGCCACGATCACCACATGCGAGGTCGAGGCGCCGTCCTCCAGCACCAGCCCGACCAGCCGCTCGCGGCCGTAATCCAGCAGTTCCGCCGGCCCCATGGCGCGCGCGATCAGCACGGCATCCTCCGGCAGGTCGGTCGCCGCGTGGTTGGCGCCGTCGCCGGTCAGGTGGCGCAGCAAGCGGCGCGCCAGATCGTCGAGGTCATGGGCGCGCTCGCGCAGGATCGGATCGCCCAGGCGCTGCACGCGCAGGCGCATCTCGTCCTGCACGCGCTCGACGCCGGCTTCGGCGGTGAGGCCGGTGCGCACCGCGTCGCGCATGCGCTGGCGCCAGCCCTGGTCGTTGGCGAACAGGCGATAGGCCTCGATGACCTCGCGGCCCTCGCCGGTCAGGTCGAGCTCGCTCGATTCCAGCATGCGGTCGACCGACATGCGCAGCGCCGCCAGCGCCGCTTCGAGGCGCTTGAGCTCCTCCTGCGGATTGTCGGCGATCATGCGCTCGACCTTGACGCGCGGCTCATGCAGCACGACGCGGCCGACCGCCACGGCGTCCGACAGGCCTTCGCCGCGGAAGGTCAGCGGCTTGTCGACGCGCAGTTCCGGTTCGTCCAGTTCGGAGACGTCGAACAGCCCGCCCTGCGCCACCACCTCGGCCAGCACCATGGCGACGGTCTGCAGCGCCTCGACCTCCTCCTCCGCATAGAGCACGGCGGCGCGGTTCTGCACGGTGAGCACGCCGAATACCTGCCCGCCGCGCACGACCGGCACGCCGAGGAAGGATTTATAGGGATCTTCGCCGGTTTCCGGGCGGTAGGAGAAATGGGGATCGGCCGGCGCGTCGCTTAGATTGACCGGCTCGGCGCGCATCGCCACCAAGCCGACCAGCCCCTCGCCCTCCTTCATGCGCGTGTTGTGGACGGCGGCGCGGTTGAGGCCTTCGGTG
>JAATGL010000250.1 GCA_015654705.1 Alphaproteobacteria bacterium | reverse complement strand
GCATGAGGATTTCTCGGAAGGCACCTACCGCACGCTGACCTCCGCCGACAGCTCGGTGATAGTGATCGACGCCGCCAAGGGCATCGAGAGCCAGACGCGCAAGCTGTTCGAGGTCTGCCGGCTGCGCGACATCCCGATCATGACCTTCGTCAACAAGATGGACCGCGAGGCGCGCGACACCTTCGAACTGCTGGACGAGATCTCCGACCAGCTCCAGCTCGACGTCGCACCGATGATGTGGCCGGCCGGCATGGGGCAGAACTTCAAGGGCAATTACGATCTCTATACGGACGATTTCGCGCCGTTCGGCGGCACCGGCCGCATCGGCGACAACGCGCTGGCGGCGCTGCTGCCCGAGGACGTGAAGGCCAGGCTGGACGAGGAGATCGAGCTGGTCCGCGCCGGGCTCGCGCGCTTCGACGCGGCCGCCTATCGCGAGGGTCATCTGACACCGGTCTATTTCGGCTCGGCGCTGAAGCGTTTCGGGGTGCGCGAGCTGCTCGATGCGCTGGCGGCCGAGGCGCCGCCGCCGCGCGAGCAGGCGGCGCGCGGCCGCGCCGTACATCCGTCAGACGGCGAGGTTTCGGGCTTCGTCTTCAAGGTCCAGGCCAACATGGACCCCAACCATCGCGACCGCGTGGCGTTCCTCCGGCTCTGTTCGGGGCGCTTCCGCCGCGGCATGAAGCTGAAGCAGTCGGGCACCGGCAAGTCGATCGGGGTGCACAATCCGATCCTGTTCTTCGCCGCCGAGCGCGAGACGGTCGACGAGGCGTGGCCCGGCGACATCATCGGCATCCCCAATCACGGCACGCTGCGGGTCGGCGACACGCTGTCGGAATCGGGCGAGATCGCCTTCACCGGCATCCCCAATTTCGCGCCGGAGATTTTGCGCCGGGTGCGGCTGGCCGATCCGATGAAGCAGAAGCACCTGGCGCGCGCGCTGACCTCGCTGGCCGAGGAGGGCGTCACCCAGGTGTTCAAGCCCATGCTGGGGGCACAATGGGTGGTGGGTGTCGTCGGACCGCTGCAGCTCGACGTGCTGAAATCGCGGCTCAACGCGGAATATGGGCTGGATGCCGATCTGGAGCCGTCACCCTACGACACCGCGCGCTGGATCAGCGCCAGCGACGCCGAGATCGAGAGCTTCACCGCCGCCAATCGCGGCCAGATGGCGACCGACCGCGACGGCGCACCGGTTTTCCTGGGCAAAAGCGCCTGGGAGCTCGGCTACGTCGCGCAAAAATTTCCCGGCGTCAAATTCGCCAAGACCCGCGAGCGCGGCGAGCAGGCCTGAGCCGGCCGCTCAGCTGCGCAGGAAGATGGCGCCGATGATCGCGCCGATGCCCAGCGACAGCAGCAGCGCCGAAAGCGGCTGGGCGCGGATCGAATCCCGCGCCGAATCCAGATTGTCGTTGGTCCAGGTCCCGACATCGTCGGCCATGTGCGAGGCGGTTTCTTCCGCCAGCCGGTAGGCGCGTTCGGCGACGCTTTCCGCCGCGCGCACGGCCTGATGGGCGCGGCTGTTGGCGGCGTCGCCGGCATCACCCGCCAAGCCCTTGATGTCGCTCTGCAGGGCGTCGAGATCGGTGCGCAGCGCGCCGAGCCTGTTGTCGACGTTCTTCGGGCCCGTCTTCTTCTTGTGTCTGGACATCGGCACGTCTCCATTCGGTTGGTGAAAATCAAAAAAGCAATGTTCAAAGAGGCCGATCAGTCAGCCGCCACGGCGTCGCGGTCGTCTTCGTTGCGCGCCACGACGGCGGCCAGCATCGCGACGACGGCGCCGAAGAGCAGCGACAGTGCCATCCAGAGGCTCGCATAGCTGGCGGCCCTGCGCGCGATGTCGGCGGCGCGTCTTATCTTTGCCTGGACATCGGCTTGCATGTGGTCGATGCGTGCCGTCGCCTGGTCGCGCGAGATGCCGGCCTGCGTCGACACCAGCGTGGCAAGCCGGGCATCATCGTCGGCGGTGATCTGCTCGCCATGCGCCAGCCCGGCGTCGAGGATGCGGCCGGCCTCGGCGCGCGTGGCGTCCGTCCCCGTTCCGGGCCGGAACAGCACATCCACCAGATAGGCGGTCGGCACGCTCTCGGTGCTTCGCGACATGGCCGTGCCGTAGAGCGCGGCGGTCGCGGCGCCGGTGTTGGCCGCCATGCCGGCCAGCGCCACCATGGTGAGCGTCGCCAGCACGGTCACCGCCCAGGCGACGAAGCCGTGCGCCGCGGCGCGAAACTCTTCCTGGATATGGCTCTCGACCAGCGGACCCAGCAGGCGTCCGACCAGATGGCCGCCGACCGCGAAGCCGAAGGCCTGCGCGACGAAGAAGTAGACTGCGCCGCCGGTGAGGAAGACCGGCACCGCGGAGGTCGATTGCGTCAGCGGATGGACCAGCAGCAGGCCGAAGCCCGAACCCAGCGTCAGCAGGAAGAAGGTGACCGCGGTGGCGGCGACGCCGCCGGCGATCGCCAAGCCCCAGGAAAACCGGTAGCCGGTATTTTCGTCGCCCTGTTCGGCGAGCACGATTGTATCGGTCATGGACCCCGACCCCTCAAGAGAAACGGCGCGAACGCATGTTCCGCCGCACGCTTATGCGTGACCTGTGATGAGCCACAGAATGATGATGATCGGAATCGGAATGCCGATGAACCAGAGCAGCAAAGAGCGCATGAGAATCCCCTGTGGTTGCAGTGTTAACGGGAAACCGGCGGGAAAGTTCCACCCGGAACCTGCCTCCCATTCCGGGCGAAGCCGGCTGTCCGTGTCATTACTTTGTCGGCGGCGGGATATGTCTCGACCCGCCCGCAAGACACGCGCAAACACCGTTTTGAATACGGCACGGACCCGGCCGCCGATGCGACCGGGTCCGCGAAAAAGCCGGCAGATGCTGGCTTACCAGTCGCGCTTGACGTTGTAGTAGTCGTAGGAGGTCTCGCGGATCTTGCCG
>JAATGL010000280.1 GCA_015654705.1 Alphaproteobacteria bacterium | reverse complement strand
GCGCGCGCGCCCGTTCGCGGCCCGGCCGTCCGGCCGCCTGGTGGGACCGGCTCCATGGCCCAGGTGCGGTCAGTATTAGATCGGATGTCTTAACGCTCCATTGACGCTCCGAGCGCCGGACCCGCGCTTTTGCGGCCAAGCAGAATGCCACCGGTTAATGAACCTGCTCTGAACCGTGCAGCATCGCTCAAAGAAACGAGACCATATCCGCAAGGGAGAGGAGCCGAAAAGCGATCGCATCGACGCGGCGGGCAATCATTTTCAACAGAGAAATGAAGCGCCCGATCCGGAGCCATAAGGGAAAATACCTACTCAGAGGTCGCTTCCAAAATATTCCATATTTTATCCGTCACGCAGATTATGGCTTTTACTGCTTCCAGATCGGAAAGATAAAAATCTTTATTTGGATTTCACATTTGTTAATGGATTTCGTTTCCAATCCGTTAATGGTTGTATGACCAATTAATATCTTCCGCAGGTTGCCGAAAGCGGAGCGCATCGTCGCCAACCTGCATCGTCGGCACACCGGCCAATTCAAAGAAAAGGAAGCTTACTTATGTACGTCTCTCCTGCCGCCCACTGTCCCCCATCACTTGGTCGCAAAGCCTGCAGTATCGTCGCCGCGGCCCTTCTGGCTTCGGCTGCCGCCACGCCCGGCAGGGCCGCGACGGCCACGACGACCTTCGCTGTGACGGCAACCGTCCTGTCCGGCTGCGGCGTCGCGGCGACCGATCTGATCTTCGGCAACTACACCAGCACCGCCGGCACGCCGACAGACGCAACAAGCACCGTCATCGCCACATGCACCAACGGCGTCAGCTACACGATCGCCGCGGATGCCGGCACGGGTACGGGCGCCACGGAAGCCGCACGCTCGATGACCGGCCTGGTCGGCGGCGGCTCGCTCAACTACCTGATGTATACGAATGCCGGCCACACCACGCTGTGGGGCGACGGAACGCTTGGCACCACCATGTTCTCCGGCACGGCCGTGCTGCTGCCGCAGACCTACACAGTGAACGGCCGCATCCCGACCCTGCAACATCCGGCGGCCGGGCTTTACGCCGATCTCGTCACAGTCACGCTGACGTTCTGAGGCGAGCGATGCGCGCCCGTCAAGCGCTGCTGTCGGCGATCATGGCGATGGCCGGGCTCGGATTCCTTTCCGGCCCGGCCAGAGCCGGTTCCATGGAGGTCGCGCCCACGACCATCGACCTGCCGGCGGGATCCGGCACGGCCGTCTTCTACATCACCAATCGCGGGACGGTGCCGATCGTCGCCCAGATCGAAGCGTATGACTCGCATCAGACCGAAAAGGCCGACCGGCTCGACAGGAGCGACTCTCTTCTGGTGAGCCCGCCGATGGCGCGGCTGATGCCTGCCCAGCGGCAGATTGTCCGCCTCGCTTTCAAGGGAGCGGCGGCAGCCGGAGAGGAGCGCGCCTTCCGCGTTCTGGTCAGCGAACTTCCCGATCCCCAGGCCGAGGCGGTCCAGGGGATCAAGGTCATGCTGCAATTCAGCGTGCCGGTGTTCAAGGCCGGCGGCGGCGCGCCCACATCCGCGCATCTCGCATGGAACGTCGCGCGCGGCCCGGACGGACTTTCCCTCGTCGCACGCAACCTCGGAACGCGCCATGTCAAGCTGTCGAACCTTGCGCTTGCGACATCCGGCGGCCGGCAGATCGCGATCGTGCCGAAGAGCTTCGCCTATATTCTCGCCGGCATGTCGCATCGCTGGCTGCTGGCGTCCGATCTCAAGAGCGGCGAAACACTGCATCTGACGGCGCATGACGACAGCGCGGACGCGACGATCGACGCGCCCGTCGTGCAGTGAACGCCGGACGCATGCTGCAATCGGTCCTGGCGGTGCTTCTGGTGTTCTCCGCCATCGGCCAGGCCGCCGCCGCATCCGGAACGGCACAGACATTTCTGCTGGAGATATGGATCAACGGCCGCAGCCGTCACGTGATCGCCACGGTCGTGGAACGGGACGGCACGTTCTGGCTCGACAAGGCTGATCTCATCCAGGCCGGCGTCAAGCTTGGCCCGCACGATGCAAATGCCGACGGGCTGGTCGCGCTGGGCACCCTCAAGGGCGTGCATGCTGCACTGGCCGATGCCGAACAGCGCCTCCTGATCACCGCGGGCAATGAACGGCTGGTGCCGCAGGCGTTCGACCTGAGCCCGGAAAATTACGCCGGACCGGCCACGGCGGGCACCGGCTTCATCGGCCAATACGATGTCGCGGCCACGGTCGACGACTTCGCGCACGCCGCCGGCACGGCGGGCATCGGGGCCACGGTCGGCGGTACGTTTTTCACGCCGCTGGGAACGCTGAGCGCCAATGGCTTTGCTCAGACCGGATCGGGTCCGTCGCATCTGACAAGGCTCGATACCGCTGCCGAATTCGACCAGCAGGATTCGCTGCGAAGCTGGCTGGTCGGGGACACGATTTCCGGCGGGCTTTCGTGGTCGCGCTCCGTGCGCTTCGCCGGCCTGCAGGTCGCGACCGATTTCTCTCTGCGGCCCGATCTCGCCACGCTGCCCCTGCCCTCCTTCTTCGGGCAGACCGCGGTACCGGCCACGGTCGACGTGTTCGTCAATGCGGCGCGGGTGTTCGAGACCGAACTCGAGCCCGGCCCGTTCCAGATCGACAATCTTCCGGTCCTGACCGGCGCCGGTGAGGCCAGCATCGTCGTCCGCGACGTGCTGGGGCAGGAAACGACCGCCGTGCTGCCGTTCTTTGCGACCAATGCGCTGCTGCGCCAGGGACTTTCCGCCTACGATTTCGACATCGGCGCGCTGCGGCAGGATTACGGCCTGCGCAGTTTCGCTTACGGCGATGCGGCCGCCGCGGGAACCTACCGCTACGGCGCGACCAACTGGCTGACCCTGGAAACCCATGCCGAGGCGACACGGGACGTGCAACTCATGGGCGCAGGCGCGGTATTCTCGCTGGGGCCCTACGGCGTGATGCAGGCCGCCGCGGCGGCGAGCAACAGTCTCCGTCATTTGGGCGCTCTCTACACGGTTTCGCTCGACACGCAGTCGCGCCCGGTCGCCCTGTTCGGCTCGGCCAGCGCGACCTCCGGCGCCTACGAAGATCTGGCGACCATCGGCGGCACGGCGCCGCCGCGGCTGCAGATCCAGCTCGGCGGCAATCTCAGCCTCGCGCGTTATGGTTCGCTCGCGGCCTCGTGGATCCAGATCCGGCGCGACGGCCAGGCGATGACGCGTCTTGCCTCGACCTCCTACACGCTGTCTTTCGCCGACCGCTGGTATCTGGGCGCGACCAGCTTCTACGATTATGTCAATCGCGTATGGACGGCGGAGGCGTTTCTCAGCCTGTCCTTCGGCCACGATCTCATCGCCCATGCCAGCGAGCACGCCGGAACCAACAGCAGCGAGCAGGAGATCGGCCTGACAAAATCGGTCAATCCCGATGGCGGTTTCGGCTATCGCGTTCTGGCGTCCACCGGCGACAACAATATCGAACAGGCCGAAGCGACCTGGATCGAGCCGCATGGCAGCCTCGACGCCGCCGTCTCGTCGGTCGACGATCGCGTGGCCGGGCGCATCCTGGCCTCGGGTGCCGTCGTGGCGATGGACGGCTCGGTCTACGCCACCCAGGTGCCCGACGGCGCGATCGCCTTGGTGCGCACCGGACAGGAAAACGTGCGCATCTTCCGCGAGAACCGGCAGGTGGCGACGGCGGATTCCGACGGCGAGGCGCTGCTGACCGGGCTGGTGCCCTACACCGCGAACCGCCTTTCGATCGATCCGCGCGATTACAATTTCGCCACGACCGTCGACACGACCAACGAAACCGTCGTGCCGCGCCGCATGAGCGGCGTGATCGTCGATCTGGCGCCCAAATCGCACCGGCCGGTCATCATCGCCTTGCGCCTCAAAAATGGCGCGCCGCCGCCGATCGGCGCCATCGTCACGCTGAGCCGCGGCGACGAGCCTCTCGTGGTCGGCCGCGACGGCGAGGTCTTCGTCGCGGACATGCCGGGGCCGCTGAACGGCACGGTCGAATATGCCGGCGGCCCGTGCCGGTTCGAGGTCGCGCCGCCCGCCGTCGCGCCAAAGGATTCCATACCCCGGATCGGACCCGTGCTTTGCCTGGAGGCCGTCGCGAAATGAGAGCGAGACTGTTTGCCTTGCTCTGCCTGTTGACGCCCGCGCCTGTCCTGGCGGCGACATGCGGGGCGGGGCTGAATCCGGTCGTCGTGACCGCCACCTCAACCGCTTTCAGCTTTTATGCCCCCGGCGCGGCAGTGCCGACGCACGCGAACGGCACGGTCACGGTGGCATGCTTTATCGCGCTGGCGTCCACCCTGCCGGCCTTCACCATTGCCCTCTCCGCCGGGACGACCGGCGGGTTCACCCCGAGACAGCTGAGCTTCGGCACCAATCGGCTGGGTTACAACCTCTATACGACGGCGTCCTATGCGACGATCTGGGGCGACGGCAGCAACACCACGGTGACGCAATCCTATAGCGCGAGCCTGGGGCTGGCGCTGACCAGCTTCACCGCCTTCGGCAGCGTGCCGGCCCATCAATATGTGCTGCCTGGATTCTACATGGATTCGATCACCGTGACGGCGACCTATTGAGGCGCGAACTCCGGCGGATTCGGCGCTAAGATAAGACTACGAGTCTGCAAGGACGATCGGTTGCGAACGCGCGAACGCATGACGCCGGACCTGGCCGCGACAACGGCCCTCAACGGGCTGGCCTATCTGGTCGGTTCCGGCGAAGGACTGGACCGTTTTCTGAGCCTTTCCGGCATCGACCCGGCAACCCTGCGTGCGCGAGTGGACGAGACCGATTTTCTGGTTTCGGTCTTGGATTTTCTGTTGGCAGATGAAGAACTTCTGGTCGGCTTCTGTGATACCACTTCAATCGATGTGCGTGCCGTCCACATGGCGCGGCATATACTCGGCAGCGGATGAGCGCGGCGTTCAGCATCGGTGCGGCGCTGGCGCGGCTGAGGCCCGGCCGGCCGCTGGTGATCGTGGACGCCGACGAGGTGCTGCTGCGCTTCGTCGACGGCTTCGACCGTTTCCTGCGGCGGCAGGACCTTTTCCTGGACCTCACGAGCTATCGCCTGCACGGCAATGTGAAACGAACCAGCGACCGCACAGCGGTGCTGGACGTCGAGGTCAGCGCCCTGCTGGAGGAATTCCGCCGCGATCTCGACTGGCTCGAGCCGGTCGAAGGGGCATCCGAGACCCTGGCCATGCTGGCCCGGCAGACGGACATCGTCGTCCTGACCAACATCACCCCGGCCCAGGCCCAGCCCCGCATGCGCAACCTCAAGGCGCTCGGTCTCGATTTTCCGCTGGTCGCCAACAGCGGACCGAAGGGGCCGGCCGTAAAGCATCTGGCGAATCACGCGGCGGCGGCGACCTTCTTCATCGACGACATCCCGCAGCAGCTGGCCTCCTCCGCCGAATGCGCCCCCGAAGTGATCCGCATCCATTTGATCGGCGACTCCCGGCTGAAGGCCCTGCTGCCGCCCGCCGCTCTGGCGCATCTCTACGCAGAGGACTGGCGCGCCGCCGGCCTGTTCATTCTGGACCATCTGGCTCAATGACTGCCTTCTGCCGGGACTGTCTGGCCGATCTCGTCGAGGGTACGACGCGGTGCGGCCAGTGCCGCGGCCGGCGCATCGCGGCGCATTCCGAGATGGATACGCTTTCCATTGCCCATCTGGACTGCGACGCCTTCTATGCCGCGATCGAGAAGCGCGACGATCCGGGCCTCGCGGACAAGCCGGTGATCGTCGGCGGCGGCAGGCGCGGCGTGGTCGCGACCTGCTGCTATATCGCGCGGATCGATGGCGTGCGGTCCGCCATGCCGATGTTCAAGGCGCTGCAGCTTTGCCCGCACGCCACCGTGATCAAGCCGAACATGGCGAAATACGTCGCCGAAGGGAAACGCGTGCGCGCGCTGATGCGCGATCTGACGCCGCTGGTCGAGCCCTTGTCATTGGACGAAGCCTATCTGGACTTGTCCGGCACCGAACGGCTGCATGGCATGAGTCCGGCGAAATCCATGGCGCGGCTCGCCGGGCGCATCGAGGACGAGATCGGCATCACGGTTTCCATCGGCCTGTCCTGCAACAAATTTCTCGCCAAGCTGGCCAGCGAACTCGACAAGCCGCGCGGCTTTGCGGTGATCGGCCGGGCCGAAGCCGTCAATTTTCTGCGCGACAAGTCGGTCGGCATGATCCGCGGCGCCGGCGCGGCGCTGCAGGCCCGGCTGGCCAGGGACGG
>JAATGL010000158.1 GCA_015654705.1 Alphaproteobacteria bacterium | reverse complement strand
GCGCGGCCCGCGCCGCGGCGAGCCAGAGCGAGGTCGAGCCGGCCGCAGGCGGCTTCGCCTGGGGCGCCGCCAAGACCGCTACGGCAGCCGAGCCGGCCAGCCGCACCCGCCTTGTGCTGATCGCGTTCGTCACCTTGGTCGCGGTAGCCCTGGTCGCGGGCATCGTGCTCAGCCAGAGCCTCATGGGACAGACGGCCCACCCCTCGGGCCTCGGCGCGCTGTTCTCGGGCAAGAGCGCGACACCGGCCCCCGCCGCGCCGCAGGCCGGCACGCCGCTGCACGCGCTGTCGCCGCAGGAATCCGACGACACGCCCCAGGCCAGCGCACCGGCCACCGAAGCACCGCCCCCGCCGCGGACCCACACCAAGCCGGCCGTCCTGGCGCCCTTGCAGCAGAAAGCCGTCACCGCCGCGCCGATCCACACCGTGCCGCAACAGGCGGCGCAGGCACAGCAGCAGCCGGCCCCGGCGCCCACCCAGCAGACCGCGTCCGTGCCCGCGCTGGACCGGCTCACCGCGCTGGCCAATGGCGGCAACGCCAGGGCCGAGACGGTCGTCGGGCTCAAATATCTGAACGGCGACGGCGTCGCGGTGAACGAAACGCAGGCGGCCAAGTGGCTGGAGCGCGCCGCCGAGAGCGGCGAGCCGGTGGCGCAGTACCGCCTGGGGACGCTCTATGAGCGCGGCAAGGGCGTCGCGGCCGATCCGGTCAAGGCGACGCACTGGTATCAGGCCGCCGCGATGCAGGGCAACCGCAAGGCGATGCACAATCTGGCCGTCGCCTTCGCCGAAGGCACCGGCACCAAGAAGGATCTGGCAGAGGCCGCGCGCTGGTTCTCCAAGGCCGCGTCGCTCGGGCTCGCCGATTCGCAGTTCAATCTGGCGGTTCTCTACGAGCGCGGCCTGGGCGTGCCGCAGAGCCTGCTCGACGCCTACAAATGGTACGCCATCGCCGCCGCCAACGGCGACACTGAATCCAAGTCCCGCATCGACGCGCTCTCGACCCAGCTCTCCGCCGACGACCGCGCCGCCGCCCAACGCGCCGCCGAGACCTTCAAGGCCGCGCCCAGCGATCCGCGCGCCAACACGGCGCCGCAGCAGACCGACCTGACGCCCAGCTAGGCCGCTTGCGGCTTACTGCGCAGGCGTCCGCCTAGCCGCCCAGATCCTGCTTTTTCTGCAGATATTCGTCGCGCTGGATCTCGCCGCGGGCGTAGCGCCCTTCCAGGACGTCCAGCGCCTGCGAACGGCTGGTGCCGCTCCAGCCCCAGGGATGGCCGTAGTAATAATAATGCCGGCGCCGCGAGACCAGGCTGATGAGCAACACCACGATCAGCAGCGTGCAAAGCCCGTGGAACGGGGCCCAGAACCACAGCGGCCAAAGCCAGAACAGGTGAAACATGGCTCCCTCCGGAACGTGACCCCCACCATATGGGGGCGTCCGGCGGAGAATGCGAGGGGTGCCCGCCGTCAGACGAGCACCCCCGCTTGCAAGGCCTATTTCTTCTTGAAATTGAAGAAGTCCATCAGGTCGCCGATCGCGGCGCCGTTGGTCGGCACATAAGGATTGTCCTGCGCATATTGCGGGTTGGGCAGGTTGTCGCGGCTGCGGTTGGTGATCGGCGGCAGCGACCAGTTCGCCTCGATGAATTTGAGCAGCGAGACGTGGTCGGTGTAGCTGTGCACGATGCCGACGCCCTGCGAATAGGGCGACACGACGAGCAGCGGAATGCGGTTGCCGTCGCCGAAGAAGTCGAGCGGATGGGTATAGCCGGAGTCGTAATATCCGCCGGCCTCGTCGGTCGTGATGAACACCGCGGTGTGGGCATAAAGCTTCGGATTGGCCTTAAGCTGGTCGAGGATGTCCTGCACGAAGGCTTCGAAGATATCGAACTTCGAGCTGGCGGGATGGCCGTCGTTGAGCCCGCTGGGCTTCACGAAAGACACCGCCGGCAGCTTGCCCGCCATGATCCCGGCATAGAGATCGTCGGTATCCTTCAGGTGCTTGGTGCGCTGCTTGGGATCGGCCATGAACTGGGTCTGGTACTGGAACGGATTGCAGATCGTGCAATAGGCGTTGGTCTGCTTGGCAACATAGAGATTCCAGTGCTCGCCGTAATAGGCCCAGGAGATCTTGTGGTCGCTGAGGTCGTCGCCGATCGAGCGGGTGATCACCGGCGGGATGGTGTGCTTGGTGGTGTTGACCGTGCCGTCGCCCAGATAGCCCGGATTGTAGTTGTTCACGAGGTAATAGGCGTTGGCCTGACAATTGGCCGCCGGATGGTAGGGCAGGGCACCCAGATAGGACGTGATGGAGTGAACGCCCGGCTGGTTGTCATCGGCGCAGTTGACGTAGCTGCCGGACGAATAGCCGTCATCGGTATAGATGTTGTTTTTGCCCGCCTGCGGATCCGGGTTCTCGATCTCGCCCTTGGGCGGGGTCGTCGGATTGCCGTTGGGGTCCGAGTAGTAGAGCAGGTCGCCGAAGCCCAGCATGATGCTGTTGGCACCGGTGCCGCCGCGGACCGGCTGGTGATAATTGTCGGCCATGGCGTAGGTGTCGGCCAGCGAGACGAGATACGGCGCATCGCCTTTCTGGACGTTGTAGAAGCCTTCGGCCGTCGCGCCTTCATTGTAGCCGGCGGTCAGTTCGACCCACGGGAACAGGTCGTTGCGGCAACCGGCGGGATTGGCGGTCGTCGCATAGCTGACGCTGCAATCGGCCTGCTGCCACGACTGGAAGAAGCGGTGGACGGGGCTGTTCACATAGGCGTCATAGAGGCCGGTCAATTCGAAGGGCTGGCTCGGCAGTTTTTCGACATTGGCGATGCGGGTGTCCGGGGTCTTGATGGGCAGGCCGGTGGCGCCGGTGGTCAGCTCGACCAGCTTGTCGGATTCGACGTCGTGGTCGAACAATCCGGCCACTTCGACCGTCGCGAAGGGCGGCGGGTTGGTGTCGCTGGCGTTTTCATGGACCGTGCCGGTGGTCGGCGCCGGCAGATTCTTGTACGGCCCCACGATCGTCGGGCTGATCGAATAGGTCGTGGTGTCGGAGGCCTTGTTCTGCACCGCGAGGCCGACATTCGGGCCGGCGCTGCCGTCGGCGTTGACGATGCCTTCCGAGAGCAGGTTCACGGTCGTGCCCTTCGGCGGCACATAGGTCGCGAAGAGATGGTCGTAGCTGCGGTTCTCGCCGACGATGATGATGACGTGCTGGATCGGCGTCGTCGTCTTCAGGTCGTTTTCGGCGAGCGCTGCCGACGCGGCGGAGCGCGGTGCCGCCAGCAAGGGCGCCGTCGTGGTGGTCAAAAGCGCGCTGGCGGTGACGCATGCCAGCAGGCTTCGCGTAAGATGCGATGGTCTCAAAGGCCTCTCCCGTAGTTGCTGAGCCGGCGCGGGGGTGCAACCGGTCCCAGTGGCGGGCAACCTGACGGCCGTATTCGACGGAGAGGCTTCAGATTAATATCGGATTTGAAAAACTATGCCGTCGGATTTGTGGCAGATTGATGTAGGTCTCAAGCCGCGTCGAAGCGGATGCCCTGCGCCAGCGGCAGCGCGTCGGAATAGTTGATGGTCGCGGTCTGGCGGCGCATATAGGCCTTCCACGAATCGGAGCCGCTCTCGCGGCCGCCGCCGGTTTCCTTCTCGCCGCCGAACGCGCCGCCGATCTCCGCGCCGCTGGGTCCGATATTGACGTTGGCAATCCCGCAATCCGAGCCGGAGGCGGCGACAAAGCGCTCCGCCTCCTGCATGTCGCGCGTGAAGATGCAGGAAGACAGGCCCTGCGGCACGGCATTGTGCTTGGCCAGCACGGCGTCGAAATCGGCATAGCGCATCACATAAAGGATCGGCGCGAAGGTCTCCCGGGCGACCGTCGGCGTCTGGTCCGGCATCTCGACGATGGCGGGCGTCACATAGAAGGCGTTGGGATATTCGCGCGACAGCGCGCGGCCGCCGCCGGTGACCGTGCCGCCTTCGTCGCGCGCGGCGACCAGCGCGCGTTCCATGGTCTCATAGGCCTGCGCGTCGATCAGCGGGCCGACCAGCGTGCCGGCCTTCAGCGGGTCGCCGATGGGAAGTCCGGCATAGGCGGTCTTCAGCGATGCGACCAGCATGTCGTAGAGGCTCTCATGCACGAAGAGACGGCGCAGCGAGGTGCAGCGCTGGCCGGCGGTGCCGACCGCGGCGAACAGGATCGCGCGCTGCGCCAGATCAAGCCTGGCGGAGGGCGCGACGATCATCGCGTTGTTGCCGCCCAGTTCGAGAATGGATCTGCCGAAGCGTGCCGCGACGACCGGCGCCAGTTCGCGGCCCATGCGCGTCGAGCCGGTGGCGCTGACGACGGGAATGCGCGCGTCCTTCGCCAGCGCTTCGCCGGCTTCGCGCAGGCCCAGCACGAGCTGCGACAGCGCCGCCGGCGCCTCGGCGAAGCGCGCCCGCGCCCGCTCGAACAGCGCCTGGGTGGCCAGCGCGGTCAGCGGCGTCTTCTCGCTGGGCTTCCAGAGCACGCTGTCGCCGCAGACGATGGCCAGCGCCGCGTTCCATGCCCACACCGCGACCGGGAAGTTGAACGCCGAGATCACTGCGACCGGACCGGCCGGATGCCAGGTTTCCATCATGCGATGGCCGGGGAGCTCGCTGGCGATGGTACGGCCATAGAGCTGGAGCGACCGGCCGACCGCGAAGTCGCAGATGTCGATCATCTCCTGCACTTCGCCCAGGCCCTCCTGAAGGATCTTGCCGGCTTCGAGCGTGACGAGACGGCCCAGCGCCGCCTTGTTGGCGCGTAGCTCCTCGCCGAACAGCCGCACCAGCTCGCCGCGCCGGGGCGCCGGCACGTCGCGCCAGGCTTTGAAAGCCTCGGCCGCGTCCGCGATCTTCTTCTCGATCGACGCCGCATCGTCATAGGCGACCCGCCCGATCTCCGCGCCGTCGATGGGCGAGCGGACGACGGTGTCGCCGGACGATTTGACGCCGAGGGAAATGAGAAGGTCGTTCATCGGATGCTCCTGGATTTACCTTCGCCCGCGCGGGGAGAGGCGGCTAGTGCCCCTTGGCGTAGTAGCGGCCGAAGCGGTTGTTGACGAAGTCGGCGAGGGTCGCCTCTTCCTGGCGCACGAAGCCCTTCTGCGGCAGCTTGCCTTCGACCAGCAGGTCGCACATTGCGCAGATGCCGGCCGCGGTGGTGATCTGGATCGCGCTCATCAGCCGGTCGCCGATCG
>JAATGL010000185.1 GCA_015654705.1 Alphaproteobacteria bacterium | reverse complement strand
TGTTCCCGGCCGAAGGACAGGAGACGGTGCAGACCGCCATCCGGTCCACGGGCTTCTCCGATCTCTATCTGGCGCTGGGCGACGATCGCGGTGGCGGACGCTGGACGCTGCGTGCCTATGTCAATCCGCTGGCGCCGTTCATCTGGCTGGGCGCCGGGGTTATGGCGCTCGGCGGGCTGGCGAGCCTGTGGGGGCGGCTGCGCTTCCTGTTTGCGAGCGAAGCCGCCGCGACGGTTGCCGCGGAATGAGGCGTCTGGCGCTCGCGGCGTGGATGTTCGCGGTCATGCTGCAGGGCGCGTCGGCGTCGCCCGCGCCCGAAACGCTGCCGGTCGCAGCACAGGAAGCGCGCGCACAGGCCCTGCAGAAGCAGTTCCGTTGCCTTGTCTGCCAGGGCGAATCGATCGACGAATCCGGGGCACCGCTGGCCGCCGATCTGCGTCGGCTGATCCGCGAGCACATCGCGCGCGGCGAAAGCGACGAGCAGGTTAAACATTACCTCGTGGCGCGCTACGGCGATTTCATCCTGATGAAACCGCCCTTCGAAGCGGCCACCTATGCGCTCTGGCTGGCGCCTTTCGCCGTCTTGGCGATCGGCGGCGGAGCCGCGGCCTGGCTCGTTTTGCGCGCCGGGGCGCGCGAAAACCTCGGCGGGCCGGGCGCTTAGTGGGCGCATCGGCCAATTGCCGATAAATTACTTATTTGTAATCTCACGGAGATGATTACGTAAGCTCTTGGGCGTAGTTGAAGGGCTGTGCCACGCGCGCGGCAGGACGGATCGAACCCTAGAATTTCAGGAGATTTCTCGATGGTGGATGACAAATGGCCGAATTTCGCCAAGCGGCATTCGAGGCTTACAGCGCTTGGGACCGCCGTGGCGATTGTCGTGATCGGGCTCGGGGCCTTCACCCTGCTGCCGCATGCGCAGAATCCGGCGGCAGAAATCCAGCCGGTCCGTCTGGTGACGGCGCAGCAGAGTGACATCAAGGGATCGCCGCCGCGCATGCTCGAAAGCGGCGCACCCTTCAGTTTCGCAGACCTTGTCGAACGCGTCAGCCCGGCGGTCGTGACCGTGACGGCCATCGAACAGGAGACCGCGGCCGACCAGATGGGACAGCTCGACGACCTGCCGGCGCCGTTCCGCGATCTCTTCAACCAGTATAACCAGGGCCATCCGCTGCAGCCGCGCAAGGCCGTGTCGATGGGCTCGGGCTTCATCATCGACAAGACCGGCATCATCGTCACCAACAATCACGTGATCGACGGCGCCAAGAAGATCACGGTCAAGCTGCCCGACGGACGCAGCTTCGACGCCAAGCTGATCGGCGCCGATGCGGCCACCGACGTGGCCGTGCTGAAGGTCAAGAGCGACAAGCCGCTGCCGACCGTCGAGTTCGGCGACGACCGCCAGCTGCGTGTCGGCGACTGGGTGGTCGCAGTCGGCAATCCGTTCGGCCTCTCCAATTCGGTGACCGCCGGCATCGTCTCCTCGATCGGACGCGACATCGGAAGCGGTCCGTATACGGACTTCATCCAGATCGACGCGCCGATCAACCGCGGCAATTCCGGCGGCCCGACCTTCGACCTGCGCGGCGAGGTGATCGGCATGAACTCGATGATCTTCTCGCCCTCGGGCGGCAGCGTCGGCATCGGCTTCGCCATTCCCGCCTCGACGATCCACGAGGTGATCGCGCAGCTCGAGGCGCATGGCCGCGTGGCGCGCGGCTGGCTCGGCGTCGAGATCCAGAGCGTCACGCCGGAGATCGCCTCGTCGCTCGGCATGAGCGAGCCCAAAGGCGCAATCATCGCCAGCGTCGTTCCGGACGGTCCGGCGGCCAAGGCCGGCCTCAAGCAGGGCGACGTCGTCCTCTCGGTGAACGGCAAGACGGTCGAGGATTCGCGCGACCTGTCGCGCCGCGTCGCCGGCCTGATCGCCGGCAGCAGCGCGACGCTGACCGTCAACCGCGCCGGCAAGGTCGAGACCATCACGGCCAAGATCGCGCCGCGCAAGGACGAGAAGATCGCCTCGGCCGACGATGCGAGCCCCGGTGGCCCGGCCAGCACCGGACAGGCCATGGGGCTCGGCCTGACGGCGGTGACGCCGGAGACCCGGCACACCTACAACCTCGACGACAGCCAGCAGGGCGTGCTGATCACCAAGGTCGATCCCGACAGCGACGCGGCCGACAAGGGGCTGCAGCCGGGCGACATCGTGGTCTCGGTCGGCAACAAGACCGTGCGCACGCCGCAGGATATCCAGAAGGGTGTCGCCGAGGCGCAAAGCGCGGGCCGCAAATCGGTGCTTCTCCTGGTGGCGGGCTCCGCAGGCTCGCGTTTCGTCGCCGTCGATATCGGTAAGACCTGACTTTCGCGCGTACCGGGCGATGCGGACAACCCGCACCGTCCGGCCCCCGCACCGGCGGCGACGGCCCTCCCCCCCGTTGTCGCCGCCGGCGCGGACCCCTCAACGCAGCAGCGCGCGGTGAAGCCGTGCCAGACGGGAGCTTCCGATGCGGATTCTGGTGATCGAGGACGATCTCGAAGCCCAACGCTATCTGGTCAATGGATTGAAGGAAGCGGGCCACGTCGTCGATGACGCGGCCGACGGCGACACCGGGCTGACGCTGGCGCTGTCCAGGCCCTACGACGTCGCCATCGTCGACCGGATGCTGCCCAAGATGGACGGCCTCGACGTCGTCGCGGAGATGCGCGAGCACAGCAACGCCACGCCGGTGCTGTTCCTCAGCGCGCTGTCGGAAGTGGACGACCGCGTGAAAGGCCTCAAGGCCGGCGGCGACGACTACCTCACCAAGCCCTACGCCTTCGTCGAATTGCTGGCGCGGATCGACGCGCTGATGCGGCGGCGTTCGCCCTCCTCGGTCAAGACGCGGCTGCAGGTCGGCGACCTCGAACTCGACCTCCTGACCCGCGCCGCCAAGCGCAGCGGCACCGCGATCGACCTGCAGCCGCGCGAATTCCGCCTGCTCGAATACCTGATGCGTCATGCCGGCCAGGTCGTGACCCGCACCATGCTGCTCGAAAGCGTCTGGGAATATCACTTCGATCCGCAGACCAACGTGATCGACGTCCATATCTCCCGCCTGCGCGCCAAGATCGACAAGGGGTTCGAGCTGCCGCTGCTCCACACGGTGCGCGGGGCGGGCTACATGATCCGTGCGCACGCTTAGCGTTCTTCGTACCCAGGCGTTTCGGATCGTCTTCGTCTATGTCGCGGTGTTCGCGCTTTCGGTGAGCGCGCTGCTTGGCTTCACCTACTGGAACACCGAGCGCGCGCTGGACGCGCAGACCGACCAGATCATCGACGCCGAGATCACCGGCCTGTCGGAACAGTACCAGCGGCTCGGCCTGCGCGGGCTGGCCGAGGTGGTGATGAGCCGCTCGGCGCATGGCGGGCCGGGGCTTTATCTCCTGCTGGACCGCGGCCGCCAGCCGATCGCCGGAAATCTCGACGGCATTCCGCAAAGCACGCTGCACCTGGGCGAGCAGATCGAGTTCGACTATGAGCGCCGCGTCGAAGGCCAGCTCGAGCGCCGCCGCGCGCGGGGGCGCATCTTTTCGCTGATGGGCGGCTTTCAGCTTCTGGTCGCGCAGGACGTGCACGAGCGCTATCTGACCGAGAAGCTGTTCTCGACGACGCTGCCCTGGACGGTCGCGCTGATGCTGCTCCTGGGCCTCGTCGGCGGCGGGCTGATGAGCCGCAACATGCTGAGGCGGCTCGACCAGATCAACCGCACCGCCGGCGAGATTTTCGCGGGTGATCTGTCGCGCCGCGTGCCGGTGAGCCGGGCGCATGACGAGTTCGATACGCTGGCCGAAAGCCTCAACCGCATGCTCGATCGCATCGAGCGGCTGATGAAGGGCGTGCGCGAAGTCACCGATTCCGTCGCGCACGATCTGCGCACGCCGCTCAACCGGCTGCGCAACCGGCTGGAGGACACGCTGCGCCATCTCGACACCAGCGGCAAGGAAGCCGGCGAGATCGAGGCGGCGATGCGCGAGACCGACCAGATCATCGCGACCTTCAATGCGCTCCTGCTGATCGCCGAGGCCGATGCCGGCGTCACGCGCGGCGCGATGGCGCCGATCGATCTGGTGCCGGTGGCCGACGATGTTGCCGAACTCTATGCGCCGCTGGCCGAGGAGAAGGGCGTGACCCTCGACATCAAGCCGGCGGGCGCAACCATGATCGAGGGCAATCGCAGCCTGATCAGCCAGGCGCTGGCCAACCTGATCGACAACGCGATCAAATATACGCCCGAGGGCGGCCATGTCAGCGTCTGGCCCGCGGTCACGCCGGTGGGTGTCGACCTGACGGTCGCCGATACGGGCCCCGGCATTCCGGAGGCGGAACGGGCCCGCGTGGTCGAGCGCTTCGTGCGCCTGGAGACCAGCCGCAATTCGCCGGGCACCGGGCTGGGCCTCAGCCTGGTCGCCGCCGTCGCGCGATTGCACGGCGCGCGCCTGATCCTCGACGACAACGCGCCAGGCCTCAAGGCCGTCATCCGCTTTCCGCGTCCTTCGCCGGTTTCGCGCGGCGCCGCGCGGCGCTGATTTGCGCAAGAACCACGTTATGATCGCACCATGAACGCATTCGAAAATGCCGGGCTCGCATTGCCCACCCCCTTCGACAGCGGGCGGGCCGAACGTACCTTTGCCGCCCTGGAAGCCGAAGGGATCGTGCCGACGGGCACAGCGCGCGCCGTGCTGGACGCGGCGTTCGGCAATTCGCCGTTCCTCGCCAGGCTGGCCGTGCGCGAGCGCGCCGTTCTGTCCGAGCTTTTCGCCAATGGTCCCGATGCCATCGTCGCCGCCGCCTGCGCAGGCGCGCTCGCGGCCGCGAACGCAGCGGATACCAACGCAGCGATGGCCGGCCTGCGCCGCGCCAAGAGGCGCGCGGCGCTGGCGATTGCGCTGGCAGACATCGCCAGCGCCTGGAGTGTCGACACGGTCATGGCTGAACTGTCCCGCTTCGCCGATGCCGGCGTGAAGGGCGCGCTGCGCTTTCTGCTGCGCGAGGCGGCCGCGCGGGCGGAACTCGGCGAACGCGACGGCGTGGCGCTGGAGGCGGAGACGGGCCTGGTCGTGCTGGCAATGGGCAAATACGGCGCCTTCGAGCTCAACTATTCGAGCGATATCGATCTGGTCGTGTTCTACGATCCCGCGCGCTTTCCCTTCCGCAAGCGCGACGATTCGCGCGGCGCTGCCGTCGACATTGTCAAGGGTCTGGTCCGACTTTTGAGCGAGGTGACGTCGGACGGCTACGTCTTCCGCGCCGATCTGCGGTTGCGGCCCGACGCCGGCGCCACCCAGGTCGCGATCTCGACCGATGCGGCCGAAGCCTATTACGAGGGCATGGGCCAGAACTGGGAGCGCGCCGCGATGATCAAGGCGCGCGCCTGCGCCGGCGATCCGGATGCCGGCGCGCGTTTTCTCAAAGCCGTCGAGCCGTTCGTCTGGCGGCGCAATCTCGATTTCGCCGCGATCGAGGACATCCATTCCATCAAGCGCCAGATCCACGCCCATGAAGGCCATGGCGCGATCGCGGTCGCCGGCCACAACATCAAGCTCGGCCGCGGCGGCATTCGCGAGATCGAGTTCTTCGTCCAGACCCAGCAGCTCATTCTCGGCGGACGCTATCCGGTGCTGCGCTCGTCGCGCACGCTCGACGCGCTGCAGGCGCTGACCCGGGAGAAGGTGGTGAGCGACGAGGCGGAGGCTGACCTCACCGCCGCCTACCGCTATCTCCGCACGCTGGAGCACCGGCTCCAGATGGTCGCCGACGAGCAGACCCACCGCATT
>JAATGL010000266.1 GCA_015654705.1 Alphaproteobacteria bacterium | reverse complement strand
TGCTGACCTATCTGCTGGCGGGGCTGTTCGGCATCGCCGTCGCGGTCTCGACCATGCTGTCGCTGGCGGGCTTCATCGTGGCGCTCGACGCCTTCGGCCCGGTGACGGACAATGCCGGCGGCATCGCCGAGATGGCCGGCCTCGAAGGCGACGTGCGCAAGACGACCGATGCGCTCGACGCCGTCGGCAACACCACCAAGGCGGTGACCAAGGGCTATGCCATCGGCTCGGCGGGCTTGGGCGCGCTGGTGCTGTTCGCGGCCTATACCGAGGACCTCAAATACTTCATCGCCAATTCCAACGTCTATCACTACTTCGCGGGCCTTGAGGTTCCGACCTTCTCGCTGGCCGATCCCTGGGTCGTGGTCGGCCTCTTCGTCGGCGGCATGCTGCCCTATCTGTTCGGCGGCATCGCGATGACGGCGGTGGGCCGCGCGGCCAGCGCGGTGGTTGAGGAAGTGCGCCGCCAGTTCCGCGAGATGCCCGGCATCATGGCCGGCACCCAGAAGCCGGATTACGGCCGCGCCGTCGACATGCTGACCAAGGCGGCGATCCGCGAGATGGTGATCCCCTCGCTGCTGCCGGTGCTGTCGCCGATCGTGCTCTTCGTCATCGTCCTCTTCGTCGCCGGCAAGACGCAGGCCTTCGACGCGCTGGGCGCCATGCTGCTGGGCGTGATCGTGACCGGCCTGTTCGTGGCGATCTCGATGACCTCGGGCGGCGGCGCCTGGGACAACGCGAAGAAGTACATCGAGGACGGCCATTTCGGCGGCAAGGGCTCCGACGCCCACAAGGCGGCGGTGACCGGCGACACGGTCGGCGATCCCTACAAGGACACCGCCGGCCCGGCGGTCAACCCGATGATCAAGATCACCAACATCGTGGCGCTGCTGCTGCTGGCGATGCTGGCGCACGCGTTCTGAGGCCCGTCATTCCGGATCGCCGAGCGCATGAGGCGATCCGGGGACTATCGCGAAGTTTTCCCGATGGGTCCCGGCGCTAGCGTCGCGCCCTACGGATAACCGCCGCCGGGACCACCGCCGCCGCCGGGAATGCCACCGCCGCCGCCCGGATTCTGCTGGCCCTGGTTGTTCTGGTTGATCGGGACGCCCGGCGTCGCGTTGAAGAGTTGCTGCAGGAAGGTGAGTTCCCTGCCGCGCGTGGGCGTCTCGCGGCTCTCGAAGGCGACCACATGGCCGTCCTGCAGGGTGAAATGCTTGAGGTCGGTGACCTTGCCGTCCTTGTCGAAATAGACCGCCAGGATGGCGCGCGATTCGACCGTCGGATGGAAGAAGGCGATCTGTTTCTCGATGCTGGAGACATAATACCAGGCGTCGGAACCGAAGGTGGCCTGCGTCGAGGGATAGCCGAGCCGCTGCTGGATGGTGGTCTTGGTGTCGCTGGCGGGATCGATGCTGGCCTCGTTGTCGAGGTCCTGCAGGTAGCCGCGCTGGTTGACGACGGGCGTGCAGCCCATCAAAAGCGCGCCGGCGATGCAAAGAACGGTCAGTCTCATGTTCGATATCCCAAAACCCGCCCCCGCGCCTTGTGCTAGCCTTGGCGGCAGGCCGTTGCAAGGCGGCAGGGCATCGGGATTGTCGTCATGCTGAATGTCTCGCGCAAGTCGGGGAATCTCAAGGGCGCCGTGGCGCGGCTGCACGCCGCCCTGGTCGCGCGCGCGCGGGCGCCCGTGTTTTTCACCGGATTGGGTGTGCCGGACACGGTGGATGGCCGCTTCGACCTCCTGGTGCTGCATGGCTGGCTGGTGCTGGACCGGTTGCGGGAAGCCGGGCTCAACGATTTGTCGCAGGGCCTCGTGAACACGCTGTTCCTCGGCTTCGACGAGGGCCTGCGGGAACTGGGCTCCGGCGACATGGGCATGGGACGGCGGATGAAGAAGATCGCCGATGCCTTCTACGGCCGGCTGCAGGCCTACGGCACGAGCGGCGGCGAGGCGGCCATGGCGGAGGCGCTGCAGCGCAATCTCTATCGCGGTGCGCCGGATCGCATGGCGCAGGCGGCGGTCGTCGCGCGCTATGTGCGCGCCGCGCAGAGCCATCTGGCGCGCGCGGACATCGCGGCAGGCGAGGCCGATTTCGGCCCGCTGCCGAAGACGGGAGATACGCCATGACTGAGGACGGATTTCCGATCAGCCGGGTCTACGATCTCGGCCGGCTGTCGCTGGCGGGCGACGAGATCGTCATCGCGCCGGCGCCGGACGATCTGGAGCGCATCGCGCGTTGGGCGGATGTCGAGGCGGTGGAAGCCTTCGCCGCCAAGATCGTGTTGCGCAAGCTGTCGCCGACGCGCTTTGCTTTCGACGCCGAGCTTAAGGCCGACATCGTGCAGAGCTGCGTCGTCACGCTGGAGCCGGTGCGCGCCCATATCGAGCGCGCCTTCACCCGCGAACTGTTCCTGTCGCCGTCGGCGCAGCGTGTTGCCCCCAAGGTGATTGACCTCGATGCGGCGCCCGCCGACGATGACGGAACCGAGGAGATCGCCGGTCTGCGCTACGACCTGGCGGCGCCGCTGATGGAGGAACTGGCGCTCGCCATCGATCCCTATCCGCGCGCGCCGGGCGTGGCCTTCGAGCCGCCGGCGGAGGCGGACCAGGCCGCCATTCACCCCTTCGCGGTGCTCAAGGGCCTGAAAAACCGCCCCTGAGGCCGGAAAACCTGCCTTTTTGCGGCTTGAAACCGGCGGCGCTTTCATGTTCACTCCGCGCCTTGTTTTGCCCGCCCCGCCGGATGGCCCAGCGCGCCTTCGATCGCGCCGCGCTTCGATTCGGTCCAAGGGGCCAGAAGGAGTGTTTCCGCCATGGCGGTGCCCAAACGAAAGACCTCGCCGTCGCGCCGCAACATGCGCCGGTCTCACCACGCCTTGGCGCCGGTGGCCTATGCGGATTGCCCCAATTGCGGCGAGCAGAAGCGTCCGCACCATGTCTGCGCCGCCTGCGGTCATTACAAGGACCGCGAAGTGGTCAAGGCGAAAGCCTGATCCCGTGCCATAATCGGCGGCCGACGGTCCAACCAAGGCTTGAGCGACGTGGCCCGCGAACTGACTGTCTCGATTGACGCGATGGGAGGCGATTCCGGTCCGGGGATCGTGGTCGCCGCGCTGGCGCGCTCGGTGCTGCGCCATCCCGCGACGCGCTTCATCCTGCATGGCGACGAGACCGCGCTGACGGCGCTGCTCGCCAAGCGCGCCAAGCTGGCCGACCGCGTCAGCATCCGCCATTCCGCCGAGCAGGTGCGCATGGACGAGAAGCCGAGCCTGGCGCTGCGCCGCGGCCGCAACACCAGCATGTGGCGCGCCATCGAATCGCTGAAGAACAAGGAGGCCGAGGTGGCAATCTCGGCCGGCAATACCGGCGCGCTGATGGCGATGGCGATGTTCCAGCTGGGCGTTCTGGAGGGGATTTCGCGCCCCGCCATCGCCGCCATCTGGCCGACGCGGCGCGGCCAGAGCGTCGTCCTCGATGTCGGCGCCAACATCCATTGCGACGCCGAGCAATTGGTCGATTTCGCGGTGATGGGCGCGGCCTTCGCGCGCGCCATCCTGGGCCTGGAGCAGCCGAGCGTCGGCCTCCTCAATGTCGGCTCCGAGGAGGTCAAGGGCCATGACGCGGTGAAGGGCGCGGCGCATATCCTGCGCAGCGCAGCCCTGCCCATGGAATATGCCGGCTTCGTCGAGGGCGACGATATCGCCGACGGCACGGTGGACGTGGTGGTGACCGACGGCTTCACCGGCAATGTGGCGCTGAAGACCGCGGAAGGCACCGCCCGGCTGGTGGTGACCTTCCTGCGCGGCGCCATGCGGCGCTCGCTGCTGGGCCGCATCGGCGGGCTGTTCGCCGGCGGCGCCCTGAACGCGCTGCGCCGCAAGCTCGATCCGCGCACCTCGAACGGCGGCATCTTCTTGGGGCTCAACGGCATCGTCGTGAAAAGCCATGGCGGCACCGACGCGATGGGCTTCGCCAGCGCCCTCGACATGGCGATCGACATGGCGGAGTCCGGCATCATCACGCGCATCATCGCGGACCGTGCCGGCATCGGCCTCGCCACAGCGGCGGCTTCGTGATCCGCTCCCTTGTCATCGGCAGCGGCGCCTATCTGCCCGAGACCGTGCTGACCAACACGGAGCTGTCCAGGCGCGTCGATACCAGCGACGAATGGATCCGCGAGCGCACCGGAATCCGCGAGCGCCGCGTGGTGCGCGACGGCGAGATGACCTCGCATCTGGCGGTGCAGGCGGCGCGCGCCGCGCTGGCCGATGCCGCGCTCGACGCCGGCGAGATCGACCTCGTGGTGGTCGCCACGACGACGCCGGATGAGACCTTTCCCGCCACGGCGACGACGGTGCAGGCGCGGCTGGGGATGTCGCGCGGCGCCGCCTTCGACGTGCAGGCGGTCTGTTCGGGCTTCATCTACGGCCTGGCGGTGGCCGACAATTTCATCAAGGCCGGGCAGGCCCGGACCGTGCTGCTGATCGGCGCGGAGACGATGTCGCGGCTGATGGACTGGACGGACCGCACGACCTGCGTGCTGTTCGGCGACGGCGCCGGCGCCTTCGTGCTGCAGGCGGGCGAGGGCCATGGCACCAATGCCGACCGCGGCGTGCTGAACACCAAGCTGTTCTCCGACGGGCGGCTGCACGATCTGCTCTATGTCGATGGCGGGCCGTCCTCGACCCGCACCACCGGCTATCTGCGGATGCAGGGCAAGGAGGTGTTCCGCCATGCCGTCACCAACATCGCGGCCGCCATCGAGGCCTCGCTGGCCGAGGCCGGCCTGACCATCGCCGATATCGACTGGTTCATCCCCCACCAGGCCAATCAGCGCATCCTGGACGGCACCGCCCGCAGGCTGGGGATTCCACCCGAGCGCGTGGTCTCGACCGTGGCGGTCCACGGCAACACGTCGTCCGCCTCGGTGCCCCTGGCGCTGGCGACGGCGCTCGCCGACGGCCGGGTCAAGCCGGGCGATCTGGTGCTGCTGGAGGCGATGGGTGGTGGGTTCACCTGGGGCGCCGCCCTGTTGCGCTGGTAGGCAACCTTTAGCTTCGCTTCCTATCCCTTTGACGTTGACGGGAAATTCGCTTCCGCATAATTTCGAGTCGGAAGAGGGAGTCGCCTGTCAACATGTCCGCCCACACGCTGACCCGCGCGGATCTGACCGAGGCCGTGTTCCAGGCCGTCGGCCTGTCGCGCAACGATTCCGCCCAGATGGTCGAAGACATCCTGGAGGAACTCTGCTCGGCGCTGTCGCGCGGCGAGACCGTGAAGCTTTCCTCCTTCGGCACCTTTGCCGTGCGCCAGAAATCGCAGCGCATGGGCCGCAACCCCAAGACCGGCGACGAGGTGCCGATCGCGCCGCGCCGCGTGCTGGTGTTCCGGCCCAGCCATGTGCTGAAGGCGGTGATCAACGGCCAGACGCCGGCGGAAGGCGGCGAAGACTGATGGCAATGCTGGCCGGCGTTGCCCTCCGCGAGAAATCGCCCGAGGCCTTCCGCACCATCAGCGAAGTGGCCTGCGAGCTGGACATGCCGCAGCATGTGCTGCGCTTCTGGGAGACCCGCTTCGCCCAGGTAAGGCCGATCAAGCGCGCCGGCGGGCGGCGCTACTACCGCCCGGAAGACATCGACCTGCTGCGCGGCATCCGCGCGCTGCTCTATCGCGAGGGCTTCACCATCAAGGGCGCGCAGAAGGTGATGCGCGACAGGGGCCAGCGCTACGTGGCCGAACTCGGCCGAATGACCCATCCCGATCCGATCGAATCCGCCGTCGGCGACTATGCCGAAGAACCGCGCCAGGCCCGCCTGGTGCTCGCGACTCTGGAACGCGCGCAGGACGACCTTGCCGTCCTGCTGGCGGACGAGGAGCGCGCGCGGCTCGAACGCCTGCTGGCCGAACTGCTGCAGTTGAAGGCGCGCCTGCGCGACGCGCTGGCGACGTATAAATCCTAATAGCCTGTGGGCGGCATCTGGTCCGTGAGCTGGCTGTTGGATGCCAGGCGATCGCCGACCAGGCTGCAGTCCCAGTTGCCGAACGTATCGCGGTAGCAGCTTCCGCTCGCCACCGGCTGATCGTAGGCGACGCAATTGTGCGTGGCGGTGAAGACGCCGCCGCCGAGATTCGGTTTGCCGCATTGATACATCTTGTAGCCACCGCGGATGTCGATCACCGGGGCGCTGTTGTCGATCCGGATCTTTGCGGAGTCCTGCGAATAGAAATAGGCCCTGGGGCGTCCCATCTGCACGCTCACATTGGTCAGGAGAACCAGGTTGTTGCGGGCATCGATGCCTTCCATGCTGCAAAAAACGTATTGCCTCACGGTCCCGGCCGTGGGCGGCGCCGTGCGGGTCTTGCAGACGCTCGGATTGCGGGCCCCGTATTGCGCGCCGATGCCGTTGCCGGTGGGGCGGTGGGCGAGGGCCTGTGCGAAGCGGTCGGCATCGGCCTTCTGCGCCGGCGTCATCTGACGCGGGCGGATATTGTCGGGCCCTTCGTTGATATACATGACGGAATTGCCGTTGTTGACGACATAAGTGCCCGAGGTCAGCGGCTTGGTGATGACGCCCGGCGTCCATTGGCCGCCATACATGACCTCGACCGGGTCGCCCAGTTTGAAGGGCGCGCTCTGCGCCGCGGCTGTCGCCAGCAGGGCGATGGAAAGGATGCTCGAAGAAAGGATTCGGGCCGCTAGGTTTCGCATGAGATCTCCTGGAAAGGCGTTCTCGCCGTCCGGCGGCGCGCCCTTCTAGGCGTCGGGACCTGCCGATGCAATGCAAGGGCGGGCGCCGGTGTCGCAACCGGCGCGATCAGACTCCGCCCCCGACGTCGCTAATCCGCGCACTGGCCCATCTGCGACGGCGAGACTTTCAGCAATTGCACGTCGAAGATCAGCGTCGCGCCGCCGGGGATCGGGCCACCCGGCGTGCCGTCCTTGCCGTAGGCGAGGCCGGAGGGGATCACCAATTCCCACTCGTCGCCCTCATGCATCATCTGCAGCGCTTCGGTCCAGCCGGCGATCACGCCATGGACCGGAAAGGTGACGGGCTGGTTGGGCTTGGACTGGTCGAACACCTTGCCGTCGATGAACGAGCCCTTGTAGGTGACGGTCGCGCAATCGCGCCCGGTCGGCTGCGCGCCCTTGCCCGCCTTGATGACCCGGTACTGGATGCCCGGCACGACGACGACGCCGGCCTTCTTGGCATTGGTTGTCAGATATGCCGTGTTCGCGTCCGCCGCAGGCGCGGCGAAGGCGGCGGAACCGGCCGCGAGGGTCAGGGCGGTCGCGCAGGCGGCCACGGTCAGGATGCGCATGTCGGTCTCCGGGATGTTCGCTGGGGAAGATGGGCCAGCCTTGTGACACATTCCGGGCCGCAATGGGAAGGAAAAGACCGCCGTTTGGAATAGTTGAAATCGATGCCATAAATCCGTCATCCCGGCCGAGCGCAGCGAGCGCCGGGACCCATTCAGAACGCTTCGCGATGGATCCCGGCTCACCTCGCTGTCGCTCGGTGTCCGGGATGACAAATTATCGAACTTCCTACACCGAAAAGCTCGTGCCGCAGCCGCAGGACGAAGTGGCGTTGGGGTTGTTGACCTTGAACGACGCGCCGATCAGGTCGTCGACGAAGTCGATCTCGGCGCCCTTGAGGAAATCGAGCGACATGGGATCGATCAAGACGGTCGCGCCGTCGCGCTCGACCACCAGGTCGTCGTCCGTTCGCGCGTCGTCGATGGCGAAATTATACTGGAAGCCCGAGCAGCCGCCGCCGGTCACCGCGACCCGCAGCATGGCCGGCGCGGGTTCGCCCTTGAGGATGGCCGCGATCCGCTTTGCGGCGCGCGCGGAGACCGTGACGGGCAGGGCGGTTTCGACGTTCATGGCGATCCTCGGCATGTCATACTGGACGAGTCCTATGTAGTCCTCGAAAGCGGCAGCGCAAAGGCATGGATTCGGCCAAATCGCCTCCGGGCAGGCTTCTCGGCATGGTTTTCGTGCCGCCGGCCCAACCTGCGCCCTTCGCCAGCCATCCGGCTGAGAGCCGGGGGCGGCTTTATCCGGAGCGCGAAAGCGCCACCCGCACCTGCTACCAGCGCGACCGCGACCGCATCATCCATTCCGCCGCGTTTCGGCGGCTCAAGCACAAGACCCAGGTTTTCGTGCAGCATGAGGGCGACTATTACCGCACCCGGCTCACCCATTCGCTGGAAGTGGCGCAGATCGCCCGCTCGCTGGCGCGGGTGCTGGCGCTGGACGAGGACCTGGCCGAGACCGTGGCGCTGGCCCACGATCTGGGGCACACGCCCTTCGGCCATGCCGGGGAGGAGGCGCTGAGCGCGGCCACCGCGGCGATCGGCGGCTTCGACCACAATGCCCATGCGCTCAGGCTGGTGACCCGGCTCGAACACCGCTACGCCGATTTCGACGGACTGAACCTGACCTGGGAGACGCTCGAAGGGCTGGTCAAGCACAACGGCCCGCTGGCGCCGCCGCTGCCCGGCCCGATCGCCAGCTTCGACAGGCGCTGGACGCTCGACCTGCAGAGCTGGCCGGGGCCGGAGGCGCAGGTGGCGGCGCTGGCCGACGACATCGCCTATGTGAACCACGACATCGATGACGGTCTGCGCGCCGGGCTGTTCACGGTGGCGGATTTGTCCGCGGCACCGCTTGCGGGCGAACATGCGCGGGCCGTCACCGCGCGCTACGGCGAACTCGAGCTCGGCCGCTTCATCGGCGAACTGGTCCGTACACTGATGAGCATGCTGGTCGACGATCTGCTCTCGGAGACGCGCCGGCGCATCGCTGTGGCGGCGCCTGCCTCGGTCGCGGAGGTGCGCGGGCAGGGCGCCGCGCTGGCCGGCTTTTCCACCGCCATGACGGACGGGATTGCGGCATTGAAGGCGTTCCTTTTCACGCGCATGTATCGCCATCCGCGCGTGATGCTGCCGATGGACCGCGCCAAGACGGTGGTCGCCGAGCTCTACGCGGCGCTCGGCTCCGATCCGTCGCTGCTGCCGCCGGATTGGGCGCGGGGCTGCGGCCTGCCCGGCGACGCGGCGACCGGCGGCGTCGTGCGCGACTACATCGCGGGCATGACCGACCGCTTTGCCCTGTCGGAATATGGGCGCATATTCCACAGGGAAATCGCCTTGTCCGCGCCTTGAATCCGCCGGCAGGTGCTAAATTGCCGGCAGCGATTCGGCGCTGAGGAACGGAGCAGGCCCATGGCCAACATCAGACGCGGCACCTACGAACCGTCCGGCGACGACATCCATGTGTTCGACGGCGCGGAAGACGACGACGATGTGGAAGGCTCGCGCCTGCCGCTGCTGATCGTGATCGCGCTGTTCGTGCTGGCGGCGTTCGCCGGCGTGGTATGGCTGGCCTACACGCAGGGCGTGGCGCGCGGCCGTTCGGACGTGCCGCGCATCATTGCGGCGCCGGCCGGTCCGGCCAAGGTCGCGGCCGCCGGTACGGACGGCACCGGCGAGACGCCTTACAAGGGTTTGAAGATCTACGAGCAGCCCGCGCCGGCCGACGAGGAGGCCGACCGCCAGACCGCGCCGCCGCCGGCAAATCCCGACACAACACCGCCGCCGATGACGGCGCCCGACGCCGTCGCGGCCGCGCCAGCGCCGCGCCCCGTCGAACTCGACAAGGCGCCGCCCGCCATCGCCAAGCCGGTCGCGCCGCCGCCGCCCAAAGCCGTCGAACCGCCGCCGGAAAAGACCGCTGCGCTGCCCGCTTCGTCGCCGCCTGCCGCTGAGGCGACGGCCGCGCCCGCGCAACTGGATAAGAAGGCGGCCCCCGTGTCGTCGGGCGCCTATGTGCTGCAGATCGGCGCCTACAAATCCGAGGAGGAGGCCGACAGCGCCTGGCGGACCTATCACGCCAAGCATGCCGGCCTGCTGGCCGGCTATGCCGAGGACGTCAAGAAAGTCGATCTCGGCGACAAGGGAACCTGGTACCGGCTGCGCGTCGGCTCTTTTGCCAGCAAGGATTCGGCCAAGACGCTGTGCGACCGGTTGACGGCGGACGGCGGCGCCTGCTTCCCGGCGAAATGACCGCAGGGGCAGGGTGGGAGACAGCATGCGCACGCGGGCGATCTATGGCTGCGCCGGGCTCGGGCTCGGCCCGGAGGAGCGCGATTTCTTCCGCGCCGTCCAGCCCTGGGGTTTCATCGTCTTCGCGCGCAATGTCGCCGATCGCGAGCAGCTTCGCACCCTGGTGCAAAGCCTGCGCGAGACGGTGGACGATCCGCAGGCGCCCGTGCTGATCGACCAGGAAGGCGGCCGCGTCGCCCGGCTGAGGCCGCCGCATTGGCCCGAGCGGCCGGCCGCGGCGCGCTTCGGCGTGCTCTATGATCATGCGCCCGATGCGGCGCGCGAGGCCGTCTATCTCAATGCGCGCCTGATCGCGCACGATCTCTGCGAGGTCGGGATCAATGTCGATTGCCTGCCGCTGCTCGACGTGCCGGTGGACGGCGCCGACGCGATCATCGGCGACCGCGCCTTCGCGCACGACCCCGCCGCCATCATCGCGCTCGGCCGCGCCGCCATCGAGGGTCTGACGGAAGGCGGCGTGCTGCCGGTGATGAAGCACATCCCAGGCCATGGCCGGGCGACGGCCGACAGCCATCTGGCGCTGCCGCGCGTCGCGACCGGGCCCGAGGAACTCAGCGCCACCGATTTCGTCACCTTCCGCAGCCTCAACCAGTGCCCGATGGCGATGACGGCGCATGTCGTCTACGAGGCCATCGATGCGCGGCGTCCGGCGACCACCAGCCCCAAGGTGATTCGCGACGTGATTCGCGGCCAGATCGGTTTCGACGGCCTCCTGATGTCGGACGACGTGTCGATGAACGCGCTCTCAGGGCCGCTTTCCGCGCGCACCCGGGCGGCGCTGTTCGCCGGCTGCGATGTCGTGCTTCACTGCAACGGCAAGCTCGAGGAGATGCGCGAGGTGGCGAGAGAGGCCAAGCCCCTGGACGGCGCCGCGGCGAAACGCGCGGCCCACGCGCTGTCGCATCTGACGCCGCCCGATCCGTTCGATCCGCTGGCGGCGGCGGCGCGGCTGGACGAATTGCTGGCCGCGGCATGAGCGAGCTCGCCGAGCCCTTCGACTCCTTCGAGCCCGCGCCGCGCGAGGAGGCCTTCGTGGTCGCGGTCGACGGCTTCGAGGGACCGCTGGACCTGCTGCTGACGCTGGCGCGCAACCAGAAGGTCGACATCGCGAAGATCTCGGTCCTGAAGCTGGCCGACCAGTATCTGGAATTCGTCGAATCGGCGCGGGGCCGCAACCTGGAGCTTTCCGCCGATTACCTGGTGATGGCGGCGTGGCTGGCCTATCTGAAGTCGCGGCTGATCCTGCCGCAGCCGCCCGGCGCCGACGGCGAGCCCACGGCCGACGAGATGGCGACCCGGCTGCGCTGGCGCCTGGAGCGGCTTGCCGCGATGCGCCAGGCCGCGACGCGGCTGATGGGCCGAGAGCGGCTGGGCCGCGACGTCTTCGCCCGCGGCATGCCCGAGCCGGTGACGGTGGTGAAGCTGCGCACCCACACCGACACGCTCTACGACCTGCTGACTGCCTATGCGACCGAGCGGGTGCGCAAGCTGGGCGGCAAGAGCTATCGCCCGGCGGCGGCGCCCGTGCTGCTGATCGAGGAAGCGCGCGCCCGGTTGGAGCGGATGCTGGGCCGCATCGCCGACTGGAACGCGCTGACCCGGCTGATCCCGTTCGAATGGTCGGCGGGGCTCAGGCGGCGCTCGGCGCTGGCCAGCACGCTCTTGGCCTGCCTGGAACTGGCGCGCGACGGCCGCATCGAAATCCGCCAGCTCCGCCCCTTCGACGAGATCTATGTGAAAGACCGCGTAACCGCCCAAGAGGCCCTGACATGAGAAGCGTTGTCCGCCTGATCGAGAGAATTGAAGACGAGATGGTCGTCAAGGAAACAAGCGGCGAAGACGCGCCGGCGTCCATCAATGCCGAGCATCTGCGCATGACCGAGGCGCTGCTGTTCGCGGCGGCGGAGCCGCTGGATACGAAGGCACTGGCAACATCGCTGCCGGAGGGCGCCGACGTTCCCGCGCTCCTGGCCGAGCTTCAGCGCCACTATGAGAAGCGCGGCGTAACCCTCGAATGCGTCGCGGAAAAATGGCAGTTCCGTACGGCGAGCGATCTGGCCTTCCTGCTGCGCAAGGAGAAACCCGAGCAGAAGCGGCTGTCGCGCGCGGCGCTGGAGACGCTGGCCATCGTCGCCTATCACCAGCCCGTCACCCGCGCCGAGATCGAGGATATCCGCGGCGTCGCCCTTTCCAAGGGCACGATCGACGCGCTGATGGAGGTCGGCTGGGTCCGCATCCGCGGCCGCAAGCGCACCCCCGGCCGGCCCGTGACCTACGGCACCACCGAAGCCTTCCTGGTCCAGTTCGGTCTGGAAAGCGTCAGCCATCTGCCGGGCAGCGACGAGCTGAAAGCGGCCGGCTTCCTGGAGGCACTGCCGCCCTCCGGCTTCGATATCCCGAGCCCCAACGACGCCCTCGGTCCCGACGAGGACCCCTATGTCGAAGGCGAGGACCTGGCCACCGGCGACGGCGAATTGGGGTAGGGGATTCCTTTCCGTGCGTGCTTCGAGGCCCACCTTCGACGGGCACCTCAGCATGACGAGAGGGTTATCCCCCTTTCGCGTCATGCCGCTGGAGGCGGCGGCGCGGGGGGTAGGGAGCCCCGCAAAGCCCCTCAAAACAGGTTCGCCGCCAGATTGATCATCGTCGCCAGGATGGCGGTGTTGAAGCCGAAGGCCACCAGCGTGTGCAGCGTGCCGACGCGGCGCATCTCCTTCGAGCTGAAATTGATGTCCGCGGTCTGCGCCGTGGCGCCCAGCACGATGGCGAAATGGACGAAATCCCAGTAATCGGGCTCGCCGCAGGCGCCGAATTCCAGGCCGCCGCGCGGCTCGCCGTTCTCCTCCGCCAGATAGTAGATGTGGGCGTAGTGCATCGCGAAGACGATCTGCACGAAGAACCACGACAGCACCACCGTGCTCGCCGCCAGCGTCACGCGGTAGCCGCCGCCCGGATGGCCCTTGGCGGCCGACAATTCGGCGGCCAGCGCGCCGACGCTGGCGAGGGATGCCAGGATGGTGAGGACGAACATCAGGTCGCCGCCCTCGTCATGGGCGATGGCCCGGCGCTTGATCCGCTCGGGGTCGGCGTTGCTCATGAAGAAGTAGGCGAGGCCGAGGAAGAGAACCACGCCGCCGTCCCAGCCGACCAGCGCGCGCGTGATGGCGCGCTCGATCCAGGGCATCGTCGCGAAATAGAGCACCAGCCCGAAGGCGATGGCGCTGAGCAGATAGGGCCGGTTGATCAGCGGACGGAGGAACGAGGGCGCGGACCCCGCGCGCGTTTGTGGCGGCATGATGTATGTCCTTCCGGCCAATGCCCGGCGGGAGAATCCGCGCCGAGACTGGCCTAGAAACGCGCCGTGTGAAAGCCGAGCCGCCCGTCGGCAGATCCGGCATCCTGCCGGGACGCCGCAGCGGGATATCGCCAGCCGATGGCCGTCTGAATGGCCAGTGCCCAGATCACGCAGACCGGGCCCCAGAGCGGATCCATGTAGCGATGCAGGCCGAACTCGCTGATCACCGTCGCCAGCGCGATGGCGTGGAGGAGGAGACCCGCGATCGCGAGCGCCCCGATCGCATTTCGCAACGGCGCCGGCGCGCGCAGGCCGAGAAGCGTTGCAACGATCGCCGCAAGGCCCAACAGGGCGGCACCGAGATAGGCCGTCCGCAGAGCCAGCACGGCGGCGAAAGGAATCGAGCGACCGATATGGAACAGCGAAGGCTGATTGCCGACCGTGCCGCCGAGCGAAACCGTGATCATGCCGGCAGGCGGGACGCTGCTGACCCGCAACCCGGCCGGCGCCTGCGGATCGAGCGTGATCCAGACCGGCGGATGGGTCCTGAAATAGGCGACGACCCGCGCCGACATCGCGGGATAGGCGGTCACGCGATAGGAAATCAGATTGCGATATTCGGTCATGACGTCCGCGAGATAGTCCGCCGGGTGTTGGCGGATGAACGCGATGGAATAGTCGAACAGAATTCTGTCGATGTCGCCGGCCTGGTAGGGGCCGCTTCGATGTTCGCGCTGCAGATAGGGCAGGATCACGTCGAAGCGCAGCCGGTCGCTGTATTGCGCGGTGAAGTACCAGCGCAGATCGGCGGGCGCCGCCTGTATGTACTGTCTTGCTGGCGCGGCGGCCGCAGCGATGAAATGTGAATCGTTTTGCGAAACCCCGGCGGCGCTTTGGGGCGCGTCGTCGTGGAAGATTACTTTTTGCAGCAGCCCTTTCGGCAATGGACTGGTTGGCCTCGATTGGGGATGAACCATGTGAAGCAAAACGGGGGTCATCAGCAGCGCAAGGATGGCGGCCGCGAGAACCGATGCGACCGGCTTCCAGGCATGTCGGACGCGCTGCCGCATTGCGCCGGGTTCGAACACGGCGTAGGCCAGAAGAATGCAGGGCACGATCACGGCATTCGCGGGCCGCAGCGCCATCGACACAAAGACGAGCAGCGCATAGGTCGCGGCCGGCGCCGCGTGAGGTCGCCTCGCATGCGTCAGGACCGCGGCGCAGAGCACGTTGAAACAGGCCGCGCTGAGGCATTCCGTCATGATCTGGGATATGACGGAGAGAAAAGCCGGATTGCCGGCCATTGCGGCGGCAAGCAGCGCGGCCGCCATCCAATTTCCGAAAAGCCTGTACGCGCTGAACGCCGCGGCGCTGATCGAGGCCGACAGGATAGCCGCCTGGACATAGGAGACGGGCGCGTAAGAGCCCGCCAACAGATGGATCAGGGCCAGGACGGCGGGATAACCGAATGTCCTGTGGGGATAGAAATCGATATAGCCGACCGAGTCCGGCTCGAAAGACGTCGCGCCATGCGTCACGAAGAGATAGGCGAGGACGACAGTCAACGGAATGACCGTCAGCAGGAGGCCGATCCTTGCATCCTTCGTCATCGCCCGACGGCCGTCCGAATTGCTGCCATGCGTATTCCCCCCGCCGGCGATCTATGGATTTTATTCAGCACTCGTCAAAGGATTGTCATTGCGCGCTCTATCAATCGGTTTCGTCGCTGAACCCGCTTGTCCTAACTTTTTCGCTGCTTAAGCAAAACCAATGCAGCAAAGGCGCGCTTATCCCTCAAGTCCGCCTTTGCGAATTCCTCGATAACGTGTTTCGCAATGGCGATGTCGTGAACAACGGCAGATTTATAGAAAGTTTCGTACGGATCATAGTCGGCCTCGTGGCGCTTGCTCTGAAGAGACGCAAAAATCACCGCAAAGTTAGCAATCGAAGCTGGGAATTTTTTGATCATTTCGCGATTGGCGCATTGCTTGCCGACATGTGTGTGTTCCAGAGCGCGATAGACCTGCCGCCACGCGGACTTGCTTCGTTGCGATTGTGGTCCGCCGACCAGACAATCTGCACAGCATTCTGCTAGGCAATGAAACATCGCATAATAAGCTGTGCTAACGGCGCGTCTTAAATCAGACTGTAATGGCCGGCGGTGAGAAGCGTCCGCCAGAAGTTCAGCGGTTTTAATTAAGTCAAGCGGCCGCAGGTTCTTTCCAATCCGATTCAGAAATGAATGAGAAAACCGGAAAACGCTGATCGTCAATGTGATCAAACTCCGCTATGACTGTATTGACAAAAGCGGGTATTTTTTTTGCGGTTACATCTTTTTCTTTAGCGTCAAATACGACGCTGATCTCTAGAGCGTGGCTGCCATCTTCATCGTCAAGGACGTCACGCAAATCAATCGAAACAAGTTGAACCTTCGGAAAGAATTTCAGAAGGGCGGCCTTAATGATCCGTCTTATTTCTTGATCGCTTGCCACTAGCACCATCTCCGAATCTCTAGCCCCTTTCAGAGACCCAATAAGCCTCCTACATCTAATGCTTAAATGTCAAATGATTAAGCAATTGACCTTGAATCATTAATCCTGCCTCGCCATCTCATCTATCGGTATTGAGAAAGGATGGCGATGGTTGATCATCACCATCGGGTCTTGCGGCCTTAGGGCCCGATCCGAGATGACGCGAGAGACGACATACACGGCGAGGTGCGCGCTCGCGCGCATACGTGTGGAGGAACGGTGCGTGCGGCTTCGCGCGGTGCGGTTTACCGGCGAGCGCCTATCAGGACTCCGTGACGCCCGAGGCGAAGCGAAGGTGCGTGTCTGATCCGCCTCGAAACGGATGTTGCGCGCCGGCCGCGGCTTCGAGAACGGAGGCGGGCGTCGGCCCGCGGGCCGATGGCGAGAAAAAAGAAGCCGGGCGCCCGCGCGCGGCCCGCCTTTTGTTTTGGTAGTCTCAGTCCTCCAGCTCCACCACGACGGCGCGTCCGCCTTCCAGCGCGATGGCGAGGTCGCCCTTGCGCAGGGCCAGCGCGTCGTCGCCGAACACCTGGGCGCGCCAGCCATGCAGGGCGGCGACGCCGTCATCCTCCTGGGCGGCCAGCCGCTCGATGTCTTCGGCGTCGGCGATCAGGCGCGGCGCGACGCCGACCTCCTCTGCCTTCAGCCGTAGCAGCGTCTTCAAGAGATCGATCGCGGCGGGCGAGGGCTCGCGCCGGCGCTGCGGCCGGGGCGGCTCGATGCCCTCCGGCGGCGGCGCGGTTTTGCCGAGCTCGATCGCCTCCATCAGTCCCTTGCCGAGGCGCGAGGCGGCGAAGCCCTTCGGCACGGCGCGGACGCGTTCCAGCGCGTCGGCGTTCTCCGGCGGATGCGCCGCGATCTCGGTCAGCGCTTCATCCTTCAGCACGCGGCCGCGCGGGATGTCGCGCGCCTGCGCCTCGCGCTCGCGCCACGCCGCCAGCGCCGCCAGCATCGCCAGGAACCGCTTGTTGGAGGTCCGCGGCTTCAGGCGCTTCCACGCGGTGTCGGGATCGAGACGGTAGAGCGCGGGATCGCGCAGCGCCGCGATCTCCTCCTCGACCCAGGCGGCGCGGCCGGTGCGCGCCAGCGTCCTGGTCATCGCCTCGTAGATGGTGCAGAGATGGGTGACGTCGGCCAGCGCATATTCGAGCTGGCGCTTGTTGAGCGGGCGGTGGCTCCAATCGCTGTAGCGCGCCGATTTGTCGATCTCGACCTTGGCCAGCTTGCGCGCCAGCGTCTCGTAGGAGGCCGCGTCGCCGAAGCCGCAGACCATCGCCGCGATCTGGGTGTCGAACAGCGGATCGGGGATCATGCCGCCCTGCTGGCAGAAGATCTCGATGTCCTGCCGCGCCGCGTGCAGCACCTTCACGATGTTGGGGCGCTTCAGCAGGTCGTAGAACGGCTTGAGGTCGATCCCCTCGGCCAGCGGATCGATGATGGCCTCGGTGCCGGGGATCGCGATCTGGATCAGGCAGAGCCTGGGCCAGTAGGTCTGGTCGCGCATGAACTCGGTGTCGAGCGCCAGATAGGGGGCGCCGGATAGTTCTTCGGCCAGAACCTGCAAATCCGCCGTGGTTTCGATAATCCGCATGGCCAAGCCTATAGCGGATTCGCGCCCGTCCCGCCGGGAAATTCAGCGTCCCGTCCACTTGGAACTTAAACTCGGCAATTCCGACACAGCTTGGGCAGGTTCGCAGCCTTTGAACTCCGCCTGTGGCCCTTGACTTGAACCCACCCCCCTCGCCACATACCGCCCGTTTTTCCCGGGATTTTGTCATGCACGCCTATCGCACCCACACCTGCGGCCAATTGCGCAAGGAGCATGTCGGTCAGACCGTGCGGCTTTCCGGCTGGGTGAACCGGCGGCGCGACCATGGCGGGCTGCTGTTCATCGACCTGCGCGACCATTACGGCCTGACCCAGTGCGTGGTCGAGCCGGACGAGGCGGCCTTTGCAGAAACCGACAAGGCGCGCTCGGAATGGGTGCTGACGCTGACCGGCCGCGTGGTGGCGCGGCCCGCCGAGACGGTCAATGCCGATCTGCCGACCGGCGAGGTCGAATTGCGCATCGAGCAGGTCGCGGTGCAGGGGCAGGCGCAGGAACTGCCGCTGCCGGTGTTCGGCGACATGACCTATCCCGAGGACACGCGGCTCAAATACCGCTTCCTCGATCTCAGGCGCGAGCGCCTGCACAGGAACATCACACTGCGCTCGAAGGTGATCTCGTCGATCCGCAGGCGGATGATCGACCAGGGCTTCACCGAATTCCAGACGCCGATCCTGACCGCCTCGTCGCCGGAAGGGGCGCGCGATTTCCTGGTGCCGTCGCGGCTGCATCCGGGCAAATTCTATGCGCTGCCGCAGGCGCCGCAGCAGTTCAAGCAGTTGATCATGGTGGCGGGCTTCGACCGCTATTTCCAAATCGCGCCCTGTTTCCGCGACGAGGACGCGCGGGCCGACCGTTCGCCCGGCGAGTTCTACCAGCTCGATCTGGAAATGAGCTTCGTCACACAGGACGACGTGTTCGCGGCGGTCGAGCCGGTGATGCACGGCGTGTTCGAGGAATTCGCCGACGGCCGCATCGTGTCGCCGGCGCCGTTCCCGCGCATTGCTTACGACGAATCGATGCTGAAATACGGCGTCGACAAACCCGACCTGCGCAATCCGATCGTCATCGCCGACGTGACGGACGTGTTCGCGCGCGACGACGTCGCCTTCAAGGCGTTCAAGGGCAAGACGGTGCGCGCCATCCCCGCGCCCGGCGCCGGGGCTCAGCCGCGGTCCTTTTTCGACAAGCTGAACGATTGGGCGCGCGGCGAGATGGGTGCGGCCGGGCTCGGCTATGTGGTGTTCGAGGATGAGAGCGGCGTGCTCGCCGGCAAAGGACCGATCGCCAAATTCCTTCCCGCCGAGGCGCTGGCGGCGATGGCGGCGCGCACTTGTGTCAAGGCGGGCGACGCGCTGTTCTTCTCCGCCGATGCCAAGACGGACCGTGCGGCGGCGCTGGCCGGGCAGGCGCGCATACGCCTCGGCCGTGAACTGGGCCTCATCCAGGAGGGTGAGTTCAAGTTCTGCTGGATCGTCGATTTTCCGATGTACGAATGGAGCGAGGAGGAGAAGAAGATCGACTTCTCCCACAATCCCTTCTCCATGCCGCAATTCCCGCGCGAGAAATTCCTTGCACTGGACAATGACGACCGCGACACGATCCTGGGGCTGAAGGCCTATCAATATGACATCGTCTGCAACGGCATCGAATTGTCGTCCGGCGCCATCCGCAACCACGATCCGGAAGTGATGCTGAAGGCGTTCGAGATCGCGGGCTATGCACGCGAGGAGACCGAGACCAAATTCGCCGGCATGCTCAACGCGTTCCGCTATGGCGCCCCGCCGCATGGCGGCACGGCGCCCGGCATCGACCGCATCGTCATGCTGATCGCGGGCGAGGAGAATCTGCGCGAGGTCACCATGTTCCCGATGAACCAGCAGGCGCAGGACCTGATGATGAATGCACCGAACGAAGCCTCGGCGCGCCAGCTCAACGAACTGCACATTCGTAGCGTACTGCCGGAGACCAAGTAGCTACGGCACCACGGTGACCGCCGTCGTGGATGGTGCGGATGAGGCGCGGTTGTAGAGCG
>JAATGL010000309.1 GCA_015654705.1 Alphaproteobacteria bacterium | reverse complement strand
TTCGCGATGGCCGACGAGGTGCTGCATTCCGGCGTGCGCGGCGTCACCGACCTGTTCGTGATGCCGGGCCTGATCAATCTCGACTTCGCCGACATCAAGTCGGTGATCTCCGAGATGGGCAAGGCGATGATGGGCACCGGCGAGGCCGAGGGCGAGAACCGCGCCGAAAAGGCGGCCGACATGGCGATCTGCAATCCGCTGCTCGACGACGTCTCGATGAAGGGCGCGCGCGGCGTGCTGATCAACATCACCGGCGGTCCCGACCTGATGCTGTTCGAGGTCGAGCAGGCGGCCAACCGGGTGCGCGCCGAGGTCGATCCCGACGCCAAGATCATCTTCGGCAGCACCATCCTCGACAACATGGAGGGCCGCATCCGCGTCTCCGTGGTGGCGACCGGCATCGATGCGCAGGAAATGAAGATGCCCAAGAATGTGGAGCCGCTGCGGCCGCACCTGAAGCCGCTGCCGCTGCGTCCCGAGCCCAAGGCGGAAGTGGCCCCCATCGCCGCCAATCCGGTGAAGCGCCAGCAGGAGGCGCTGGCGGCAGAAATGAATGTGCCGCCGCAGCCGGCGCCCGTCTCGCCGGCGGAGACCTACATCCTGGGCGGCGCCGAGGCGCCGCAGATCGAGGATGAGCCGCTGCCGCCTCCGGTCGCCATCCGGCCGCAGCCGCTGCGGGCCCAGCCCGCGCCGGAACCGGAGCCGGAACGCAAGGGCTGGGGCTTCCTCGGCCGCAAGAAGGCGAAGGACGAGCCGCGCATGGAACCGGCCGCCACGCCGCTGCAGCGCCCGACGCTGCAGCCGCGCGCCAGCAGCCAGGTGCTGAACCGCGTCGCTCCTCCGGCCGAGCCGCAGCGCCCGGCCGGTCCCAGCGCCGACGATCTCTTTCCCGGTCACAAGCGCGACGAGCAGTTCGAGATCCCGGCCTTCCTGCGCCGCCAGACGAACTGATACGGGTGGAATGAAACGAAAGCCGGCGTCTTCGCGGACGCCGGCTTTTCGCGTGCCAGTCTTGCAACTCATAGTTAAGTTATTCTAGCCTCGTGCTTGGGTAGCGGCGGCGGGGCCATGACGGACGACGACATCATCGACCGCGTTCTCAAATATGAGGGCGGCTTCACCAACAATCCGGCCGACCGGGGCGGCCCGACCAATTTCGGCATCACCGCGGCCGAGCTCGGCCGCACGCGCGGCCTCAACCGGCCGGCCACGGTGGCCGAGATTCAGGCCCTGACGCGCGCCGAGGCCGTGAACATCTACCAGGCCTCCTACATCAAGACGCCGCATTTCGACCAGATCGCCGACGGCAATCTGCGCCTGATCGTGGTCGATTGCGGCGTGCTGCACGGCGTGGGCCGCGCCGCCAAATGGCTGCAGACGGCGCTCGGCGTTACCGTCGACGGCGCCGTCGGGCAGCAGACGGTCAACGCCCTCAACGATCCCGCCAAGGGGCCGCGTGCCGGACGGGGCGTGCTGACGCTGCGGTTCCAGTTCATCGGCGCGCTCCTGCAATCCGATCCGTCGCAGCTCGTCTTCGCCGCCGGCTGGCTCAACCGCGCCGCCGACCTTATCCAGTTCGCCTGAGGGATTGTCGGCTCATTCATGGCTGTCATCCCGGCCGAGCGGCGCGAGCGCCGGGACCTATCGGGAGGGCGTCACAATGGGTCCCGGATCGGCGCTGCGCGCCGTCCGGGATGACAGGTTTGGATGGCTGTCCAAGCACCACAGCCGTCGCGAGCAGGATGGCGCTTCCATGAGAAGCAACCGGCCCAAAGGGCTGTCGGTGGTTTTGAAAAGCAAATAAGTTGCCCGGCGATGACCCGCCGCACCATTGCGTCCGAAATCCGTGCCGAAGGCGTGGCGCTTCATGCGGGCGCCGGCGTGCGCATGACGCTGTCGCTGGCGCCGGCGGGATCGGGCATCGTCTTCCGCCGCGCCGATCTCGGCGGCATCGAGATCGCGGCGCGCTACGACGCGGTGAGCGAAACCAATCTGGGCACGGTAATCGGCGCGGGCACAGCGAAGGTCGGCGTCATCGAGCATCTGATGGCGGCGGTGGCCGGCGCCGGGATCGATGATCTGCTGGTCACGCTGGACGGGCCGGAGCCGCCGATCCTGGACGGCGACGCGCTGTCCTTTCTGGCGCTGCTGGATCGGGCGGGCTTCGAGGATCAGCCCGGGCCGCGCCGAGCGATCAAGGTGCTGCAACCCGTCTCGGTGGCGCAGGGCGACGCGAGCGCCGCGCTCCTGCCCGCCGAACGGCTGGAGTACGATTTCGAGATCGCCTTTCCCACACCGGCGATCGGCCGCCAAGCATTCCGCTTCGTTTTTTCGCCGGACGGCTTCCGCCGCGACATCGCGCCGGCGCGCACCTTCGGCTTCGTCCATGAACTCGACCTGCTGAAAAAGATGGATCGCGGCCATGGCGCCTCGCTCGCCAACACGCTGGCCATCGACGGCGACCGCGTCGTCAACGCGAGCCTGATGCGCTTTCCCGACGAATTCGTGCGCCACAAGATCCTGGATGCCATCGGCGACATGGCCCTGGCGGGCGGCCCGCTGATCGCCCGCTTCGAGGGCCACCGCTCCGGCCACGCCCTCAACAATGCGCTGCTGCGCGCCCTGTTCGCCGATCCGGCGAATTACGCGATCGTGAACCTGCCGTAATGACTGGGCTTTTCGGTCTCCGCCCCGCGATGATGCAGCGCGCGGCGGGCTGGACCCGGCTTCCTGCCTGATGGCATAAGAGCCCCGATCGTCGCACGAAAGCCAAAGGTCCCAAGCGAATCATGCACATGCCCTACCTGCGTCTCCCCCGTCCGGTCCTGCTGTCTCTCGTGCTTTGTGCCGGCTTGGCGCTGTCCGGCTGCGACACCATCGGCTCGTGGTTCGGCGGCGGCGAGTCCGGGGAGGACAAGGAGGTCCAGTATGTCGAGCGGCCGATCGACGGCATCTACAACGACGCCTGGAAGCGGATCCGGGACGGCGACTGGGAAGCCGCCGCCAAGCAGTTCGACGAGGTCGAGCGCCAGCATCCCTATTCGGTATGGGCGCGCCGCGCGATGCTGATGTCGGCCTTCTGCTACTACCAGGCCAACAAATATCCCGATGCCATCTCGGCCGCGGACAATTACATCGCGCTGCATCCCGGCAGCCATGAGGTCGCCTATGCCTTCTACCTGAAGGCCATCTCGCTCTACGAGCAGATCGTCGGCATCGGCCGCGACCAGTCCAACACCGAGGCGGCGCTGGTCGCGCTGCAGGACGTCGTCCAGCGCTTCCCCGACACCGAATATGCGCGCGACGCGACGCTGAAGATCGATCTCACCATCGACCATCTGGCGGGCCGCGAGATGGCGGTCGGGCGCTACTACCTGGTGCGCGGCGACTATATCGGCGGCATCAACCGCTTCCGCGTCGTGGTCGAGCAGTATCAGAAGACGTCGCAGATCGCCGAGGCGCTGGAGCGTCTGACCGAGGCCTATTACGCGCTGGGCATCTACAACGAGGCCAAGACGGCCGCCGCCGTGCTGGGCGCCAATTATCCCGGCAGCCCATGGTACCGCGACGCCTTCGAGCTTCTGCAGGAACACAACATGAAGCCCGAGGAAGACAAAGGCTCCTGGATCAGCAAAGCTTTCTCGAAGATTCTTTAAGAGGGTGATTCGCCGATGCTGGCCGCGCTGACGGTCCGCGACATCGTGCTGATCGAGAGCGCGGCGCTGGAGTTCGCTCCCGGCCTCAACGTGCTGACCGGCGAGACCGGCGCCGGCAAGTCGATCCTGCTGGATGCGCTGGGCCTGGCGGCGGGCGGGCGCGGCGGTGGCCGTGCCGCGGTGCGGCCGGGCGCTGTGCAGGGCTCCGCCGTCGCGGTGTTCGAGCCGGCCGAAGGGCATGGCGCGCGTGCCCTGCTGCGCGATCAGGACATGGAGGCGGAGGGCGAGATCGTGCTGCGCCGCACCCTCGCCGCCGACGGCCGCACGCGCGGCTTCGTGAACGACCAGCCGGTTGGCGTGGCGCTGCTGAAGGATCTGGGCGCCCTGCTGCTGGAGGTCCATGGCCAGGCCGATGACCGCGGCCTGTTCGATGTCGCCACCCATCGCCTGCTGCTCGACGCCTTCGGCGGCCATGAGGCGCTGGCGCGCGAGACGGCGGCGCGCTTCGCCGAACTGGACCGCGCGCGCCGGGCCGAAGCGGAATTGCGCCGCCTGGCCGCCGCCGCCGCGGCGGACGCGGATTATGTCAGGAGCACTGTCGAAGAATTGTCGTCGCTGGCGCCGCAGGCGGGCGAGGAAGCCGCGCTCGCGGCCGAGCGCGTGTTGCTGATGAACGCGTCGCGCATCGCCGAGGATGTCTCGGCCGCGTCCGAGGCGCTGGGCGGCGAGCGCGGTGCGGAGGCCGCGCTGGCGGTCGCGCTGAAGCGGCTGTCGCGCGTCAACGAAAGCGCGCGCGCGGCGGTCCGCGCGGCGGAAGCGGCGCTCGAACAGGCTTTCGCCCATACCGAGGAGGCGCGCCGCGAACTCGACGCGTTCCTCTCGCGCCTCGAACTCGATCCGCGCGTCATGGATCGCCAGGAGGAGCGGCTGTTCGCATTGCGCGCCGCGGCCCGCAAATACGGCGTGCAGCCCGACCTGCTGCCGCGCGTCCTGGCCGAATTCGAGGCGCGGCGCGAGGCGATCGAAACCGGCGGCGCGGGCCTGGCGCAGGCCGCCGACGCCGTCGCCGCCGCGCGCACGGCCTATCTTGTGACGGCACGCAAACTCTCGCAGGCGCGCGAAGCGGCGGCGCGGCAATTGGAGAGCGCCGTCGCGAAGGAATTTGCGCCGCTCAAGCTCGGCCATGCCAGGTTCCGCGTCGCGCTGACGGCGCTGGGCGAAGACGAGGCCGCGGCCAACGGCCTGGAACGCGTCGCTTTCGAGATCGCCACCGTCGAGGGTGCCGCGTTCGGGCCGCTGACCCGCATCGCCTCGGGCGGCGAACTGGCGCGGCTGTCGCTGGCGCTGAAGGTGGCGCTGTCGGAAGCGACGCCGCCGGCGGCGCTGGTGTTCGACGAGGTCGATCGCGGCGTCGGCGGCGCGGTGGCCGATGCGGTGGGCGAGCGGCTGCAGCGCCTGGCCGAGACCACGCAGGTCCTGCTCGTCACCCATTCGCCGCAGGTCGCCGCGCGCGCCGCGCGCCATTTCCGCATCACCCGCAAGGGCGACAAGACACGCGTCGAATTGCTGGATGACGCGGCGCGCATCGAGGAGACGGCGCGCATGCTCTCCGGCGCCGTGGTGACCGAGGAAGCGCGCGCCGCCGCGCGCCGCCTGCTCGCCGAGGCCCAGATCCCGCCGCCCAGGAAGGCCCGCAAACGCGCATGAAACCGGTTGAAAAGCTCACCCGGACCGAAGCCAGGAAAGAGCTCGAACGGCTCGCCACGGAGATCGCCGGGCACGACCGGCGCTACCACGGCGAGGACGCGCCGACCATTTCCGACGCCGATTACGACGCGCTGAAGCGCCGCAACGACGCGATCGAGCAGCGCTTTCCCGATCTGGTGCGTCCCGACAGTCCCTCGCACCGCGTCGGCAGCAGGCCGTCCGAGAAATTCGCCAAGGTCGTCCACGCCAGGCCGATGCTATCGCTCGACAACGCCTTCGCCGACACCGACATCGCCGATTTCGTGGCGCGCGTGCGCCGCTTCCTGGGCCTCAAGGAGGACGACGAACTGGTCATCACCGCCGAGCCCAAGATCGACGGGCTTTCGGCCTCGCTGCGCTATGAGAACGGCATCTTCGTGCAGGGCGCCACGCGCGGCGACGGCGCCGAGGGCGAGGACATCAGCGCCAACCTGCGCACCATCCGCGACATTCCCCTTCGGCTGCACGGGAAGGTGCCCAAAGTGTTTGAGGTGCGCGGCGAAGTCTACATGATGCATGCGGATTTCTTCGCCCTCAACAAGCGCCAGGAAAAGGAGGGCAAGCCGCTCTTCGTCAATCCGCGCAACACCGCGGCAGGCGCCGTGCGCCAGCTCGATCCGGCGATCACCGCGGCGCGGCCGCTGCATTTCTTCGCCTATGCCTGGGGCGAGGCGAGTGCGCTGCCCGCCAGGACGCAGTGGGACATGCTGCAGGCGTTCACCCAGTGGGGCTTTCAGGTCAACCCGCTGATCCGCCGCTGCCGCACCACCGACGAGATCCTGGCCTTCTATCGCGACATCGAAACCAAACGTGCCGATCTCGGCTACGATATCGACGGCGTGGTCTACAAGGTCGACCGCCTCGATCTTCAGGAACGGCTGGGCTTCGTGTCGCGCTCGCCGCGCTGGGCCATCGCGCACAAATTCCCGGCCGAGCAGGCGGAGACGATCCTCGAGGACATCGACATCCAGGTCGGCCGCACCGGCAAGCTGGCGCCCGTCGCCAAGCTGAAGCCGGTGACGGTCGGCGGCGTCGTCGTGCAGAACGCGACCCTGCACAATGAGGACGAGATCGCGCGCAAGGACGTGCGCATCGGCGACACGGTGGTGGTGCAGCGCGCCGGCGACGTGATCCCGCAGATCGTCCGCGTCGTTCCCGAGCGGCGTCCGAAAGGCGCCAGGCCGTACCAGTTTCCGCACATCTGCCCGGCCTGCGGCAGCCATGCGGTGCGCGAGGTGGACGAGAAAACCGGCAAGGAGGATGTCGACCGGCGCTGCACCGGCGGCCTGATCTGTCCGGCGCAGG
>JAATGL010000267.1 GCA_015654705.1 Alphaproteobacteria bacterium | reverse complement strand
TTGGGATTCGCAGTGTCACTGTCATGGCCCGCTCTCCGGCGGGCCATGACAGGCCTTTGAATGACTCAGGGCAATTGCGTAAGGACCCTAGGCCTCGCGCGCGGGCTCGGCGGTCCGCCGCCGCCGCAAGCCGCCGCGCACGATCTCGTAGAACAGCGGCACGAAGAAGATCGCCAGGATCGTCGCCGACAGCATGCCGCCGATCACGCCGGTGCCGATGTCGTTCTGGCTGGCGGCGCCGGCGCCGGTCGAGATCGCGAGCGGAATGACCCCGGCGATGAAGGCTAGCGAAGTCATCAGGATCGGGCGCAGGCGCAGCCGTGCGCCCTCGACGGCGGCGTCACGAATGGATGCGCCGCGCTTCTGCGCATCCACCGCGAACTCCACGATCAGGATCGCGTTCTTTGCCGCCAGGCCCATCGTGGTCAGCAGGCCGACCTGAAAATAGATGTCGTTGTAGAGGCCGCGCAACGTCGCGGCGATGATCGCGCCGACGATGCCGAGCGGAATGACCAGCATCACCGAGAGCGGGATCGACCAGCTTTCGTAGAGCGCCGCCAGCAGCAAGAACACCACCAGCACCGAAATGCCATAGAGCGCGTAGGTCTGCGAACCGGCCTGCCGCTCCTGATAGGACAGGCCGGTCCATTCCAGGCCGATATTCTTGGGTAATTTCTGAAACAGGTTCTGGACCTCGTCCATCGCCGCACCCGAGCTTTTCCCCGGCGCCGGGGTGCCCTGAAGCTCCAGAGCGCCGACGCCGTTGAAGCGTTCGAGTTCGGCCGGGCCGAGCGTCCAGCGGAAGCTCGCGAAGGAGGAGAACGGCGCCATCTCGCCCGAGGCGCTGCGCACATACCAGCGATAGAGATCGTCCGGCGCCATGCGATAGGGCGCGTCGGCCTGCAGGTAGACCTGCTTGACCCGGTCGCGATCCACGAAATCGTTGACGAACAATCCGCCCCACGCCGCATTCAGCGTGTTGTTGATGTCGGCAATCGACAGGCCCAGCGTCGTCGCCTTTTCCTGGTCGATATCGATGTGAAGCTGCGGCGTGTCGTCCAGGCCGGTGGGGCGGACGCCGGCGAGGAGCGGATCGCGCGCCGCCATCATCAGGAACTGATTGCGCGCCTTCATCAGCCCGTCATGGCCGAGACCGCCGCGATCCTCCATCTCCACGTCGAAGCCGGAGGATTGGCCAAGTTCCTGCACCGCGGGCGGCACCAGCGCGTACACCATGCCGTCGCGGATCTGCGAGAATGCCCTCATCGCGCGCTGTACGATGGCGGGGGCGTGGTTCTTCGCGCCGGAACGCACGCTCCAGGGCTTGAGATGCACGAAGGCGATGCCGGAATTCTGTCCGGCGCCCGAGAAGCTGAAACCCGCCACGACGAAGACGATCTCGATATTGGCCTTTTCATCTACCTCGAAGTGGCGCTCGACTTGGTCGGCGACGGCCAGGGTGCGGGCCTGCGTAGCGCCGACCGGCAGCGTGATCTGCGTGATGATGGCGCCCTGATCCTCCTCCGGCAGGAAGGCAGTGGGCAGACGGATGAAGAGAAGCACCAGCACCACGATGATGGCGCCATAGATCAGCAGCGCCGGCGTCACCCAGCCGAGAAATCGCGTCAGGGCGCTGCGATAGCGATCCATTCCGTATTCGAACGTGCGGTTGAACCAGGCGAAGAAGCGGCCATGCAGCTGCTCGCTGTCCTGATGGATGGGCTTGAGCAGCGTCGCGCACAGCGCCGGCGTCAGAATGAGCGCCACCGCCACCGACAGCACCATCGCCGAGACGATGGTGACGGAGAACTGGCGATAGATCACGCCGGTCGAGCCGCCGAAAAACGCCATCGGCAGGAACACCGCCGACAGCACCAGCGCGATGCCGACCAGCGCGCCGGTGATCTCCGTCATCGATTTCTTGGTGGCTTCCTTGGGCGACAGCCCTTCCTCGCGCATCAGCCGCTCGACATTCTCGACCACGACGATGGCGTCATCCACCAAAAGGCCGATCGCCAGCACCAGCGCGAACATGGTGAGGGTGTTGATCGAGTAGCCGAAGGCAGCGAGCACCGCGCAGGTGCCGAGCAGCACGACCGGCACGGCGATGGCGGGGATCAGCGTGGTGCGCCAGTGCTGCAGGAAGACGAACATCACGACGACGACGAGGAAGGTCGCTTCCACCAGCGTCTTGAACACGTCGTTGATCGACAGGCGGATGAAGGTGGTGTTGTCCACCGGAAAGGCCAGTTTCAGTCCCGGCGGAAAGGTGGACGCCAGTTCCATCGCCTTGGCCTTCACGGCGTCGGCCGTGGTCAGCGCGTTGGCGCCGGGCGCCAGCTGGATCGGGATGCCGGCGGCGGGCTTGCCGTTCATACGGCTGACGATGGCGTAGCTCTGCGCGCCCAGTTCCACCCGCGCCACGTCGCGCAGACGCACGACCGCGCCGCCCGTGCTGGCCTTCAGGACGATGTTGCGGAACTGCTCGGGTGTCTCCAGCCGCGATTGCGCGGTGACCGTCGCATCCAACTGTTGCCCTGGAACCGTGGGCTGCGCGCCGAGCTCGCCCGCCGAGACCTGGACGTTCTGCGCCAGGATCGCGTTCTGCACGTCGCCCGGCGTCAGGCCGAAGCTGTTGAGCTTGAAGGGATCGAGCCAGATGCGCATCGCGTAAGGGGCGCCGAACACCTGCGCCTGGCCAACGCCGGACACGCGCGACAGCGGATCCAGCATCTTGCTGGCCATGAAATCCGAGATGTCGACATTGGTGTAGCGGCCGCTGTCGTCATAGAGCACCACGACCAGCAGGAAGCTGCTCTGCGATTTAAGGACGACGACGCCCTGCTGCTGCACCTCCTGCGGCAGGGTGGGAAGCGCCTGCTGCACCTTGTTCTGCACCTGGACCTGGGCGATGTCCGGATTGGTTCCGGGCGCGAAGGTGACGGTGATGGAAACCTGTCCGTTCGAGCTGCTGGTCGAGGAAAAATAGAGCAGGTTGTCGACGCCGGTGAGCTGCTGCTCGATCACCTGCGTCACCGAATTCTGCACCGTTGCGGCCGAGGCGCCGGGATAGGTTGCGTTGATCGTCACCGCGGGCGGCGCGATGGTCGGATATTGCGTGACCGGCAGGATCTTGATCGCCAGCAGCCCCGCCAGCGCGATCACGATGGCGATCACCCAGGCGAAAACTGGCCGCTCGATGAAGAATTGGGAAAGTCCCATCAGGCGCCGCCCGGCCTGGCAGGCTTCGCGAATGATGCCGGGACGGCGCGCACCGGCGCGTCCGGCACCACCATTTGCAGGCCTTCGACGATCAGCTTGTCACCGGGCTTGAGGCCGTCGGTCACCAGCCATTTGTCGCCGATGGCGCGCGACGTTTTCAACAGGCGCAGCCGCGCGATGCCCTTGTCGTCGACGATGTCGGCGGTGGGGTCGCCCTTTTCGTTGCGGCCGATGCCCTGCTGCGGCGCCAGGATCGCGCTGTTCTGCAGCCCCTCGATGATCGTGGCGCGCACGAACATGCCCGGCAGCAGAACGCCGGTGGGGTTGGGAAAGATCGCGCGCAGGGTCACCGCGCTGGTGGTGGGATCGACGGTGACCTCGCTGAACTGCAGCGTCCCGGTTTCGGTGTAGGTCACGCCGTTGTCGAGCTGCAGCGTGACCCGCGCGTCGGCCGGACCGCTGTTGGTCAGGTGCCCGCCCTGCATCGCCAGTTTCAGGTTCAGCAGTTCCGCGCTCGATTGCGTGATGTCGACATAGATCGGATCGAGGGTCTGGATGGTCGCGAGCGCGGTGGTCTGGTCGGCCGTGACCAGCGCGCCCTGCGTGAAGGCCGAGCGCCCGATGCGCCCGGAGATCGGCGCGGTGATGCGGGTGTAATCCAGATTGATGCGCGCCGTTTCGGCATTGGCCAGCGCCTGCTTGTAGGCGGCCTCGGCGTCGTCGTAGTCCTGCTGGGCGACGGCGTTCTGCTTGAGCAGCGCGGCGAAGCGTATGGCCTTGGCCTTGGTCGTGGCGAGCGCGGCCTCGGCGTTGTCATAGGCCGCGCGGTAGAGCGCCGGATCGATCTGATAGAGCGGCTGGCCGGACCTGACATTGCTGCCTTCCCTGAACAGCCGCGCCTTCAGGATGCCGTTCACCTGCGGCCGCACGTCGGAGACCGCAAAGGGATCGGTGCGTCCCGGCAGGACCGTGGTGAGCTGGACCGGCTGGGATTGGATGACCACATAGCCCACCTCGGGCGGCGGGCGTTTCGGCGGGCTGCCCCCGCAGCCGGCCACGAGGAGGCACTCCACCAAGGCCAAGCCCAGGCCCAGCGTCTTCGTGGGTTTCAGACTCATACGGACTCGCTCGATTGAAATCGGGAGATCGCCACGGCGGCGAAGCGGTTGGAGGCCTTCTTATCCTTCGCAACTGCGATATTCTAGCCGCTATCGGAATGGCAAAGGTGTAGCGGGAATCACATCATGGTGCATTGAGACGCCCGCATGCCCCGATTCGAGACACAGGAGGAGCTGCCGCCTTTGCGGCCGGTCGACCGTGAGGCCGCAACACGTGCCCTACTGGACCAGCGAAAAGAACTGATCCACGGCCATTTTCAAGCAGGGAATCGCCGCCGCGATGATCCCGAAAATGACCAAAACCAGGACGACAAGGGACAAATCGTGCGACCGATCCGGCTGATGGACCAATGCCATAATTTCCTCCCGAGGCGGGTTCTGCGACCCGTCTGACACCGGAACAGTGCGCCAGATTGGCTCAACGCGCCATGCAAATTATATTGCTTTCGGCCCGCCCGGCGGGCAGCCGCGCCGCATGGGCGTTGGCCGTTCGGCGTGCGGTGTGCGCGACAGACGGCCGTGCTATGCTTTACAGATACGGGCGGAGGGACTGGGCGATGGCGAAGCTTAACATCAACGGACAGCATCGCGACGTCGATGTTTCGGACGACACGCCACTGCTTTGGGTGCTGCGCGACGTGCTGGGCCTTACCGGCACCAAATTCGGCTGCGGCATCGCGCAATGCGGCGCCTGCACGGTGCATGTGGACGGCAAGGCGGTGCGCTCCTGCCTGCTGCCGGTCGGTGCCATCGACAATCGCGCGGTCACCACGATCGAGGCGGTGGGCGCAACGCCCGCCGGCGCCAGGGTGCAGAAGGCATGGCTCGATCTCGAAGTGGTGCAGTGCGGCTACTGCCAGTCCGGCCAGATCATGTCGGCGTCGGCCTTGCTGGCGATGACGCCCCATCCGGACGATTCCGACATCGACGCCGCGATGGCGGGCAACATCTGCCGCTGCGGCACCTATGTGCGCATCCGCGCCGCCATCAAGAAGGCGGCCGGCGCGCAATCGGCCTGAGCGGCAAGGGGAAAAGGCCATGACGGTTCAAGCGTCTTCCGTATCGCCCCGCGGCCTTTCGCGGCGCACGCTGCTGCTCACCGGCGCGGCCGCCGGCGGCGGGCTGCTGCTGGGCTTTCACGTGCCGCAGGCGCGGGCGGCCGTGTCGAACACGGCGAACGGTCCGCAAGCCGATGCCGGGCCATTCGCGCCCAATGCCTTCATCCGCATCGACCGCGAAAGCCGGATCACGCTGATCATTCCGCAGGTGGAAATGGGGCAGGGCGTCTATACCGCGCTCTCCATGATCCTGGCCGAGGAACTCGACGCCGCCTTCGACCGTGTGGCAGTGGAGGCCGCGCCGCCCAGCGACGCGCTCTACGCCAACCCGATCTTCGGAATCCAGGTGACGGGCAATTCCAATTCGGTGCGCGCTTTCTGGACCCGGCTGCGGCAGGCGGGCGCGGGTGCCCGCGCGATGCTGGTGCAGGCCGCCGCGGCGGAATGGAAGGTCGATCCGGCAAGCTGCGGCGCGGAGGCGAGCGTCGTGATCCATCCGCCGACCGGCCGCAAGCTGGCTTACGGCGCGCTGGCCGACGCGGCCGCAAAGCTCACCGCACCGGCCAACCCGTCCCTCAAGCAGCCCAAGGACTTCAAGCTGATCGGCAAGCCGTTCAAGCGGCTCGACACGCCCGAAAAGGTCAACGGCAAGGCGCTCTACGGCATCGACATGCTGCCGCCGGGCGTGACGTTCGCCACCATCGCGGCCTCGCCGGTGTTCGGCGGCAAGGTCGCCCATGTCGACGATGCGGCCGCGAAAGCCGTCGCCGGCGTGCGCCAGATCGTGGTGCTGGACGACTTCGTCGCCGTGGTCGGCGATCACATGTGGGCCGCCAAGCAGGGGCTGGATGCGCTCGCCATCACCTGGAACGACGGTCCCAACGCGCATGTCGATTCGGCGCAGATCTGGAACGACATTCGGGCCGCCAGCGAGCATGAAGGCGTGGTCGCCAAGGTGGCGGGCGATGCGAAGAAGGCGCTGGCAGACGGCGGTGCCATCGAAGCCCATTACGAGCTTCCCTTCCTCGCTCATGCGCCGATGGAGCCGATCAATTGCACGGTGCATGTGCGCCCCGATGCCTGCGAGGTCTGGGTGGGCACGCAGGTCAATTCGCGTGCCCAGGCGATTGCGGCCAAGCTGACGGGCCTGCCGCTCGACAAGGTCATCGTGCACAACCAGCTGATCGGCGGCGGCTTCGGGCGCCGGCTGGAAGTCGACGGCATCGAAAAGGCGGTGCGCGTGGCGCAGAAGGTCGACGGCCCCGTCAAGGTGGTATGGACGCGCGAGGAGGACATCCGCCACGACATCTATCGCCCGGTCTATTACGACCGCATCACGGCGACATTGAAGGACGGCAGGATCGACGGCTGGAAGCATCGCATCACCGGTTCGGCGGTCATCGCGCGCTGGCTGCCGCCCGCCTTCCAGAAAGGCATCGACATCGACGCCGTCGACAGCGCGATCGACATTCCCTACGACATTCCCCATCTGCGCGTGGAATATGTGCGTCACGAGCCGCCGGCGGTGCCCACCGGGTTCTGGCGCGGCGTCGGTCCCAACAACAACGTCTTCGCCATCGAGAGCTTCATCGACGAGCTGGCGCAGAAGGCCGGCAAGGATCCGGTCGCGTTCCGCCGCGCGATGCTGGCCAGGAAGATGCCGCGGCTGGACGCGGCGCTGGAGCTTGCGGCGCGCAAGGCGGGATGGGGCAAGGCGCTGCCGCCGCGCACCGGGCGCGGCGTCGCCGTGCAGGTGTCGTTCGGCAGCTTCATCGCCACGGTGGCGGAGGTCGAGGTCGATACGGACGGCGAAGTGCATGTGCGCCGCATCACCAGCGCGGTGGACACCGGCATCGCGGTCAATCCCGACACCGTCATCGCGCAATTGCAGGGCGGCCTGATCTTCGGGCTCACCGCCGCGCTCTATGGCGAGATCACCATCGCCCGGGGGCGCGTGCAGCAGGGCAATTTCAACGACTACCGCATGCTGCGCATCGACCAGGCGCCCGCCATCGAGGTGCATCTGATCAAGAGCGGCGAAGCCCCCGGCGGCATCGGCGAGACCGGCACGACGGCGGCGGCGCCCGCGGTGCGCAACGCGATCTTGGCGGCGACCGGGATCGCCCTGCGGCGGTTGCCCTTCGACCGCGAGGTTCTGGCGGGGAGGAAAAAGGCATGAGCCGGCTCTCGCGCCTCGGCGCCGCCACGCGCTACACGATCATCGGGTTTGGCGCCGTGGCGGGCGTCCTCCTTGTTGTCTTCCTGTGGGTCGTGCTCGGTCCGGGACCGACGGATTTCGCCGGCGGCGAACGGGTCGCGCTGTCGGCCTATCATGGGGCCGATCCGACCGGCGTCCCGCCCGAACTCGCCCGCGCGAGCCTGGTGCGGCGCGGCGAATATCTGGCGCGGGCGGCGGATTGCCAGGCCTGCCACACCGCCAAGGGCGGGGTGCCCTATGCCGGGGGGCTTGCCTTCGTTCTGCCGTTCGGAACGCTCTATTCCGTGAACATCACGCCCGACAAGGACACGGGCATCGGCAGTTTCAGCGACGCCGCATTCCTGAACGCGCTCCACAAGGGTGTCGACGACAAAGGCGTGCCGCTCTATCCGGCGATGCCCTATGCCTCCTATACCGGCATGACGGATGCGGATGCGCTGGCGATCAAGGCCTATCTGTTCAGCCTCAAACCCGTGCATGCCGAGGTGCCGGACAACACGCTGTTTTTTCCCTTCAACCAGCGTTGGCTGATGAGCGTGTGGTCGTTCCTGTTCAATCCGGACAGGCGTTTCGAGCCCAATACCCAGCGCAGCGCGCAATGGAATCGCGGCGCCTATCTGGCGGAAGCCATGGCGCATTGCGGTGAGTGCCACACGCCGCGCAACCTGGCCTTCGCGCTCGACAACCGCAGCAAGTTTTCGGGCGCCGTGCAGACCGGCTGGCGCGCCTACAACATCACGAGCGACCGCGACAGCGGCGTGGGCGCCTGGCGCGACGGCGAGCTGGCGCAATATCTGGCAAGCGGCCACGCCGAGGGTCGCGGCACCGCTGCCGGCCCGATGGGCGAGGCGGTGGCCGCCAGCTTCCGCTACCTGACGCAGGGCGACATCGCCGCCATGGTGGCCTATCTGCGCACCGTGCCGGCCGTCGCCAGCTCCGATCTGCCGGCGCCGAAGGTTTCGCCGGCGCCCGCCTCGCACCGCCAGGGCGTCGCTGCGGGTTACGACGCGCAGGGCAAGGCGATCTTCGCCGGCGCGTGTGCGAGTTGCCATGACTGGACCGGCGTCAGCGCGCTCTCGCGTTTTGCCACGCTGACCGGTGCAAGGGCGGTCAACGATCCCACCGCCACCAATGTCGCGCAGATCGTCATCTCCGGCGAGGTGCGAGGCACGCCGCACGGCAAGGTGTTCATGCCGTCCTTCGGCCATGCCTTTTCGGACACCGAAGTGGCGGCCGTCGCCAACTACGTCACGGCCCGTTTCGGCGCCCGGGCTTCGAGCATCACCGCCAGGGAGGTTTCCACGCTGCGCCAGGCGGAATGAGGCTTCCGCGAACGGCCTTGCGGGTGCGGACTTATTCCTCCTCCCGCTGGTTGGCGATGTCCGCCTCGCGCAGGTCGAGTTCCCGCTCGATGCGCCGCCGTGCCTCGTCCTTCAGCTTGCCGCTGCGATAGAGGTCGTTGATCCGCCGGCGCTCGGCCGCGATCAGCCTAAACTCGACCTGGTCGTGAAGCTCGATCAGCTTGTTGCCGCCGGGAGCCCCGTCGCTTCTCTGCTCGATCTGCTTGAGGCGGTCGCGATGATTGGCGCGCAGCGGCCGCGAGATATCCTCCGGAAGCTGTAATTCGGTTACGAGTTCGTCGAGGTGGCGCCCCGCCGCCTCGACCGCCTCGCGGCGTGCGACGAATTCCTCCGCCCGGTCGGCATGATGCTCCCGGCGGCCCGCATTGGCGAGGCCGAGCGCGCGGATCACCGCCGGCAGCATCAGGCCTTGGCCGACCAGTGTCACCAGGATGACGGAAAAGGTGAGGAAGAGAATCAGGTTGCGCTCGGGAAACGGCGCACCGCTTTCGATCGCGAATGGGATCGCCAGCGCCGCCGCCAGCGAGACGATGCCGCGGATTCCGGTGAAGGCCAGCGCGAACGGCCATTGCCAGGGCGGCGAGGGATCGCGGCGCTCGATCGCTGGGATGAGCCGGCGCGGCAGATAGGTCGCGGGATACATCCAGACGAAGCGTGCGACGATCACCACGGCGCAGACGATCGCGGCGGAGACGGCCAGCTCGGATATCGAATAGCCGCGGATGCCCTCGATCAGGGCGCGCGCCTGCAGCCCGGTGATCAGGAACACCAGACCCTCGATCAGATAGATCAGGAAGTCCCAGAAGAAGATGCCCTGCAGCCGCGTCGCGGCGCTGATCAGCTTGAGCCCGTTCCAGCTGATGTAGAGGCCGGTCGTCACCGTGGCGAGAACGCCGGAGCCGCCCAGCAGCGCCGGCGGCCAGTAGGCGAGGAACGGCGTCAGAAGCGACAGCAGGATCTCGATGCGCGTGTCGCGCACCCAGCTGCGCAGGCGCAGCATCGCCCAGCCGACGCCGATGCCCCAGAGGAACTCGCCGACGATGATCGCCGCGAACATGGCGACGGCGTTGCCGAGCGAAAACGAACCGGTGCCGACCGCCGCCACCGCGAAGCGGTAGAGGATCAGCGCGGTGGCGTCATTGGCCAGCCCCTCGCCCTCCAGGATGACGACGAGGCGACGCGGCAATTGCATCCGCCGCGCGACGGAGAGCGGGGCGACGGCGTCCGGCGGCGAGACGATGGCGCCCAGCACGAAGCCGACGGGCCAGGACAGGCCCAGCAGATAATGGGCGGCTGCCGCGACGGTCAGCGTGGTGAACACGACGCAGCCCACGGCGAGCAGCGAAATCGGCCGCAGGTTGAAGCGGAATTCGCGCCAGCTCATCGCCACCGCGGAGGCGTAGACGACCGGCGGCAGCACCAACAGCAGCACGAATTCCGGCGCCAGCGCGACGGCCGGCAGTCCGGGGACCAGGGCCAGAACGACGCCGGTGAGTACGAGCAGGATGGCCGGCGGAATCTTCAGCCGCACCGCGACGAACGCCACCGCGGCAATCACCACCAGCAGGAGCACCAGGATCTGGATCGTCGAAACCATCGACAGAGCGATAGATAAGGATCGTCGCGGCCGCAAGTCGGTTGCGGCGCCGGTTTTCGCTGCGCGGCGCACCGGCTTCTGATAGCCTGCGGCTGCGGCGCGCGCATCGCAGGGAGAATGCTTATGTCCGATGTTTTTCTGGTGCCCGGGGTTCGCACGCCCTTCGTGAAGGCCGGCGGCGCCTATGCCAAACATAACGCGCTGGCGCTCTCGGTCCCGGTGCTGCAGGCGATGAACGCGCGCACTGCCCCCGACCTCCTGATCTGGGGCCAGGTGATTCCCGATGCGACGGTCTCCAACATCGCGCGCGAACTGATCTTCGAGGCGAAGATGTCGCCCGACATTCCCGCCTTCTCGACCGTGATGGCCTGTTCCACCAGCTTCATCGGCACCATCGAGGCCTCGGGCATGGTGGGACGCGGCGACTTGCATCTGGCGCTGGTCGGCGGCGTCGAGACGATGAGCCATGTGCCGCTGGCGCTGAAGGCCGGGTTCGCCGACAGCGTGCTCGGGCAATTCGTCAAGAACCCGGCAGGCGCGCTGGAAACGCTGCAGCGGGTGACGCCGCAGGATTTCGACCTGCCCATCCATGGCTGGGCGAACCGGCAAAGCGGGCGTTCGATGGGCGAGCATACCGAGGACACCGCCAAGCGCTTCGCGATCGCGCGCGCCGACCAGGACCGCCGCGCGCTGCTGAGCCACCAGGGCGCAATCGCCGGGCAGGATTCCGGGTTCTTCAAGGATCTGGTGATCGCGTTCGACGGCGTGGATCACGACACGATCCCGCGCCGCGACACGACGCCGGAGAAGCTGGCGAGCCTGCCGGCCGTCTTCGATCGCACCAGCGGGCAGGGGACGCTGACCGCCGGCAATTCCTCGCCCAACACCGACGGCGCCGCCTCGATCTGGGTCGCCGATGCCGAAGGCCTGCGGCGCCTCGGCAATCCGCCCGCCGTCAGGCTGGTCGATTGGCAGGTTCAGGCGATGGATTACCACGAAGAGGGCATCCTGATGGCGCCGGCCCGCGCGATTCCGCGTCTTCTGGCGCGCAACGGACTGAAATTCGCGGATATCGCGCTGTGGAACATCCACGAAGCGTTCGCCGCGCAGGTGCTCGCCAACATCAAGGCCGCGTCCGATCCCGCCTATCGGCACGAAAAGGCGGGCGTCGATGTCGATCTGGGCGAGTTTCCCTGGGACCGCGTCAACCCGCACGGCGGGTCGCTGGCCATCGGCCATCCCTTCGCCGCGACCGGCGCGCGCATCCTCAGCCAGGCCGCCAAGGAATTGGGCACGATGGCGCCCGGTTCGCGGGCCGTCGTTTCGGTCTGCGCCGATGGCGGCCATGGCACGGTTGCCCTGCTGGAGCGCTCTTAGGGAACGGCGCGATCTCGACGAGTTTCAAAGCAATGGCGAATCAGGGGGACGAGAATGTATCGGATATTGCTTGCGGCGCTTCTGGCCGTGGGGCTTTCATTGACGGCGGCCGCGCGGGTCGATCCCTATCCGGCAGCCTTCCGCGTCGCGGATATCAAGACGGACGGCGCGGTCATCCATGTGCGCATCGGCGGTCACGGGCCTGCCGTGCTGATGCTGCACGGCTTCGGCGACAGCGGCGACATGTGGCAGCCGCTGGCCGTCGTCATGATGCACGATCACACCATTGTGGTGCCCGATCTGCGCGGCATGGGCCTCTCGTCCCATCCCGACAGCGGATACGACAAGAAGACCGAGGCACGCGACATCGTGCAGGTGCTCGACAGCCTGAAGATCGGTTCCGTCGAACTCGTCACCCACGATATCGGCAACATGGTGGGCTATGCCTTCGCCGCCCAGAATCCGGGCCGCGTCACGCGCTGGGTGGCGATGGATGCGCCGCTGCCGGGAATCGGCAGCTGGGACGCCGGTCTCAGCAATCCCAAGGTCTGGCATTTCAATTTCCACGGTCCTGACGAGGAGCGTCTGGTGGCGGGACGCGAACGCATCTATCTCGACCGCTTCTGGGACGAGTTGTCCGCCGACCCGGCCGGCATCGACGAGCAGACCCGCCGGCACTACGCCAGGCTCTATGCCCGGCCGCACGCGATGCACGACGCCTTCGAGCAATTCGTGGCGTTTCCGCAGGACGGCATCGACAACCGCGCGTTCCTGGCAAAGGGCAAGCTGACGATGCCGGTGCTTGCCGTCGGGGCCGAGAAAATCCTATGGGACCACGATGGCGGACGATTACCGCGTTGTCGCCGTAGATGTGTCCGGCACGGTCGTGCCCAATTCCGGCCATTGGCTGATGGAGGAACAGCCGGCGGCAACCATGGCGACGATCCGGCCCTTCCTTGAGAAGCCATAGGCATTTCGTGGCGTGAGACGCGGGGAGGTTTTGATGATCGCGCGAAGGTTCGGACGCCGGGCCGCCTTGTCGGCGGCGTCCCTGTCGCTTCTGTTGTGCGCGGTCCCGTCGGGCGCCGGCACGGCGCCGGCCGGCGATGTTTCGGTCGGTGCACAATATGATTCGGCCCATGTCTACGTCGCGCCCGGCGACCTGGACGCTTTCGTCAAGAGCTTTGTCGCCACCTTCGGCGGCAGCCCTTCGAAGCCGGTCACGACGAATGTCTTGCCGGTGCCAAGCAGCGCGACGTTTCAATATGTGATGACGCCGGTCGGCACGCTATCGGTCTTTGCGTTCCGGACGCCGGTGCCGTTTCCGTTCGGCTCCGAACGCACCGGCTATCTCGTCACGGACATGGGCAAGGCCATCGCCGCCGCAAAGGCCTCGGGTGCCGAAATCCAGGTCGCGCCTTTCAGGGACGCGATCGGGCGCAACACCGTGGTCCGATGGCCGGGCGGCTGGGAGACCCAGCTCTATTGGCATTTCACCGCGCCATCCTATGTGCCGCTGGCATCGGTGCCCGACAACCGGGTCTATGTTTCGCGCGACCGCGCCGATGAGTTCGTGCGCGACTTTATACGCTTTTCACACGGTAGGGTCGTTTCGGACGATCCGCATGCCGACGCCGGCGAAATCGGCCGTCCAAAGGAAACCTATCGGCGGATTCGCATCGAGTCGGGCTTCGGCAAGATGCAGATCCTGGTGACCGACGGGCATCTGCCCTTTCCATTCGGCCGCGAGGTAATGGGATATGAGGTAACCGATCTTGCGGCTACGCTCGCCAAGGCCGTGGCTGCCGGCGCAACCGTGCTGTCACATCCTTACGCTTCCGGTGATTGCAGCACCGCGATCCTGCAATTTCCCGGCGGCTATATCGCGGAAATCCACGCGCGAAAAGCCCGGTAGCCTGCGCGGACCGGGGCAGCGCTAGAGGCGGCCCACCAGAATCAAGATGAGCACGATCAGCAGGACGAGTCCCAGTCCGCCGCTTGGGCCGTAGCCCCAGCCCGTGCTGTATCCCCACATCGGGACGGAGCCCAGAATCGCCAAAATCAGGATGATCAGAAGAACAAGCCGCAGCATCGAATTTCCCTCGGACGGCCGTGCATGCCGCCCTCGCGGTTATGCCGTCGTCCGGTCGGTAACGGGAAATGCCCGGCCGGGTTCCATGATCGAAGGTTCGAAATCGATCGGCGCGAAGCCTTTTGTTTTCAGGGCGCGCCAGCGGCGGACACGCTCACGGCGACCGGCGCCAGGGGCGCCGCCGCCAGATCGGTCTGCGCCTGCGCCAGCATGTCAGGGGTGATCTTTCCGCCCGACATCGCCGCGATCTGGTTGAGCGTCATCGGCTTGAAGAACGAATACATGGGATGGGTGCGAAGCCCGGGAAAATCCTTGTCCAGGATGGCGCAGCCATCCGTCGTGTCCGCGATCTTTTCGATGGGAATGTCGAGGGCGGAAGCCGGCTGCGCGGTATCCGCGCTTCCGACAACGGTCTGAGCCCGGGCCGGGACAAGCGCCAGGACCGATATCGCCAAGGCTGTGCCCACATATCTGGACAACATGCGCGCCTCCGCCGACTCTCAAGGAACCATTTCAAGCTGGCTAACGCGCAGGGTGGAGCAAAGTTTCCGGGAACGCAATACGGGTTATCCGAATCGCGATTTTACTTATCTCGCATCGCAACAAAGTGGCTGCGTTTACTGCCCGGGTCGCACGTTGAGGAACGGCACCGTGCCGCCGGGCGGCATGGTGGTCGGCAGATGGCCGTCCCATTTCTCGGCGGTGACGAGAGCGGGGATCCCGGGATTGTCGCGCAACGCGTCGCCGCGCGCGCGGATGGCGGTGGCCTGTGCCTCGCCCTGGGCTTTCAGCGAATAGGCGTTGGCGTCGGCGCGGGTGCGGGTGGCGGCCGCTTCGGCCTCGGCCTGCTGCTGGCGCACCGTCGCCTCCATGCGCGCCTCGACCGCTTCCTCATACTTGCCGGAGAAATCGATGTTCTCGATCTGCACCGATTCGATGGCCAGCGGGCCGCGCACCACCTTGCGCAGGGCGATGGCGAGTTCGGTGTTCAACTGGGCGCGGTCCTGTACCGCGCTGACCGCGTTGAACTGGCCGAACGTGTTCTCCGACCAGGTGTAGACCTGCGGCGTCAGCAGGCGGTCGACCATGTTCTGGATGGTCTTGTAGTCGGTGTAGACGGCGCGCGCGTCGGTGACGTGATAGTTGAGCGAGACGCGCAGCGTCGCCGGCTGCTGATCGCGCGAATAGGTCTTCACGTCGTCATAGCGGCTGTTCTGCGACTGGATGGAGATGTGCTCCACCGTGTCGACGACCGGGACCTTGAAGCCGAGGCCGGGCTCGGCCTCGCCGATCACCGCGCCGTTGCGCAGCACCACGCCGCGTTCGCCCTGGTCGACCGTGTACCAGGACGACGACAGGATGATCAGGACCACCAGCACGATCAGCCCCAGCAGGACCAGCGAACCGATCCTCTGCACCGCATGCGGCGCGCCGTGCTTCGCGAAATTGTCCTGCAAGCTCATATGTCCCTCCCAACGGCTTCGCCATGCGCTCCATATGGGGATGCGGGCGCGTTCGCCAAGGGATACGCCTATTCCTTGATCGCGCGGTTAACGCCTTTCGAGGAAATGCAGGACGTCGCGGTTGAACTGGACGGGATCCTGGAGAAAGGCGAAATGGCTGACATCGGGTTCGATCAGCAGGCCGGCGCCCGGCGCCCATTTCGCCATGGCGACCGGCTGATCCTGATTGATGGCTTCGTCGTGATCGGCATCGACGATCCAGGTCGGCACGGAAATGCGCTGGAAATCGGCCCTGATCCAGCGCGGCTGGCTGTTCCACATGGCGGTGATGGCGGCGACGAAGCGCGCGTAGTCCTTGGGCGTCGGCGACAGCCGCGCATATTCCCTGCCGGCGCGCGCGATATAGGCGGTGAAGACCGGGCTGTGCGCGATGTCCGAAACGCCGGACGGATCGTAATTGGCGGCGAAGGCGAACAGCTTGCTCAGGCGTTCGGGATGATGCATCGCGATGTCGAGGCCGATGATGGCGCCGTCGCTCCAGCCGACCAGCGCCACCTTGCTGATTTTCAGATAATCGAGCAGGCCGATCACATCGCTCGCCATCAGGTCGTAGCCGAACGGCGCCGCGTCGCGCGTCGAGCGGCCATGGCCGCGGCTGTCCATCACGATGACGCGGTAGCGGGCGCTGAGCGCGCGCACCTGCAGTCCCCAATAATCCGCATTGGCCAGTCCGCCATGGACCAGCAGGACCGGCGGCCCCTTGCCGAATTCGGCATACCAGATTCGGATTCCGTTCACCGGCGCGGTGCCGCTGACATCGGCCCTGGGCAGTGTGGGCGTCGGCGGCAGGATCATCCAGGGCTGGGCGGCCTGTGCCGGCGCGGCGACCATCATCGCCAGGGCGAAAAGCCATCCCCGCATGCGCGTCCCCTTGTCGGCGCCATCGGAGCGCCGGGCCGCCCGCCTGTCAATGCGCCGACGCATCGCCGCCGATCAGGATCACGCCCGCCACGATCAGCGCCACCGCGATGCCCTTCTGCACCAGGCTGCCGCGCGAAAGATCCTCGCGTCCGTATTTCGGCAGGAACAGCGACAGCAGCACGCCGAAGACGAACACGAAGAACGAGGTGGTGCCGCCGATCGCCTGCACCAGGCTGACCGGCCCCAGGATCGAGGCGTAGCGCGCCGCCAGTCCGCCGCCCAGATTGATCAATTCGTTGGCGGCATTGATGCCGATGACGGCGCCGGGATGTTCGCGGAACATGCCAAGGAACTGCCGGCGATAGCGCGGGACCGCCAGCATGACGGCGCCGAACACCGCTTCGCCCGCGAAGGTCCAGAAAGTGACGGCCCAGAAGGCGTCCTTGACCGCGAAATATTTGAAGATCACCGCCGAGACCGCCAGGGTCAGCGTGCAGGCGAGGATCGGAACAACGACCGACGTCTTGAACCGCAGGCGGCGGCCCGGCTGGTAGCTCGCCGCCGCCGCGCTCGCCATCACCAGCACGCCGCCCAGAATGCGTAGCGGCGTCAGCGTCTCGTGCAGCACGACGTAGGCGATGATATAGGTGAACAGCGTCGAGGTCTGGAACAGCGGCGCGATAACGCTCGCTTCCTCCTGCTGCAGGGCGCGCAGGTAGAAATACATCGCCGTCATGTAGAGCAGGCCGGAGAATGCGGTGACGGCAATGCCCGTGGCGCCCAGCGCCGTCACATCCACGAACAGCGCGATGACCGGCAGGCCGAACAACCCGATCAGCGAGGTGAAGATCAGCAGCGTGCCGACGCCGGTATCCTTGAAGAACCGTTCGACCAGATATTTGTCGATATGGGTGGAGGCGGCCCACAGCACGGGTCCGCAGAAGGCGAACAGGAGCCAGGTCATTGCGGGTGCGCGCCGATCGCGCCTAGGAAGATCGCGGCGAAGTCCTTGAGCTTGGCGGCGCCGACGCCGTGCACTTCGCCGAATTCGCTTTCGTTCCGGGGGCGGCGCTGCGCCATGTCGATCAGCGAGCGGTCCGAGAAGATCACATAGGGCGGCACGCGCCGCTCCCTGGCGAGGCGCAGCCGGAGCGCCTTGAGGCTGGCGAGCAGCGGCTGGTCGGCTTCCGGCTGTTCAGTGGCGGTGCGGTCGTCGCGCGCCGCTTTGGCGCGCGGCCGGAAGGGACGGCTTTCGAACGTCGCCTCGCCGCGCAGCAGGGCGCGGCCTTTCTCGCCGATCTCCAATCCGCCATAGCCCTGCACATCGTGGCGCAGCAATCCGTCGCCGGCCATCTGGCGGATCAGCGATTGCCATTCCTCCTTTTTGCGCGCGGCTCCCGCGCCGAACACCGCGAGCCCGGCATGGGCGCCTTCGGTGCGCGCCGTGCGGGCGCCGGTCAGAACGTCGATGATGTGCGTCGCGCCGAAGCGCGCGCCGGTGCCCTGCACGGCCATCAACACCTTGCGCGCATCCTCGGTACTGTCGACGCGTTCGGACGGTTCGCGGCAGGGGTCGCAATTGCCGCAAGCCTCCGATGCCTCGCCGAAGTAAGACAGCAGAAGCCGGCGACGGCAGCGCGACGCCTCGCAATAGGCCAGCAGCATGTTCAGGCGCGCATGTTCGCGGCGCTTGCGGTCCTCGCCTGCGTCCTCCTGGTCGATGAAGACGCGGCGCATGCGGATGTCTTCCAGGCCGAACAGCATATGCGCCTCGGCCGGCGCGCCGTCGCGCCCGGCACGGCCGATCTCCTGGTAATAGGCCTCCAGGCTGCCCGGCAGGTCGGTGTGGAAGACGAAGCGCACATCCGCCTTGTCGATGCCCATGCCGAAGGCGATGGTCGCGACCATCACGACGGCGGGCTCGGTCATGAAGGAATTCTGGTTGGCTTCGCGCGCCTCCTTGTCCATGCCGGCGTGATAGGCAAGCGCCCGCACGCCATTCTCGACCAGCAAGGCCGCGGTCTTCTCCGTCTTCTTGCGCGACAGGCAGTAGACGATGCCGCTCTCGCCCTTGTGCCGCGCGGCGAAATCGAGCAATTGGCGATTGGTGTTGTGCTTGGCCTCGACGGTGAGGGCGATGTTGGGCCGGTCGAAGCCCTGCACCATGGTTTCGACGCGGTTGTCGAAAAGCTGCAGCGCGATGTCGGCGCGGGTGACCTCGTCCGCCGTCGCGGTCAGGGCGACGAGCGGGACGTTCGGGAACAGGCCGGCCAACTTCGACAGCGCCCGGTATTCCGGACGGAACGCCGGCCCCCATTGCGAGACGCAATGCGCCTCGTCGATGGCGATCAGTCGGACGTCGAGCCTGGCCAGCGCCTCCAGCATCCGCTCGGTCATCAGCCGCTCGGGCGCCAGATAGAGTAGCCGTGTCTCGCCCGAGGCGGCGCGGCGCCACGCCGCCACATTCTCCTCGCGTGAGCGGGCGGAATTGATCGTCTCCGCCGCGACGCCTGCCAGCCGGAGTGCCGCCACCTGGTCCTGCATCAGGGCCACCAGCGGCGACACCACGATGGCCAGTCCGCCCAGCACCAGCGCGGGAATCTGGTAGCAGAGCGATTTGCCGGAACCGGTCGGCATCACGGTCAGGACGTTGCGGCCTGAAAGCAGCGCGTCGATCGCCGCTTCCTGGCCGGGCCGAAAATCGTCGAAGCCGAAGACGCCCTTCAGGATGTCATGCTTCGAATCAGGCTTACGCAACGGCAGTCCCATCGGGTTTCCACGGCTGATCATGTCGGGCGGCGCAACTACGGCCAACCTGCCATAGCCGCCGCCCCGGTGCGACGAACGCGGAGGGCTTATGAACAGCCTGTTTGGGGCGGGATGCAAATTTGCGGGAGTTTCTTGCTGCACCGCCGCCGGACGTTTAAGGAAAGCCTTCCAGTGTGAGCGACCCGGCCCATGAGCAAACCCCAGCGTCCCAAGGCGCGCCTGCCGCGCGGCTTCCGCGACCGCGGAGCGGCCGAGATCGCCGCCGAGCGGCGGATGCTCGACATCATCCGCGGCGTCTATGAGAGCTACGGCTTCGCGCCGCTGGAGACGCCTGCCTTCGAATATACCGACGCGCTGGGCAAGTTCCTGCCCGATGTCGACCGGCCCAATGAGGGCGTCTTCTCGCTGCGCGACGACGACGAGCAATGGCTGTCGCTGCGCTACGACCTGACCGCACCGCTGGCGCGCTATGTCGCGGAGAATTTCCAGGACTTGCCCAAGCCGTTCCGCCGCTACCAGGTGGGACCGGTCTGGCGCAACGAGAAGCCCGGCCCCGGCCGCTTCCGCGAATTCACCCAGTTCGACGCCGACACGGTGGGCAGCAACTCACCCGCCGCCGACGCCGAATTGCTGATGATGGTCTGCGATGCGCTGGAGGCGGTAGGACTAAAGCGTGGTGAGTACGTTGTGAAGATCAACAATCGCAAGCTACTCGACGGCATGTTGGAAGCGGCACAAATCGATATTTCCAAACGCGGATTAGTACTTCGCGCAATCGACAAGCTGGACCGCCTCGGCCTTAAGGGGGTTAGCGAACTATTGGGGTCAGAGAGAAAAGACGCCTCTGGTGACATCACGAAAGGAGCTGATCTACTTCCCCATCAGATTTCACAGGTCATGTCTTTCGTGAACGCGAGCGCGCAGTCGGTCGATTGGCATCGCGTGGAGGATTGGCTGAAAATCGCGTTTCAAGGTGATATCGGACCAACTGGAAAATTGGGTATCAATGAAGTACTCAGGATCGCGGAAATTATATCTGGCAATGGATTTCAAACTGACCGCATCCGATTCGATGCCAGCATCATCCGGGGACTCGACTATTATACTGGTCCGGTATTCGAAGCGCAGCTTGCATTTCCGGTGAAGAACGAAAACGGCGAAGAGATCGTCTTCGGGTCGGTCGCGGGCGGCGGGCGGTATGATGATCTGGTGGCGCGCTTTACGGGGCAGCAGGTTCCAGCGACCGGCATCTCCATCGGCGTCAGCCGGCTGCTGACGGCGCTGTCCTCGCGCGGGCTAACCGGCGACATCAAGCCGCTGATCGTCGTGCTGACGATGGAGGATGCGGCGAGCAGCTTCGCCGTCGCGCGCGAATTGCGCGAGGCCGGGTTCCGCGCCGAAGCCTATGTCGGCACGCGGAAATTCGGCGACCAGCTCAAATATGCCGACAAGCGCGGTGCGGCACTCGCGATCATCGAGGGCGGGGACGAACGCGCCAATAGCCAGATCACCATCAAGAATCTGGTCGCCGGCTCGGAACTGGCCAAATCCATCGAGAGCCGGGCGGAATATCTGGGCGCGCGCCAGGCGCAGGAAACGGTGGCGCGTGGCGGTCTCGTGGCGACCGTGCGCCGAATGCTGGGCGGCTGACATGCCGGCGTTCCCGACCAACGGACCGGACCGGATCGCGGCGCTCGACGCGCAGGCGCGCGCCATCCTCGGCGTCTTCGCGACACGTGGCTATGCGCGGCACGAGCCTTCGGTGCTGCAGCCGGCGGACATTTTCCTCGACCGCTCGGGCGAGGAAATCCGCAGGCGGACCTTCGAACTGACCGATCCCTCGGGGCGCGAGCTTTGTCTGCGTCCCGACCTCACCATCCCGATCTGCAGGGGACAAGTCGAAAGCGGCGATCCTTATCCCGCGCGGCTCTGCTACAACGGACTGGCCTTCCGCCATCAGCCGTCCGAGCCGCAGCGTCCGACGCAGTTCTACCAGGCCGGTGCCGAACTGCTGGGCCTTGAGGATCGCGCCGCCGCCGAAACCGAAATCATGACGCTGACGGTGGATGCCGTGCGCGCCGCGGGCCTCGACGGTTTCGAAATGAAGATCGGCGATCTGGGCCTGTTCTCGACACTGGTCGATGCGCTGGATGTGCCGGTGCAGTGGCGCGGGCGGTTGAAGCGCCATTTCTGGCGCGCCGGCTATTTCGAGGCGCTGCTGCAGCGGCTGACGGCGGGCGCCGCCAACGACGCGCAGCGCCTGCTCGCCCATCTGGGCGGGCTGGCACCGGGCGAGGCGCGCAGTGCGGTGGAAGGCCTGCTCGACATGGTGGGCGAGGCGCCGCTGGGCGCGCGCACCCGCGAGGAGATCGTCGAGCGGCTGATCGAGCAGGCGGCGGACGCGGCGGCGCTGCGCCTCGACCCTGGGGTGGCGCGGATCATCACCGACATGCTGGCAGTCTCGGGCCCGGCGCCGGAGGCGCTGGCGCAGATCCGTACACTGACGAAATCGGCCGACACGACATTGCAGGCGCCGCTGGCGGCGATGGAGGCGCGGCTCGCCGCACTGCAGTCGCTGGGCATCGATCCCGCGCATGTCAGCTTCGCCGCCCGCTTCGGCCGCAACATGGAATACTATACCGGCTTTGTCTTCGAATTGTGGGCGCGCGACGCGGAGGGCCCGGTGCAGGTCGCGGGCGGCGGGCGCTATGACGGCCTGCTGGAGGCGCTGGGCGCCGGCCGCGCCATCCCGGCCATCGGCTGCGCCCTCCGCACCGAGCGCGTTCTGGCGGCGCGCGACGCGTTGGGCGGGGCGTGACCATGAAGCTGACGCTCGCTATTCCCTCCAAGGGCCGGCTGCAGGAACAGGCGAGCGCCTATTTCGCCGACGCCGGCACGCCCCTGAAACAGGCGGCCGGCGCGCGCGGCTATCGCGCCACGCTGGCGGGCTTGTCCGGTATCGACGTGATGCTGCTGTCGGCGTCGGAGATCGCGGCGGCGCTGCTGGCCGGCGACGTGCATCTGGGCATCACCGGCGAAGACCTGCTGCGCGAGACCGCGCCGGAACTGGAATCGCGCATCGCGCTGATCAAGCCGCTGGGCTTCGGGTTCGCCGATGTCGTGGTCGCGGTGCCGCAGGCCTGGATCGACGTCACCACCATGGCCGATCTGGATGATGTCTGCGCCGCCTTCGCGCAGCGTCATCGCCGCCGCCTGCGCGTCGCCACCAAATATCTGCACCTGACGCGCGCCTTCTTCGCCCACACCGGCATTTCGGATTACCGCATCGTGGAAAGCGCCGGCGCAACCGAGGGCGCGCCGACCGCCGGTACTGCCGAGGCGATCGTGGACATCACCACGACGGGCGCGACGCTGGCCGCCAATGGCCTCAAGACGCTGGAAGACGGCACTATCCTCCAAAGCCAGGCGCAACTGGCCGCGAGCCTGACCGCCGATTGGAGCTCGGACGCGCGCGCCTTGGCCGAGGCACTGCTGGCGCGGCTCGGCGCGCGCGAGCGGGCGAAGGCCAATCATGTGCTGCGGGTCCGGCTGGACGGCGATGCCGATCAGGTCGTCGCAACGCTGTCCGAAGTAACGCTGCTTTCTCGCCCGGCTTCGGCGGCGGGGGACTATGCGCTGCTCTGTCCGCGTCCGCGGCTGATGGAAACAATGGCGGCGCTTCGCACCCAGGGCCATGGGATCGCGACGGTCCACGACGTCGACTACGTCTTCGATGATGCCAACCCGCTCTACGCTAAGCTCGCCGCCGCCCTGCCGGGGTGATTATTGCGGCGAGACCGGGCCCGCCTCGATATCCCAGTCTTTCAGATGCTCCGCCTTCCAGCGCATCATCATCGAAATGCGGTTGCGGCCCGAAGGATGATCGTAAAAGACGAATTCCTCGAGCGGCGAGGGATCGAGCTTACGGTATTCGCTAAGTTGCAGCGTCGCTTCCGCGAAGCCGTCTGGCTGGCGCGCGGCGTTGACGCCGAAGATATCGGCCTGCGCCTCCGTCGTGCGCACGATCGTGTTATCGATCGGCGTGGTGATTAGGAAGAAGACGGTCGCCAGCGCCGCGAGCACGGGAAGACCCGCGGGATCGTCGATATTGCGCACGTCCCAGTTCCCGCCGAACAGATCCGTCAGGACGTTGAATCCCCAGGCGGCGAAGGCAAATCCCACCAGGTACAGCAATCCCTCCATCAGGATGATGCGGGTGGCATGGTCCAGCACGTAATGGCCCATTTCGTGGCCCAGCACCGCCAAGATCTCGCGATCGTTCGAGCGGTGGAGCAGATTGTCGTTGAGCGAAATGCGCGTGGTGCCGAGGAAGCCGGAGACGTTGGCCGATATCCGCTTGGATTGGCGCGACGCGTCGAACTCGTAGACGTTCGTCACCGGAATACCTTCGGAGCGGGCGAGCGAGAGGATCCTGTCCTTCGTCGGCCCCGCCTTCAGCGGCTCGTAGTGGTTGAACAGCGGCGCGATGAAGACCGGTTCGATCACGATGCCGACGATCAGGAAAAGGACCGCGATCGCCGCGCCCCAGGCCCACCAATAGCGTCGGCTGCCGTGGATCGCGCTGTAGATCAGCGTGCCCAGGACGACGAAGGCAACGAGATTGACCGCGAAGTCGGTGCCGAAATCGCCGAACCATTGCAGGAGATTCTGGTTCGACAGTCCGAAGACATGCTCGCGGAAATAATCCTCATAGAGCGTCAGCGGCAGGGTCACGATGGTGACGAGCACGATGTATTGCACGATGTAGATCGGCACCTGCCAGAAGCGCGAGCGCGTAAGGCCCTGGGCGAGATCGCGCATCCGCGCCGAGATCCGCAGCCACAGCAGCAGGGCCGAAATGACGATCGCATAGACCGCGTCCACCATCTGCAGAACGTAGCCGCCCTCGAAATAGGAATCCGATTTCGCCCGTGCCGCGCCACTGACCCGCGCGAGATAGGCGTTGGTCGCCTTCTCGGGATCGAACTGCATGGTGCTGGCGGGCGGCAGCGTGTGGACATCGATGGTCGCGGTTGGCGCCGCGGCCGGACCGGCCTGCGCCTGCGCGCCACCGGCCGACACCATGGCGAAGGTCAGAACGAGCAATGCCGCGCGCGCCCAGGACAAAAGCCCGTTCATGGAATCCTCCCTCGTCGCGGCGAGCCTAGCGAACGCGCCTTGCTTTTGCCATGCGGCCCGGCTCTTTTGGAGCCATGCGTCCTCCCTATGCCCTTGTTGTTCTTGCCGGTCTTGCATTTGTGTTGCCGTGGCCCGCGGCAGCCGCTGCGCCGCCGGATTCGGCGCTCGGCGCCGGCGACCGTTATCAGCGCTGCGTCGAATTGACCAAAAGCGATGCGCAAGCGGCCTATAACCAGTCGCTGTCCTGGCATAGCGCGGGCGGCGGCGCCGGGGCGGAACATTGCGGCGCGCTGGCGCTGGTGCAGCTCGGCCGCTACGCGGAAGCCGCACCCAAGCTCGATACGCTCGCCCAAGGCGCCAAGCTGCAGTCCGGCGAGCGGGCGCAGCTTTACGACCAGGCGGGCAACACCTGGCTGCTGGCGGAAGACCCGCAAAGGGCGGAACTCTCGTTCTCCAACGCGCTGGTGTTCGCGGCGCGCGACGTCGATATCCTGGCCGATCGCGCACGAGCGCACGCGATGCGCAAGGACTGGACCGGCGCGGACGCCGATCTGAGCGTAGCGCTGGAGCGCGATGCCGACCGCAGCGATCTGCTGGTCCTGCGCGCCAGCGCGCGCCACGCCGCCGGCCGCAAAGCCGAGGCGCGGGCGGACATCAACCGGGCGCTCGATATCTTTCCCGGCTATGGCGACGCGCTGGTCGAGCGCGGCGCGATGAAATTCGAAGACGGCGACACCTCCGGTGCGCGCGCCGACTGGCAGCAGGTCGTCAAGGCGGCACCGCGCTCCCGCGCCGCGGCGCTGGCAGGCGAATATCTCAGCCAGACGCAAACGCCGGCAAAAAAATAGCATCCCATTCGGCGCGGACGTCGCCATCCGGTTCCTGCGTGTGTTTCTTCGCCAGCATCGCGAAACGATCGGCGTCCAGCAGCCGCGACAAGGCCCACACGGCCATGGCGCGGACCAGCGGCGAAGCATCGCCCAGCAGATCTTCCGCGACCGGCGCCAGGCTCTGTTCTTTCGAATTGCCGATTCCGATCAGCACAGTGCGCACGAAGCGGTCGAGTCCAATGCGCTTGATCGGCGAGCCACGGAAGATGTCGCGAAAGCCCGGATCGTCCAGCCGCGCCAGATCGGCCAGACGGGCATGGCGCAATTCAGCGCGGGCATGGAATTGCGTCTCGCGCGCGGTGCGGGCGAATTTGTTCCAGGGACAGACCGCCAGACAATCGTCGCAGCCATAGATGCGGTTGCCGATGGCTTCGCGGAACGCGCGCGGAATGGGACCCTTGTGCTCGATCGTCAGATAGGAGATGCAGCGCCGCGCGTCGAGTTGGTAGGGCGCGGGAAACGCCTTGGTCGGGCAGATGTCGAGACAGGCCCGGCATTGGCCGCAATGATCGCTTTCGGCGGCGTCGGGTTCGAGCGCCAGCGTGGTGAAAACCGATCCCAGGAACAGCCACGATCCGAAGTCGCGGCTGACGAGGTTGGTATGCTTGCCCTGCCAGCCCAGTCCGGCCGCCTGCGCCAGGGGTTTCTCCAGGACCGGCGCGGTATCGATGAAGACCTTGACGTCCGCGGCGAATTCGCCGGCCACGAAGGCGGCCAGCCGCTTCAGCTTCGATTTCAGGATGTCGTGATAGTCGCCGCCCTGCGCGTAGACCGAGATCGCGCCGATGTCCGGCCGCGACAGGGCGTCGAGCGGATCGTGGTCGGGCCCGTAATTGGCGCCGAGGACGATGATGCTGCGCGCTTCCGGCCAGAGCGTCTGCGGATCGGCGCGGCGCTCGGCGTTGCGCGCCATCCAATCCATCGTGCCGTGACGGCCCTGGCCCAGAAACGTCTTCAACCGCGTCCCGACATCGGCCGGCGCCGCGGCGCGGGTGAAGCGGATGATGTCGAAACCCTCAGCGATGGCGCGGGCGCGGATCGCCTCGCGCGGATCAGAAATCGAGTTCGGCATAATGCGACACGGGCGGCTGTCCAGGCAGGCGGTCGCCCAGCAGCGAGCGGAAGGACGGCCGCGATTTCATCCGCACATACCATTCGCCGGCCTGCGGATAATCCGTCCACGGGACTTCGCCGAAATAGTCCAGCGCCGAAAGATGCGCCGCCACCGCTAGGTCCGACAGGAAGCATTCGCGCGTGACGAGATTGCCGTTCCGTTCCGCCGCCTTGCCGATGACGGCGAGCGCCGCCCCCAGAGCCTCGCGGCCTTGGCGGATCACATTCATGTCGGGGGCGCCGCGCGACGGCGCGCCGGTGAAACGCTGCGCCGCTTTCTCATAGAGGATCTTGCGCGTGGCGCGTTCGCCCAACGGCCCCATCGCCCAGTCGAGCCAGCGCAGGACCTCGCCACGCTGTACGGCATCCTCCGGCACCAGCGCCCGTTCGGGATAGGTGCCCTCCAGATGGTCGATCACCGCCCACAGGCCTTCGCAGCGCGTGCCGTCCAGATCGGTGAAGACCGGCAGATGGGCCTGGGGGTCTTCCGCGCCGGCCGGATCGAAGACCAGCCGCTTCTCGCCCAGGATGAGGCGGGCGACACGCGAGGGCGGCGAAAGGGTGAGGTGAATCAAGCGACGCATGGGCAGGCAATGTAACGAAGGCGGATGCGCCCTCCTAGCGCCTTGCGTGTGTCAAGGGTGCGTCCGTCATATTTTTGTGCGTCCGATCCAAGCGTGCCGTCGCCGATCCCGCTGGGCTTTTTCGGGGAAAGCCGGTAGCGTTCCGGCGGCTTCCAGTCCGCCATTTTCGGAGATTCTCATGAAAGCGATGTTTTCGGGTGCGCTCGTGTGCCTGTGTCTGGTTGCGCCGGCGCTTGGACAGACCGGACCGGCCTGGCGCGGCTATGCCGGGAATGCACAGCACACCGCGCCTGCGCCGGCACAGGGACAGAAGCTCAAGAAGTTGCACTGGACGACGCCGGTCGATCTCGACCCCCAGATCACGGGCGGCGAATTGCTGATCCATTACGGCTCGCCGATGATCACCGCCTCCAACACCGTCCTTGTGCCGGTCAAGACGGGCGCCACCAACGGCTTCCGCGTCGAGGCCCATTCCGGCGCCAACGGAAAAAAGCTGTGGCAGAAGAAGACCGATTTCCTCCTGGCGCCGCATGACTGGACGCCGAGCTTTCCGGCGCACCTGACGGCGCAGAACCGGCTCTATTACGCGGGCGCGGGCGGCACCGTCTATTTTCGCGATACGCCGGATTTGAAAACGGGCAACCGCGGTCAGCTCGCCTTCTTCGGCCTGTCCAGCTACAAGGCAAACAAAAGCGCCTACAACCAGCATGTGATGATCGACACCCCGATCACGGCGGACGAGGCGGGCAACATCTATTTCGGCTTCATCGTGACCGGCTCGACGCCGCTCGGCCTCAAGAGCGGCATCGCGCGGATCGGCGCCGACAGCACGGGATCGTGGGTCGCCGCAGGCGCCGCCGCGGGCGACCAGAACATCATCGAGGTCGCGATGAACTGCGCGCCGGCCGTGTCCGCGGACCAGTCGACGATCTATATCGCGGTCAGCGATGGCGAGTTCGGCTATCTCCTGGGCCTCGACAGCGCGACGCTGCAGCAAAAATACAAGGTGCGGCTGATGGATCCGGCGGCAAAGTCGGACGCCGTCCTCTATGACGATTCCTCCGCCGCGCCGACGGTCGGCCCCGACGGCGACGTCTATTACGGCGTCCAGGAAAGCGCCTTCGGCAACCACAATGGCCGCGGCTGGCTGCTTCATTTCAACACCGATCTGACGCAGCAGAAGACCCCGGGGTCGTTCGGCTGGGATGACACGGTGTCGGTGGTGCCGACGGCGGCGGTCCCCTCGTACAAGGGGACCTCGGCCTATCTGCTGATGACCAAATACAACAATTATTACGGCGCCGGAACCGGCGACGGGCATAACCAGATCGCCATTCTCGATCCGGACGCGACCCAGAAGGACCACTACAGCAACGCCACGGTCATGAAGGAAATCATGACCGCCCTCAATCCGACGCAGTTCCCCGGGGCGCCGAAGGGCGTGGTCTATGAATGGTGCATCAATGCGGCGGTCGTCGACGCCGCCGGAAAATCGGTGATCGCCAATGCCGAGGACGGCCACACCTATCGCTGGGACCTCGTGAAAAACAAATTGACGAATGTCGAGCTCAACCCGCCGCTCGCGGAGGCCTATACGCCGACCATCATTGGACCCGACGGCACGGTCTACGCGATAAACGATTCGAAACTCTACGCGATCGGGCGGTAAGGCGGCCTAGAACTTCTGCCCGAATTTCAGGCCGACGACACGCGGCATGATCGGCGTGACATAAACCTGCGCCGTGCAGATCGCGCATTCCACATAACGGTCGTTCTGGCCGTGGGAGTCGAACGCGTTGTCGGCGAAGATTTCGAGCGTCCAGTTGTTGAGCCCGATGCCGGCGGAGAAATCGGCCGTCACGTAGGACGGCATTTTGCCGAGGGTCGCACGATCCGAAGCGATGAGCGCCGGCCAGGCGCTTCCCTGATAGACCGCGGCGCCCTGCAGATGGGCCTTGTAGCCCAACACATCGAATTCGTAGCGTCCGACCGTGTTCGCCTTGAACCGCGGCGTGATGGGAAGCGCCGTGCCTTTCGCGGCGTCGATCGTGGACGTGTCTGTGCAGGGCGACGCGTCCTGGCAATAATCCTGGGTCAGCTCGGCATCGACATAGGTCGCGGCCGCAGACAGCGTGAGATTTTCGTTGATCCTCCAATCGATGTTGTTTTCGATGCCCAGAATGCGCGCCTGTCCCGCGTTGAAAATAGCGGTGAGGCCGGCGGAGAGCGGCGGAATGGTGGAAAACTGAATCTTGTCCCAATCTTCCCAGAACAGCGCGCCGTTAACGCGCAGGCTGTCGTCGAGCCACGAGGTCTTCCACCCCAGCTCGTAATTCGTCAGAAAATCCGAATGATAGGGCGGGAGGCTGGCATTGCGGTTGATGCCGCCGGGGCGAAATCCGGTCGACCAGGTGGCATAGACCATCTTGTCGTCGTCGATGTGCCAGGTAGCGTTGAGCTTGTGGGTGTAGCCTTTTTCATAGACGTGCTTGTCGAAATCTGTGCAGGGCGCGCCGCGAAACGGCACAAGGGGCACGCCGCACTGGGCTTCGCCGTAATGCGAGCTGAAGCCCGCGGCGTAACCGTAGAAGCCGCCGAGCGAGTTGTTGGAGATGTAGCCGCGTGCGCCTGCGGTCAGCGTCAGCGAGGGAAGCAGATCGTACGAGATCTCGCTGAAGACGGCATAGTCGCGGTCGACGCGCTCCTGCTCGGTCAGCCAGATCGTGTTCGGCCAGTCGCTGACCGAATAATCGCTTTCCAGATCCGTGATCACGTAGCGCTGCTCGATAAAATGGGTCTGCCGCTCGGCGAAGAGACCTGCCACGAACCTCAGACGGTCCTCAGCCGGCGAGGCGATGCGGATCTCGTTGCTCAACTTCGTGAAATGATCGCGGCCCGAGATGACCTGAGAGGGATTGATCACCTGGCCCGCGTCGTTGTGGAAATAGGTGCCGTACAAGGCATCATAGAAGAAGGAGTAATCGGAATAGTCGGAGCGCGAGGTGAGCGCGCGGTCCATATAGGCGCCGGCATAGGTCATGTCGAGATTACTGATCTTGCCGGCGACCGTCAGGGCGGCCTGATACCAGCGATCGTTGGTCCATTCGGGATTGAAATGCGTCACCTTCAGGAAGCCGACCGTAGGATCGTACGAGAAAATCCCATAGGCGCGGGCGTCCTGCCCCATCAGGGTGGGCGTGATCGTCCAGTTGTCGTCGAGATCGATCTGCAGCGCCGCGCGGGCGCCCATCGTGTCGACGCTGTTGTAGTCGTTGCCGAACGCGTTGGTGTTGCTGCTCACGATCGGTCCGCCGCCGGCGGCCTCGCTCGCCGCCGTCGCGGCGGGGAAGGTGCGCACGCCCTGGATGATCCCGGCGGCCGCATCGGTGCCGGCGATATTGTCGATGAAGCCCGAAGCGTGCTCGTCCCAGCCGACGATGCGGATCGCCATGTTGTCCGCCAGGGGCACGTTGACATACCCTTCGGCGACCGCGCCGACACCGCCATGCGCGACGTCGTTGACGCCGATATCGTAGGCGGCGGAGAAGGCGCTCGAATCCGGCTTGTTGGTGATGATGCGGATCGTGCCGGACTGGGAACTCGCGCCGTAGAGCGTGCCCTGCGGTCCGGCAAGCGCTTCGACCCGTGCGATGTCGTAAACATGGATGTCGAGCGCGCCGCCGATGGTCGTGATCGGCTGCTCGTCGAGATAGATGCCCACGCTCGGCAGCGGCCCGGAATGGTTGTTGTTTTCGCCGCTGGCCACGCCACGCATATAGACATCGGCGAGCCCCGGCCCGGACGTCGTGTAGGCGACGCTGGGCAGATATTTGGCATAGTCGTCAAAGCTCGATACGTGCAGCTGATCGAGCTTCTCGGTGTTGAAGGCGAGAATGCTGAGGGGCGCCTTCTGCAGATCCTCGGAGCGCTTCTCGGCGGTCACCACGACCGTCTCCAGCGCCACGCCGTTTTCCTGCGCGAACGCATATGGCACGCCGGTCAGCATCGTCGACGCGAGCAATGCGGACATCAGCACGGGCCGGGCCTGTCCCGGCGCCTCCGACCGAAAGCCACCCATCGAAATCCCCCGCGTCGCACGGCCCCGTGCCATGTCAGTCCGGCGTCATCAGACTGTCAAGCTTGCCGCGGCCGAGCGGGCAAGAAGGATGTTTGGTTGCATCGAAGCTGAGCAGCTTGCCCGAATCCAGGTTCGAAATGCGCCTGTCCGCTTAGAAAACGGGCACGCCGGGATAGGCCTCCAGGACAGGGCCGAGCGCGGATTTCAACGGTTCGAGCCATGTTTCATAGGATCGCCATTGCTCCATGGCCTCGGTAAAAATCGGCCGGCGGACCTGTTCGGAACTCGGCGTGCGAACCGCCCTGCCATTTTCGTAGAACCGCAGGCACGACTCCTCGAACGCCAGGCCGCAATAATCGAGCAGGCCCCGGATTTCTTTTTCCGGGTCGCCGATCATGTCCTCGTAGAAAACGCGGTGGACGCGCCCCGGCAGCACCGCGTCGAAATGGGCCATCAGTTCCACATAGTCGCGGTAGTAGCGGCCGATGTCGGTGAGGTCGTAGGTGAAGGTCTGGCCGCGCGCGAAATGCTGCTTGAAATTGGAGAAGCAGCAGCCGAGCGGATGGCGCCGCGCGTCGATGATCTTCGCCTCGGGGAGGATCAGGTGAATGAAACCGAGATGCAGGAAATTGTTCGGCATCTTGTCGATGAAAAAAGGCCGGCCCAGTTTTCTCTGGATGCGCGCGCGCGCCAGGAATTCCTCGCCGAGCGCGGCGAAGCGCGCGATCTCCAGGCCGCGCAGATTTTCCGGATAGTTCGCGCCTTTTTTCTTCGCGCCGTCGAGCCCTCTGGCCAGAACATTGACGTCCGGCAGTTCCATCGTGCCTTCGACAGCGGAATGGCTCGACAGAATCTGCTCGATCAGCGTCGAGCCGGCGCGCGGCAAGCCGACGATGAAGATCGGGTCCGGCGCCTGCGAGCCGGCGTTCTTGCGCGCCTGAAAAAACGCCGCTGTGAAAACCTCTTTCGAGCGGCGCACATGCTCGCTCGTCACGTCGCCGACATAGGTGAGAACGCTGCGTCGGAGCATGTTGCCTTGCGCATAATGTTCGAAGGATTCGGCGTAAATCCTTGCATCCTCCAGCGCCTTGCCGAGCGCGAAATGCAGGTGATAGCGATCCTCGTCGGTCAGATCGGCGCGCCTGAGCTGGGCCTGCATCGCGGCGATCTCGCCGGCCTCGAAGCGGAAGGTCTTGAGATTCGCCATGCTCCAATAGGCCTCGCCCAGGCTGGGCAGGAGCGCGATGCCCTTGCGATAGGCGGCAAGGCATTCCGGCTGGCGGCCGACTGTCTTGAGCGCGTGGCCATAGCTCATCCAGGCCTTGGGCTGCTCGGGATATTCCGCCAGCAATGTCTCGTAGCAGGCGATGGCTTGGCCATACTCGGCGATCCGCACCAGCGCCGCCGCCCTCAGCGCGCGATAGCCGGGATTGCGCGGATCGTCCTTCAGAAGCAAATCGGTTTGCCTTACGGCCTCTTCGGATTTCATCTGCCGGTGCAGCACCGTCGCGTAATTGTGCCGGGCCGCGGCGAAGCCGGGCGCCAGTTCAAGACAGCGCGCCAGCAGTTTTTCGGCATCTTCGTAGCGGCCGAGCCGCGCGCCTGTCTCCGCCAGCATGCGGATCGCCGCGATATCGGTGGGATGCCATTTCAGGAAATCCCGCAAAATCCTCTCGGCGATCGCCAGCCGGTTGTCGCAAAGCGCCGACGCGGCTTCGAGCAGTTGCGGATCGTTGACCGACGCCTTGATCTGGCGGGCATAGGCAGCGTTGGCTGCCGTGCCGTCTCCCGCCAGCGCAAGCTGATCGCCCAGCGCGCGCCACGCGGCGGCATTGCCGGGATCGAGTGTCGTGGTCCGCGAAAACGCCGCGATGGCGGCGCGGCCTTCACCCAGGGCGCTCAAGACGGAGCCCAACGCGTAATGCGCCGGCGCCAGATCGGGCTGTGCACCCGCCAGCGACTCCAAAATCGCCTTGGCGCCGGCGGCGTCGCTTTGCGCGCGGCGCGCGGAGGCCAGCAGCAGCAGGGCAAGCGGCTGGCCCGGCATGACCTCCAGGATTTCACGCGCCTGCGCTTCCGCCATCGCCGGCCTGGTGTCGAGCAGACGGTGTGCATGGGCGAGCGCGGTCGACAGCGTGCCGGCAGGCTCGGCTTTGCGCGCGTGTTCCATCGGCGGATCAGAGGATCGCAGCCCGGCGCTGTCAACGCCGGCGGCGGCGATCCTTCAGGATCTCGTGTGCCGCATTGTGGCCCGGCGCGCCGCTAACCCCGCCGCCTGGATGGGTGCCGGCGCCGCACATGTAAAGCCCGGGGATTGGCGCGCGGTAATTGCCGTGGCCCAGCACGGGCCGCGCCGAATAAAGCTGATCCAGGCTCAGCGCGCCATGCATGATGTCGCCGCTGACCAAACCGAAGACGCGTTCGAGATCGAGCGGCGTCAGCGCCTGGCGGCCGAGCACCGACGCCTTGAAGCCGGGCGCCACGCGATCGACCGTCTCGATCATCAGATCGGCGACTTCGTCGCGGTGATCGTCCCAGGAACGTCCGCCGGAAAGCTCGGGCGCCACCTGCTGGCAGAACAGGCTCGCCACATGCTGCCCGGGCGGTGCCAGGCTGTCGTCCAGCGTGGAAGGGATCAGCACTTCCACGATGGGTTCCGTCGACCAGCCATTGGCGCGCGCGCTGGTGTAGGCGCGGTCCATGTAATCGAGCGACGGCGCGATGATGATGCCGGCGGTCAGGTGATCGCCGGTTTCGGGCTTGCAGGTGAAGCGCGGCAATTCGCTGAGCGCCACGTTCATCCGGAAGGTGCCGGACCCGCAGCGGTAATGTTCGATCCGCTCGCGGAAGTCGCGCGGCAGGACGCCGGGATCGACCAGCTTGCGGAACAGCAGCTTCGGATTGAGGTTCGAGGCGACGACGGGCGCGCGGAAAATCTCGCCCGACTCGGTCGCGACGCCCACCGCGCGGCCGTTCTCGACGATCACCTCGCGCACCGGCGCCTCCGTGCGGATGGCGACGCCCCGCTCGCCGCAGGCCTTCGCCATCGCCTGGGTGATCGCGCCCATGCCGCCGATGGCGTGACCCCAGGCACCCTTCTTGCCGTTCACCTCGCCCAACACGTGGTGCAGCAGCACATAGCCGGAGCCCGGCGTGTAGGGACTGGCATAATTGCCGACCACGCCGTCGAAGCCGAAGGCCGCCTTGATCGGCGCGCTCTCGAACCAGCCGTCCAGATAATCGCCGGCGGACTGGGCGAACAGCGCCAGCAGGTCGCGCCGCGCCGCCATGCCGAGCCCGGCGAACGGCTTGGCCTGCGCCGCGGCCCGGAACAATTCGGGCAGGGCGGCGCCCCAGCCGCCTTCGCGCACATTGGGCGGTGTTTGCAGCATCAGATCGCGCAGGATGTCGGCGATCTCGCCCAGCCGCGCGCCATAGGGGGCCAGCATCCTGGCGTCGCGGGCGGAGAATTTCGCGACGCTCTCTTGCGTGCGGTCGCCGCCGACTTCGAGATATTCGCGGTCGTTGAGCGGCAGGAAATTCTGCAGCTTGCGCTCGACCACGCGCAGGCCGTGGCCGGCGAGGTCCATGTCGCGGATGATCCTGGGGTTCAGCAGCGAGACCGTGTAGCTCGCCACCGAATTGCGGAAGCCCGGATGGAATTCCTCGGTCACCGCCGCGCCGCCGACCACCGCGCGGCGTTCGAGCACCGTTACCTTCGATCCGGCCCTGGCCAGATAGAACGCGCAGACCAGCCCATTATGCCCGGCCCCGATGACGATCGCGTCCGCGGTGTTCATGGCGTCCCCGTCATTTCACGCACC
>JAATGL010000036.1 GCA_015654705.1 Alphaproteobacteria bacterium | reverse complement strand
GCGAGACCTGCATCCAGGTGTTCTTCTTCCGCGCCGGCCAGAACTGGGGCAACCGGCCCTATTTCCCGCGCCATCCGCGCGAGCTTTCGACCGGCGAGGTGCTGGAGGCCTTCATCGGCCAGTTCTACGACGAGCGTCCGGCGCCGGGACTGGTCCTGCTGTCGGAGGACATCCCCGAACGCGCGCTGCTGGCGGAGGCCCTGTCGCTGCGCGTCGAGCGCAAGGTGGAGGTGTCGGTGCCGCAGCGCGGCGAGAAGCGCGAGATCGTCGAGATGGCGGTGCAGAACGCGCGCGAACAGCTCGGCCGGCGCATCGCCGAGAACGCGGCGCAGCGCGAGCTGCTCGACGGCGTGGCGGAGACCTTCGGGCTCGACGCGCCGCCGCGCCGCATCGAGGTCTACGACAATTCGCACATCCAGGGCAGCAATGCGGTCGGCGGCATGATCGTCGCCGGGCCGGACGGCTTCGAGAAGGGCGAGTACCGCAAGTTCAACATCAAATCGACCGAACTGGTGCCCGGCGACGACTACGCCATGATGCGCGAAGTGCTGACGCGCCGCTTCGCGCGCCTCGTCAAGGAGGAGGGCGACGTCAAGACCAAGCATCCCGACCTGGCGCTGATCGATGGCGGGCCGGGACAGCTCGCCATCGCCTGCCAGGTCTTCGCCGATCTGGGCGTCGAGGACGTGGCGCTGGTCGGCATCTCCAAGGGGCCGGACCGCGACGCCGGGCGCGAACATTTCTATCTGCCCGGCCGCGAACCGTTCCGCCTCGATCCGCGCAGCCCGGTGCTCTATTACCTACAGCGCCTGCGCGACGAGGCGCACCGCTTCGCCATTGGCAGCCACAGGAAGAAGCGCTCCAAGGCCATCGGCGCCAATCCGCTGGACGAGATCGCCGGCGTCGGCGCCACCCGCAAGCGCGCCCTGCTGCAGCATTTCGGCTCGGCAAGGGCGGTGGCGGGGGCGAGCCTCGGCGACCTCGAATCGGTCGGCGGCGTCAGCGCCACGCTGGCCCGCAAAATTTTCGACTTCTTCCACCCCACGGCGTAATTCGTGGGCTAAGGTGGCGCCATGTTGGCGCTTCCCAATGCCCTGACGCTGATGCGCATCGCGCTGGTGCCGGTCTTCGCGCTGGCCTTCGTGCTGCCGGGGGACGGCGCGCGGCTGACCGCCTTCGTGGTGTTCTGCATCGCGGGCATCAGCGACGCCTTCGACGGGATGGCGGCGCGGCGGTTCAACGCCAGTTCGGATTTCGGGCGGATGCTCGATCCGATCGCCGACAAGATCCTGGTCGCGGTGGCGCTGATGATGCTGGTCGCCGAGGGCACGGTGCGCCAGTTCAACCTGACCAGCACGACCGGCGTGCTCGGCCTGCTGAAGCTGGTGCCGGCGCTGATCATCCTGGCGCGCGAGATCCTGGTCTCGGGCCTGCGCGAATTCCTGGCCGGGGCGCGGGTCAGCGTGCCGGTCACCGTCTTCGCCAAGTTCAAGACGACGCTGCAGATGATCGCCATCGGCGCGATGATCCTGACACCTCTGGCCGACACCTTCGTCCCCGGCCTGCCGGCGGTCACCTACAGCGCCGTCGCCTATGCCCTGTTGTGGATCGCCGCGGCGCTGACCGTCTATACCGGCTTCGTCTATTTCCGTGCCGGGCTCAAGCACCTCCATGCCGCGCCGCGGGACGTGCCGTGAACCTGCTCTACTTCGCCTGGGTGCGGCAGAAAGTGGGCAAAAGCGAAGAGACCCTCGAACTGCCGGACGGCGTTTCGACGGTGCGCGCGCTTGCGCAGCATCTGAGCATGCTCGGACCGGGCTATGCCGAGGCCTTCGCCGATCCGGGCCGGCTGCGCACGGCGGTCAACCAGGAGCATGCGACATTCGACACGACCATCGGCCCCGACGACGAAGTGGCGTTCTTTCCGCCGGTGACGGGCGGATGAGCGCAGGCTTGTGGTGCGCGCCATGAGCGCGACCATCAAAATCCAGGGCGAGGATTTCGACATCGCGGCCGAACTGGCGGCGCTGGCGAAAGGCGGCGCCGACATCGGCGCCGTCGCCACCTTCACCGGCCATGTCCGCGCCGACGATGGACTGACCGCGCTGGTCCTGGAACACTATCCCGCGATGACCGCGCGCGAGATCGCGCGCCATGTCGCCGAGGCGCAGGCGCGCTGGCCGTTGCGCGGTGTGACCATCCTTCATCGCGTGGGACGGCTGGCGCCGGGCGAGCGCATCGTCTTGGTCGCCGTCGCGGCTTCGCATCGCGGTGCGGCCTTCGAGGCCTGCCAGTTCCTGATGGACTATCTGAAAGTCCACGCGCCGTTCTGGAAGCAGGAGGAACGCGGCGGCGTTGCGCGCTGGGTCGAAGCGAAACCCGCCGATGCGGACGCTGCGGCCCGCTGGCGACAATAAAAAAGCGGACCGCCACCGGCGGCCCGCAAGTGTCGAGATCGTTCTGGATTATTGCTGCGGCTCAGACTCGCTCGGCTGCGCCGTGTCAGGCGTTGCCTGCGCCGGCGCAGATTGCGTCGACAATTCCGGCACCGAGGGCGTGGGCGTGATCTGTGCCTGGCGTTCGGGCGCAATTTGCGTCGGCGTGGGCTGGACCGGCGCATCTGCTGCCGGCGCCGAATAGGTCTGCTGCGGCGCCAGCTTCTCGGAAATGGTCGGCGCTACCGTATGCCGCGGCGTCTGCAGGGCCGCGTGCCGCTCCATTCTCGGCGCTTGCACTGCCGGCGCCGTGTCCTGAATTGGCGCCGCAGCGGGCTGCGAAGGCTCCGCCGATGCGGACTGAGACGGTGCAGCCGGCTGTGTCGGCATCGCGCGCTGCAAAGCGGGCGACGGCGCGTTTGCCAGCGCCACGACCTGGCGCGGCGGCGCTTTCACCGTGTTCGTTTCATAGGCATAGGCGCCGACCGCGCCGATCAGCGCAATGACGGCCACCGCGCCGATGATCTTGTTGCTGTTCCGGCCTTCGACATCTTCGGTTCTTTCGAATCCGCGCAAATCGCTCATCTTTGTTCTCCCGGCAAAATTTCCGTTGTCCTGTCCTATAGACAACGCGGGCGCACCCGTCGGGTTGCGGGGCGATAGGGTGGCGGAAATGTGGCTGGGGAAAGGCGACAAGGATCGTGCGTGCTTCGGGGCTCGCTTCGCTCGCACCTCAGCATGACGCGGGAAAAGAATGATCTATCCCGCGAGCTTGACGTCGCTGAGCGGCTTGCGCACGTCGTCGGCATAGGCGTTCATCAGCGTCTCACTGATCGCGCCGGGCGTGAAGCGGTAGGGCCCGATCTCCGCCACCGGCGTCACCTCCGCGGCCGAGCCGGTGATGAAACATTCCGTAAAGCCTTCCAGTTCGCCCGGCTCGATGCGGCGTTCGAACACCGCAATCCGGCGCGCGCGCGCCAGCGCCATCACCGATTGCCGCGTGATGCCGTTGAGGAAGCAGTCGGCGATCGGCGTGTGCAGCTCGCCGTTCCGGACGAAGAAGATGTTGGCGCCCGTCGCCTCCGCCACCAGCCCGCGATAGTCCAGCATCATCGCGTCGGCATAGCCCTTGGCCTCGGCCTCGTGCTTGGAGAGCGTGCAGATCATGTAGAGGCCGGCGGCCTTGGCCTGCGTCGGCGCGGTGTCGGGCGCGGGGCGGCGCCACTTCGAGATGTCGAGCCGGATGCCTTTCAGCTTCTCCTTCGGATCGAAATAGGACGGCCATTGCCACACCGCGATGGCGACATGGATCTTGGTGTTATGCGCGGCCACCGCCATCATCTCCGAGCCGCGGAAGACGACGGGGCGGACATAGGCGTCCTTGAAGCCCTGCACCGCGACCGCTTCGAGCGTCGCCCTGTCGATCTCATCATCCGTGTACGGAATTCTCATGCCGAGGATGCGCGCGCTCTCGAACAGCCGCGCCGTGTGCTCCCTGAGCTTGTAGACGCGCCCGTCATAGAGCCGCTCGCCCTCGAACACGCAGGACGCATAATGCAGCCCATGCGTCAGGACATGGATCCGGGCGCTGCGCCACGGCACCAGCGCGCCGTCGAACCACAGCGAACCGTCGCGCTGGTCGAAGGGAATGATGTCCGCCATGTCCGTTCCTTTTCTCCCCTTGCCGTAAACGCGCGGGAGGCTTAGTTGTGTCAGCATGCCTGACGTAAAATACGCCGCCCAGCAGCCCGTGGCTTCACCCCTATATCTTCGGGATGAGGAATTGAAGCAAGGCGTGGACCTGCTGTTCTTTGCCGCGCGCGACGTCGCCTCGGAAGGCGCGGGGAAACTGGCCGAGGCGGGGCTGGGCCGCGCCCATCGCCGCGCACTCTATTTCATCGCGCGCCATCCCGCGATTTCGGTCGCGGACCTGCTGGCGATCCTGAAGGTCACCAAGCAGAGCCTGGGCCGCGTGCTGAACGACCTGCTGGCCGGCGGCTATGTCGAGCGCAAGCCGGCCTTGCGCGACCGGCGGATGCGTCAGCTCCGCCTGACCGAGAAAGGCACAGCGCTGGAGAGCGCGCTGTGGGCGGCGCAGCGGCCCAAGCTGGTGCGCGCCTTCCGCGAAGCCGGGCCCGAAGCGGTGATGGGCTTCCGCCGCGTGCTGATGGGCCTGGCCGACGAGGCGCGCCGCGCCGGGGACGGCACGCCATGAGCGCCGCGGGCTCCACCGTCGAAGACCCGCATCTGCTGGTCGTCGACGACGACGAGCGGCTGCGCGCGCTGCTGCAGCGCTATCTCGTCGCCAACGGCTTCCGCGTCAGCGTCGCCGCCGACGCCGCCGGCGCGCGGGCGCTGATGAAATCCATGGCCTTCGACCTGCTGATCCTCGACGTGATGATGCCCGGCGAATCCGGGCTCGCTCTCACCCGTTCGATCCGGGCACAGTCGCAGACGCCGATCCTGATGCTGACCGCGCGCGGCGAGGCGGAGGAGCGCATCGCGGGCTTCGAGCACGGCGCCGACGACTATCTGCCCAAGCCGTTCGAGCCGCGCGAATTGCTGCTGCGCGTCAGCGCCCTGCTGCGCCGCGCCGCGCCGCCGCAGCGCATCGCCCATGCCGAGGTGCGGCTCGGCGAATGCGTCTTCGATCCGCAGCGCGCGCAACTGCGCCGCAAGGACCGTCCGGTCAAGCTGACCAGCTCGGAGACCGCGCTGCTGCAACTCTTCGCCGCCAATGCCGGGCGCGCCTTTTCGCGCAGCGATCTCTGCGCGCGGCTGGCCGTGGCGCTGGAACGCTCGATCGACGTGCAGG